>CAYOSW010000027.1:0-14230 GCA_964406775.1 uncultured Gammaproteobacteria bacterium
GAGTATCCAGATTTATCTGAAGCAGAGATCCTGAAGGAGTAGATTCTGCAAGAACTTCTCCCAAGTCTCCCGAAGAAGGGGATGTGAATGAATTATCTGTTTTGACATAGTTAGGTAGGCTTTTATTTAGATCAATATATTTTGTTGCGAAGATGGCAGCAGCACCCAAAAAGGCTACTAAGAAAATGCTTAAAAAAGCGGTTAAAGGTTTGACCCTTAAAACTCTGGAAGTAGGAACATCCGGATTTTCTGAAACTGCTGTTCCGGGGTAGTTAGCAAAATCAGCGCTTGATAAGGCTTGAATATTTTTGAGGATAGGTTTGTCGGTAGTAAGAACGATATCCTTTTTCAATTCAGCAGTTTGCGTATAAGGAGGAGTGCTGTTATTTGATATATTTTGAGATGGATTGATATTTAATTCAGCTTGAAGTCTCTTAATCTCGGAGCGGGTAAATCTTCTTAAGCCTCCCTCAGTGCGCTCAGCCTTAATGATTCCTTTTTTATCCCAATTCCTGATGGTGTCGGCGGAGACCCGGAGTTCTTCGGCAGCTTTTGAAACGGATGTTAAGCCGACAGAAGTTTTAGGAAGTGGTTTTAAGCTTTTTTTATATTCGACTAAAATTGCGGGACTGTATCTTCTTGCTCCGCCTTCGGTTCTGGCCGGGATTAGTTTTCCTGAAGCTTCCCAGTTGCGGAGAGTGTCGGGGGAGACGCCTAAAAACTTAGCTGCTTCGGATACTGAAACAAAACCCCGCAGTGCTCTCTTTGAGGTTTTTTGGTTGTCCGTCTGCCTATCCAACTTATTTTCGTCTCCGTTGGTAGACATTAAATAATTTCTGAAATCAAAACTTTATGACCTTACAAGTTTTGATTTCTAAATAATAGGCTCAAAACTTAGGAAAAACTTAGGAGAAAGTTATGAAGCCCTATTAAATATATAGTTGCAAAACGGGTAATTTTTGTCAACCTTTTTTATAAATATAATGTAATTCAGATTGTAAATTTTTTTGTTTAAAAAGAGTTTTTTACCACTCAAAAAAAAGGGAGCTATTTATTATTTCATCCTTATGCCGGCATAAATGTTCAAGAATTTCTGAGTCTAACTGAGATTGCCCGGATTTGCCGGATTATTGGATAAATGCTTAAGTCTTATAGAAATTAGAATTATAGGAAATCAATCCCATTTTCGAGACAGACGGATATTTTATCAGTAATACATCAAATAAACTCAAACTATCTTAGATCTTTTCCTGCTTAAGCCTAAGAAAATTATTAATCGCCATAATCCTAAGGTAATACGCAATTACTAATCATTTTTTGATATCAAACAATATTGAAAAAGATCAGCATCTCAATATTTACTTAGTGGAAAATGTCTGTGAAAACAGATAAAGTGTGAAATTTTAAACGATAAGTGCGAGAAAGCAATCTACTCTTGATTGAATTTTATAATCTTATAGTTATGGAATCTATAGTGGTTTAGTTAAGAATCGTAAAGTGGTAAAATCGGCATATGATCAGTAAATACATCCCAGCAAGTATTGAGAAAAAGTGGCAGGATAAGTGGCGTGAGTCGGGTATCTACAAAACCGATCTCTCCAAACCGAAAAAATTTTATGTCTTAGCTGAATATGCTTATCCTTCAGGGGACTTGCATATGGGCCATTGGTTTACCTGGTCGGGGGCAGATGTCTTTGCCCGTTTCAAGCGTATGCAGGGATACAATGTATTCTTTCCGAATGGGTTTGATTCATTTGGTCTGCCCGCTGAGGGGGCTGCAATTAAAAGAAATATTCATCCTCAGGATTGGACCGAACAGAATATTGCCAAGATGAAAGAGCAGTATCAGACGATGGGGCCTTCTTTCGATTTTTACGGAGATCTGGCTTCCCACAAGCCGGAGTATTTTAAATGGAATCAATGGATTTTTCTGCAGATGTTTAAGAAAGGTATTGCCTATAAGGGAAAATATCTATCAAACTGGTGTCCTGTAGATCAAACAGTACTGGCTAATGAAGCAGTTGAGGGAGGGAAGTGCTGGAGATGCGGAAGTGAAGTAGTCCAAAAAGAGATTGAGCAGTGGTTCTTTAAGATAACCGAATTCGCAGACCGGTTGCTTTGGGAAAATACTGATGAGGAGGTCTCAAACGGCGTTCGCTGGCCCGTTTCTGTCAGAACCGCACAAAACGATTGGATTGGCAAAAGTACCGGCATAAATATTAAATATGAAATCAAAGATAGTACGGAAACAGTCGAAGTTTTTACAACCAGACCCGACACTAATTTCGGTGCAACCTTCATAGCTGTCGCTCCGGAACATCCTCTGGTTCAAAAAATTACAACGGAAGAGAACTCAGAAAAAGTTTCTGAGTATATCAAAACATCTAAAAAGAAATCAGAATTGGAAAGAAAAGAGAATAAGGACAAGACGGGTCAATTTACGGGTTCATACGCGGTCAATCAACTGACCGGTTTCGAGATGCCTATTTATGTAGCTGATTATGTATTGGCAGGCTACGGAACGGGAGCTTTGGTAGGTGTCCCGGGGCACGATATTCGGGATTTTGAATTCGCAAAAGCGCACAATCTTAAGATAATCAGAGTTGTAGTTGGTTCTGACGGAGATACATCCGAGATAACCGAGCTTGAACAGATTCAGGAAAATGAGGGGAAGATGGTAAATTCGGGATTCTTGGATGGGATGGATATCCGCGAGGCTACCTCCAAAGTTATGGATTATCTGGAGGAAAAAGGTTGGGGGAAGCGCACGGTTACCTATCATATTCACGACTGGTCAGTTTCCAGGCAGCGTTATTGGGGGACACCTGTTCCGATTATACATTGTCCTAAGGACGGTATAGTGCCGGTTCCTGAGACAGAATTACCTGTTTTGTTACCGTATGATGTAGATTTTCAACCCAAAGGAAAGCCCCCGCTGGCTTCTAATGAAGAATGGTTAAAAGTAAAATGTCCGAAATGCGGAGGACCGGCGCAGAGGGAAGCGGAAACGATGGACACTTTTGTTGACTCGTCCTGGTACTTCTTCCGCTATCTGGATGCTAATCTAGAAACTGCTCCTTTTGATGTAGATTTAGCTAGATTGATTATGCCAGTTGATATCTATTTCGGAGGTGCCGAGCACACATTAGGCCATACTTTATACTCAAGATTCTTTACAAAATTCTTTAAGGATCTGAGCCTGACTGAGCTTGAGGAATACGCTTTGCGGAGGGTAAACCACGGAATAATTCTCGGACCGGACGGTACAAAAATGAGTAAGTCGCGCCCGGAGAGCGTTGTTAATCCTGATGAGGAGGTTAAAAAGTACGGAGCAGACACGATCAGGCTCTATTTAGCCTTCCTGATGCCTTATGAATCCACAGGTCCTTGGGACAGGGAGAGAGTAAACGGTCCTTACAGGTTCCTCCAAAGAGTTTGGGCTTTATTTGATAAAGTTGGGGATTTGAGCCTGAGTGAGGTTGATTTAAGGCAAATGAACCAGGCAATTAAGAGCGTTAGGGAGGATTTTGAGGCTATTAAGTTCAATACGGCGGTTGCCAAGCTGATGGAATGGTTGAATTACCTTTCCGATAAAAAGACGGTAGCAAAAGAAGAATACAAGACGATGTTATTATTGCTTGCTCCATTGGCCCCTCATATAACTGAAGAACTTTGGGAAAAGATTGGCGGAGAATTTTCGGTGCACTTACAAACCTTCCCCGATTTTGATGAAAAACATTTAGAAACAGGAGAGGTTAATATTGTTGTCCAGGTAAACGGAAAAGTAAGAGACCAGTTTTTATTGTCAAAAAGTGTCAGCGAAGAAGAGGTAATGAAAGCTGCAAAATCTTCTGAGAAGGTCTCTAAATTCTTAACAGGGGATATCAGGAAGACAATATTCGTTCCGGGAAAACTACTGAATATAGTCGTATAAATATTAGACTATAGTTATCCAACATATTTGCACTTATCACTCAAAGTATCTTCTGCTAATGATAACTTGATTTAAAAGAAGACTGCCATAGAGGTCTAATCTAAAATTTATAATAATTGAGTAATTTTTATGTAATATATCATTGAACATCAGTTGGAGAATTTTAACAAAACTCTTATAATTATGGACTGACTTATAACTTATTTACTATTTAGAAAACTTGTGGAAAGAATTTGGCGGCCTAATCTTGACGGGCAAGTATGTTGGATATAATATAGCAGTTCCTTTATATGCCCATTTTTGATTCCAGTTTTAAACTTTCTAAACTCCGGGAAGTTCACGCAAGGAGAGATGATATCTGGCTTCTGTCCAGATTGGATTTTCTTTGGAGTAATTATTTCTCGGACGTAAGCCAGGATAACCCGATTTTCATCAAGTTCGGCAGATATTCAAAATTCCGTCTGGGATCCATTAAGTTTGACAGCCGGACGAAAAAATCCCTGATTACAATAACGGCGATGTTTAAGGACACAGGGATTCCTGTAGAGGTTGTAGATCACACGATTGCGCACGAACTTTGCCATTATACGCACGGATTTTCTTCACCTAAAAGACAGATGCATAAGTACCCTCACCACGGAGGAGTGATCCAAAGTGAGCTCGCCGAGCGCAATCTTCAGCATCTGAGCCGTGCCTATAAGCTTTGGGTAAAAGAGTACCGTGAATTACTGAGGACTAGTAGGTGACGGACTTATAAGTCGCGTCCAGACTATTGTTTCTCACAAAGCTTGCGGTTCTCGCTCCGCTGCGATCCTAAGAGCCTGGGTTAAAGAATAAAGGGAACTCCTCAGATCAAGAAGATAAGGGTTACCTTTCATAATAGACTATTGCAGCCTGCTTCAAAAATGTTATCGTTTATATATGAAGAAGATTCTGTGGGAGAACCTGGTGAAGAACCTTTTGCTCCTCCCGGTGCTTGCTTTTGCTTATTTTGAGATTGAAAGATTCTTTGGCGGATTGTCTGCTGTAGACAGCGGAGTACTTGGAAGTATTCTGGTTGCGGTAAGTATACTTGCAGTTACTGCTTGCTTTGGCTGCTTCGCTTTCACCTATGAAAAAGTAGAGCATACAAATACAGCCTGGAGGTTTTTGGGACATACAACCACCGGGCTATTGATTTTGCTGATAGGCCTGTCGCTTGAGATGACATCAGTTCTTTTTGATTTGCTCGTAGGGAATTTTTATATATTCAATTTGAGCTTAGGTTTGCTTTACCTGACGGTAGTTCTTTATGATTTTTGGGACCTAAAACGAGCAAAAGTATAAAAAAGTATCTATATCTGGAGGCACAAGCTTCTTTATGGATGGGCTCAATCAGAAACTAAACGAATACAAAATCCCTGTTGGTCTTTTTTTGGTCGGAGGGGTGATGCTTATCGGCGGGCTTTTTTCCTCCAACTTAATTCAAAAAGAAAAATCCAAAGAAAATTTTCCGAAAGAAAGTCTTATCACAAAGTCTGAATTATCCGAGATAAAAGTTGATGTATCGGGTGCTGTTAATAGTCCTGGAGTATTTTCTTTAGATAAGGATTTAAGAATAGAGGATGCAGTAAAAAAAGCCGGCGGATTTTCTGAAAATGCAAATAAAGAATATATATCAAAAAGTCTAAATCTATCTCAAAAGATAACGGACGGACTCAAAATATATATTCCTTTTAACGGGGAAGAGGGGGGTACTGTTGCCGGGGTTGCTGTTTCCGGTAATGTAAAAAGTATCTCTTTGCAGGGCAAAGTAGGTATTAATTCTGCTGATCAACTAGGCCTGGAGTCTTTGCCCGGAGTCGGACCGGCAACTGCAAAAAAGATTATCGATAACCGTCCCTATTCTTCAGTTGAAGAATTGATGAGTAAGAAGGCTGTTTCGAAATCGGTTTACACAAAAATTTTAGAGTTAGTGGATTTGAACTAAAATGTTTTGCTCAATTCTATTATCCCGGGGCCCTGTCGGCTCACAGCCCCAAAAATGGCTTCGCTCGCAAGCTCTCGCTCCAGGCATTTTTTGGGGCGCCCCGATTCGCCGCCACCCCTCTTGGTTGGAGTGTTCCTGATTTTTTAGCCCGTTTATGTTGACCTTAAACTTGTGAAAATTAAAACACTCAATCCCGGCATTCTTCTGCTGATTCTTCTGTTTCTAATTCTTCTATTGCGGATCGATTACAATATGTTTTTATACCGGCCGGGGATAATAACATCGGAAGAGTCGGTTTATCTTCAGGGGTTAAGGAATAGAATTGAGGCTAATTTTGCACAGATTTTACCTTCACCCCAGTCAGAGTTGCTCTCCGGTATGGTTTTGGGGTCCAAGAAAATTCTGCCGGAGGGTCTTAAAGATGCGCTTGTCGGTACATCGACAATTCATATCGTTGTCGCTTCCGGCCAGAATCTAACCATTCTTTCCGGGCTGATTCTGAGCTTATCCGGTTTTTTCGGCAGAAGAAAGACAGTCCTGCTGTCGGTTGCCGTGAATCTGTTTTATGCACTGCTTACAGGTTTCCAAATTCCCATTATAAGAGCAGCCATAATGAACATCTTTGCTTCGCTGGGGTTATTAACCGGGAGGGAGGCGCCGGTAATGATTGCCTTATTCGGCTCAGCTCTGGCAATGCTTATTTACGAGCCTCTCTGGTTATTTTCAGTTTCTTTTCAGTTATCGTTTTTGGCCTCGTTTGCGGTAATGGAGTTTGCGCCCCTCGTCGAGAGGAGATTTACTTTTCTGCCAGGCCTGATTAGAGGTGATTTAATTGTTTCCGCAGCAGCCTTCTTGTTTACATTGCCAGTAATATTTGAGAATTTCCACAGGCTGAGCCTGGTAGGCGTATTTGTTAATAGTCTGGTTTTATGGACGACACCCCTAATTATGGCTTCGGGGGGTTTAGTTGCGGTTCTGAGCTTGGTGAGTTTAGAAATAGCTTCAGTTGCGGTGCTTTTTCCGGGCATTTTTTTGACCTATCTTATCTATATTGTCGAATTTTTCAACAGTTTGAGCCCGAACATTGATGTTAAGTCTCTGGGTTGGATTTTTTGGATGGGGTATTACTGTCTGCTCATAGGATGTTATTTTGCGCTTAAAAAAAGCAAAAGCAGACAGGAACTGGTATGATTAGCGTATGTATAAAAATAAAATTGAGAAACTCCTTGTAAAAACAGCTAAGGATTTAGGGTTTATTCCTCCAACTGATGCACTTTTATATATTCCAGAAAAACAGGGCTTTGGAGACTATGCATCGAATATGGCGTTACAGCTATCTAAACAAAAACATAAAAATGCTTATCAGAACCCGATAGCGATTGCTAATGCCATAATTGAACACATCGGACATCCGGATTTTCTGGAAAGAATTGAGACTGCTGGTCCCGGATTTATAAATTTCCATCTTAAAGACGAAAAATTGGCAGGAACTGTTTTGGGCGAGGATGATTCTGACGCTCTCGGAGACTTAACCGAGGCAAAACGGATTATAGTCGAATACTGCGATCCTAATACACATAAGATGCTTCATATCGGTCATCTTTTGCAGCTCACACTCGGAGAAACCCTCGCCAGACTCCTAGAATACCAGGGTCACGAAGTATTTAGGGCTAATTACGGTTCGGATATAGGTTTGACTGTTGCAAAGTGTATGTGGGGAATAGGCAAACTGGAGGATGAATTTACCAAGACCAGAGCCGGGTCATTGCGTGAAAAAGCTCAATTTTTAGGTAAAGCTTATGCTTATGCTCACGCAGAATACGAAAAATCTCTGGAAGTTAAAGAGGAAATAGATCAGATTACTAACAAAATGTATCAACGCGATCCCGAAATCACACCGCTGTGGGAGGAAACGAAGGAATGGTCATTAGGATATTTTGAAACTATTTATTCAATCTTCGGTACGCTATTTGACAGGAGAATTAACGAGTCCGAAGTTGATAAGCTGGGAAAGCAGATAGTGCTAGAGAACATCGGTAAGGTTTTTGAGCTTGATCAGGGGGCAGTTATCTTTCCCGGAGAGAGATATAATTTACACAACCGCGTTTTCATAAACGGCAAAGGCAATCCCACATACGAAGGTAAAGAGGTTGGTCTGGCCGAGAAATACCAGGAGATTTTTTCTTTTGATCAGCTGAATATTTTTTCACACAAAGAACAGGATGATTACTTTAAAGTTGTTATAGCCGTAAATGAAAAAATTCACCCCCATCTCAAGGGTAAAATTAAACACGTCTCCTATGGTGAAGTTAAGCTCCCCAGCGGAAAGATGTCCTCGAGAACAGGTAATGTTGTGGGAGCCGAGGAGATTCTGGACGAAGTTGTTATAAAGATTAAGGAGATTTCTCCTGAGCTGGATTCGCTGAGTGCTCAAAAATTAGCCGTAGCTGCAATCAAATTTGCTTTTCTTAAGTATTCGGTGAGCTCAGATATTATTTATGATCTGAATGAATCCATCTCAATCCACGGTGATACGGGTCCTTATGTTCTTTATGTTTATGCAAGAATTAAATCCCTTTTGAGAAAGGCTGCAGGAATTAATCGCGCAAACGAAGATGAGGCTGAAGAAGAAGACGATGAGGCGCAGGATAGTAAAATCGCGCAAAAGAAATTTAAATATCCCGGAGAACTCGCTAAAGAGGAGAGGGATGTATTGAGGAATCTTGAGTACTTTGAGTTTATGACGGCTAAAGCCGCTGATAATTTTCAGCCTAATGAGCTTGTTAAATACTTACTGAACCTCTGTAAATCCTTCAACATATTTTACGAAAAGCAGTCTGTTATTGGCTCTAAGAATCAGGAGTTCAGATTAAGCCTAGCGAGTAAGACTGCGGAAACTATTAAGCTAGGTTTGTATTTGTTGGGAATCGAAACTGTTGATAAGATGTAATATGAATAAACCAATGGCAAATAAACCAATAAACTAATTTGTCCAGATTTGCTGTTAGTTATTGGACATTTGTTTATTTGTAAATTTGGGTTATTGGTTTATTAAACCTATGTTCTTCCGTTCCGGTCATAGAAAAGCATCAAATCCTCTCCTGAGTTTATTCAGGCTCGTAATGAGTCTGGTTATCATTGCAGTTTTAGCTTTGGGTTTACTGCAGGCTTATAAATCGTTTTCAGGCTATGATCCGATGAGGTTGGATCCCGAATCTCTGAAAAATATTTTTACCTCTCAGTCGGCTTATGATGTGGTTTTAGGAATTCTTAACTTTAATCCGAAACAGAGCTTACAGAACGGCATTAACGGCACGCCTGATGACACGCAGTTTCTTGAGCATAAATCAAATTCTCCCTCAAAATTTAAATTTGCTGTGATGGCAGATTCACACAAAGATACGTTAACGCTTCAAAAAGCGCTGACTCAGGCGAAAGAGGCTGGAGTTAAATTTGTGATAGTGATGGGTGATTTATCCGATGTCGGAACTCTCGATGAATTAAGTGTAACTAAGGAAGTTCTTGATGCTTCAGGTCTCACTTACTATGCTCTGGCTGGGGATCACGATCTTTGGGATTCAAGGGACAAGGAGTCAGATGCGCCTAAGAACTTCAAATCAGTTTTCGGTCAGACGTACCAGTCCTTTTCCTATGACAATACCCGTTTCATTATGATTTATAACAGCGACAATTATTTAGGGCTAGACGAGCTTCAATTGAAATGGATAGAGGATGAGCTTGCCAGGACAGCGACAGATGCACCTAAACAAATTTTTGTGTTCGCTCCGACTCCTCTTTACCACCCTTCCTCAGATCACGTTATGGGTAAAGTTACGCCGAAGCTGGCCTCTCAGGCGGAGCATTTAGCAACAATGTTTAAAAAGTCAGGAGTGGATTTAGTTTTTTCCGCAGATACCCATTTTTATTCACGCTTCACTGAGCCTAAAAACGAATTGGATATGATAACTGTCGGGGCAATAACGGCCGAGCGCAACCCTCAGGCCCCCAGATTCGCGCTTGTTGATATTTTGGAGGATGGAAGCTACAATATCCAAGAAACTGAAGTTCGATAAGCACTTGCTCGTATTAAACTTTCAAGAATAGTTGATACTCGCAAAACCTTGTTTTAAAAAAATAAATGACGCAACAAACTTTAATCATTATTAAACCGGATGGAGTAGAGAGAAACCTAATCGGAAAAATCATTACCTACTACGAGAATGCAGGACTTAAAGTGGTCAAGCTTAAAATGATGCTTGCCGAGCGTGACCTGATTATGAAGCATTATGAAGAGAATGAGGATTATATGCGGGCAATCGGACAGAAAAGCAAAGACGCAGGTAACGAAGTTGACGATATTCTCGAATACGGACGCAAAATAGTGCAATCCCTGAGGGACTATATGACTGCGGGACCGGTTGTTCCGATGGTTTTAGAAGGTGAAGATGCCATAGCACTTGCCAGAAAAGTCACAGGCTTTACTGATCCGACCCAGGCTGATAAAGGTACGATTAGAGGTGATTTGGGAAATGATTCCATCGCCCGCGCTAACGGTGAGGGCAGGCCGACTAGAAATCTGATTCACGCTTCAGGAAATCCTGAAGAAGCTGCAAAAGAAATCTCACTTTGGTTTGAATAATCTCCGCTTAATTTTATCGATTTAACAATTTTGTAAATTAACCATATAATGGGTTAATGCTCCCTAAAATCCGCCTGACTGATTTAGTTCACTTCAAGGGCCTAAAAGACTTGCCTCACTTGGCTTTGGTTATATTTATGGTATTCGGAATTATTATCGGAGTCTGGCTCAGTCTCCAGCCCCAGTTATTCACCAAAAGGGCTTCCGAAGATAATCTTCTCGATGTTAAATTCATTCCCGATACAATTCAGGTTCAGACGGGTAAAACTTACGAGGCAAAAGTTGCCATAAATCCGAAGGGGGAGAGAGTTACCGCGGTTAAATTGAATATGACTTATGATCCTCAGACAATCTCAGTAACTCAGATTAAGAATGACGGATTTCTTCCTGTTGAATTAAAAGTTGAGGACACTTTTGACGGAAACTTACAGCTGATTTACGGTTCCACCATAGAAACCCAGGCGACACAGCCCGCAATGCTGGCAACTATCGTCTTTAAAGTCATAAATCCTTTTTCCTCCGAAATTCAGGTTAAGACAGATTCCGAGGTATCGGTTTCCTCAAGTTCGGATAACGCGTTAAAGTCGTTTCCTGTTTTAAAAATCGAGCCTATCTGGGATGGGGTAAATCCGGGCGAGGAGCCTAAATATCCTGATAATTTACTTTTAGAAAAGGCATTTTTCCCTGATTCCTCTCCTGTAGTGCGTGATTTTAAAGAGACTTTTGAGCCGAAGCCATTGATAAAGCCCGAGAGAATTGATCCAGAATTCTCAATGGATTATCTGAAACAGCTTGGCGGGGATATTTTTATAGCACCGGTTCAGTCATTGAACCAGGTTTTACAGGAAGCGGTAGGTGGGCCAAAAAGCGGAGAAGGTTCTTAAGTATATTTGACTATTTTACGGGAAAATAGTAACCTATAGATATGTCAAGACCCGTTGAAAGATTGGAAGCAGGCATTCTTGCAATTTATAACACAGGCTCAAATCAGATATATTTTGATCTGTCACCCAGACAGGAAATTGATAAAGCGGGTGTTCAGGTAACTCCCCATTTAATTGCCGATTTTACCCCCTTGGATTTAAGAAGAGTCAGACGGCCGTTGTTAGGTCTTGAGGTTATAAATGCTTCAGAGTTCGTATGGCCGGTGATTGGTTCGGATTCTTTTATAGAGGACGCGAGTACGCTGGGAATTGCCCTTTCAGAGCCTGATCCGGGAGAATCCCGGCTTAGTGTAAGACAGATGCTCTCAGGTTTTAGAAGAATACCGGGTCTTGCAAGATTGATACCTGAAGATGTTAGATACGCGGCCCGTGAATCCGAGGTAATTAAGACCGCCAGAATTCCGACCAGTAAAGTGCTTCAGATTGCCGAAAGAATACTGGGAATAAATCAAGAGCAGCAGGTATCTGGATTGGGACAGATGGTTTTGGAGGATTTAAGGTTTAGAGTAGAACTGGAAGGCGATACGCCTTTACCGGCAATCATCCCTCCGTCATACGGCACTTTTTCAGCTTTAGGCCAAGCCAGGCCAACAAGGCCTCAATCCTAGAATATACGGGACCAAGGAAGAAATGATTGTTGGTGGGGACCAGGGAATAAGACTACCTCGCTTCGCGACGATCTTGATCCCTGTTCCCTCCAAAACTCCGTTTTGTCGGGGACCAGGGAATTGAACCCTGTACCTCTCGAACCCGAATCGAGCGTTCTACCGATGAACTAGTCCCCGAAAACTACGAATTGGGAAATTATACATTGAATTCAGCGCACCGACTAGTGTCTGCATTTTGAATTAACTATTATTAACTGTTAAAATTACGACTGGTATTCCAGCCGTCGTAGCTCACCGGATAAGCAAAGCTTGAAAATCTGGCCTCGTAGCATAATGGATAATGCAAGCCCGTCCTAAGGGCGAGATTGTGGGTTCGACTCCCGCCGAGGCCGCCAGATTTTTAGAGCAAGTCGAGTCCTGCAATTGCAAATGAAATTTGCAATTGGGCGTATCAGGGTTAGGTAGTAGGTTCGATTCCTATTGACGGTGCAAAAATAACTATTTATAAGAAACTTAAAGGGCTATACTAGATTTATGGCCACTGCCCGTTTTAAAAAGATCTTTCTAATCAGGTTTCTGGTTTATTTTTCGATCATAACCGGTATGGTTATGACTTTTGCCCAGTTCGGTCCGGTTATTGCAGTTGAGTTTAACTACAGGATTGACCAGCTTACAGGCAAGAAACATAAGCTTGCTGAAACGGTAATTACCTCAAAAGGTCAGGTTCAGTTTCAGACCGATGGCTTCGGAAAAACATCAGCGGGGGAATCTTCAGGCGGACAGGGATTTTCCGAGATATCAGGAAACGAAAGTCTGATTAAGCCTGTCTCGACTGAGTACGGGCTTGTAATTGAACGTATTAACGCCAACGCAAAAATCATCGCAGATATAGATCCGGGGAACGAAAAGCGATACGGAGCCGCTTTAAGAGAGGGTATCGCTGCGGCTAAAGGTTCAACAAATCCCGGGGAAGACGGCAATCTTTTTCTTTTTTCCCACTCAACCGACGCGCCCTGGAACATCATCCGCTATAATGCTATTTTCTACTTACTCCGGGAGATGGCTCCGGGAGACCGTATAATTGTTTTTTATCAGAACAGGAGGTTTGATTACATTGTTTTTGATAAGACTACGACCAAGCCCTCTGACCTCACATTTTTAACAAACAGATATGACAAACCTGTCCTGACTCTGCAGACTTGTGACCCTCCGGGAACGTTATTGAACAGATTAATAGTTAGAGCGAAGCTGGCAGGTTCTTAGGGTCCTGTCAGCTCACAGCCCCAAAAATGGCTTCGCTCGCAAGCTCGTTCAGGCATTTTTTGGGCCTATTGGGAGTCCACCGGACTCCCGTTCGCACTGAGTGCAGAACCCCCGTTCGCCGCCACCCTTGATAACTGTTAACTTTTCATTAAGTATTCTATAATTAACTTGAAGTGCATAAACATTTTTGGCTGACCATATTTTCGATAGTGGTTATCTCGGGGATCGCCGGGGCGGCGATATTCCTGGCTAAGGGATACCGATATCAGGCTGACACGGGCACCTTCTCAGGAACGGGGATAATCTCCGTTTCCTCAATCCCTGATCAGGCTTCCGTATATCTTGACGGGCATTTAACAACTGCAACCGACGACAACATTACCTCACTTCCTCCTAAAAACTATAAAGTCAGAATCGTAAAAGAAGGGTACATTCCCTGGGAGAAAGATATAGAGGTAAATCAGGGCTTAGTATCCGAAATTAAGGCAACTCTCTTCCGTTCAATACCGACAATCTATCCGGTTACTTACTCAGGTGTCGATTATGCACTCTTATCTCCGGATAATCTGAAGCTGATGTACATAATACCTAACGGACTTGAGGGTGGGCTCGCAGCTGAGCGTAAATCTGGTATTTGGGTTTGGGTTATGGCAAATCAAAGCGGTCTAGGATTGGGAGGAGGGGAGGTTCAGAGACAAATCATCCAGTCAAACGGTGTTGATTATTCGGGTGCGAAATTCCGCTGGTCACCCGATTCAACTCAGATTTTTGCCGAACTACCGGATAGAAAATTGCTTTTAGACATAAATAGGCTTAACGATGTGCCAAGGGATATTACCGCAAATTATCAGGCCACGCTTAAGGCCTGGGACG
>CAYOSW010000028.1:0-14040 GCA_964406775.1 uncultured Gammaproteobacteria bacterium
CGTTTTATCTCCGAAGTTTTTTCCAGTGTTACCGAAATCCGTTTCATTTTAACTGATCTTGAAGTTTTAATGCGTCCGGATCGTTAGGAATTAAGTTGAGTATAAAATCTATTTGTTCCTTTGCTAAGTTTTTCTCCTTTTTCTTAATATATAAATCTGCGAGATTCAACCGGGCCTCCCTGTAATTAGGTTTCAGTTCGATTGCCTTTTTCAGAACTTCGATTGCCTCATCCTGCCTGTCAAATTGTGTAAGAATAACTGCTTTATTAAGCAAAATTTTCGGATCGGTCGGAGCAAGGGCGATGGACTTATCGGCAATTTCCAAAGTTCTGTCCTTGTATGCAGGGTCCAGGAGCGAAAGTTGGAAATAGGTGCGGATGGCCGTTCTTAAAACTGTTGTATTAACCGGGCTAATCGAAAGACCGAGATCGGTAAAAAATACTGAATCATCTTTCAGCTCGGCCGATGTTGTTGAGTCATCACTTAGTAGCGCCAGACTCGAAGCACCCGCAGCATTCCCCAGCTCGGATAGATAGAGAGGTTCCCCCGGGTTAAGTCTGACTGCCTCTATCAGAAAGTTATATGCCCGGCCCGGATTTCCGGCGTCATTATAGTCGGAGCCTTTTTTGTAATTTGCATCCGCTTCCCAGACAGAAAAGAGTGAATTTAGTGCCAGTAAGGTGATCGCTACTACGAGTACTTGGGTAAGTTTCAGAGAGATATTTTTTTTGCCGATAATGGTAAATAATCTGTTCAGATAGACAGAAAATAAATTACCGGAAGATAATTTTTTTGAAGAATCAAAGAAAGCAAAAATAAACGCCGGAAAAAGATAAAACAGCAAAGCGACGGAAACGACGGAAAAGAGGAAAAAATTCTGGATAAGATAGGCCGAGTAACCTGCTCCGATTACGGGGATAAAAAGATAGTCAGCAGGCGGGTTTTTGTGATTTATACTTGTAAAAAATAATCTCAGACAAAACAAAGTGAACAGGAGGATTATGGCAAGATAGGATAGAAATCCGAAAATACCAGTAGTGGCCAGATAATTTAGATATTCGTTATGTGCCTTATTATAAAGAAAATCCCATTCGGAAACCCGGTTATGTTCATTGGGCCTGAATTTATAGTAAGAATAAGCAAAAGTTTCAACTCCTGATCCCAAAACAGGATAAGCTTTAAAAATCTCAAGAGCCCCTTTCCATACAATTAACCTGATTTGGCCCGACTCTGTACCGCCGTTTTCAAGCTGAGTTCCCGAGGGGGCTGTCTGTCCTTGCGGGATTCCCGGTCTGGTTGGGACT
The DNA here is from genome assembly GCA_964406775.1 of uncultured Gammaproteobacteria bacterium. Taxonomy (GTDB): domain Bacteria; phylum Patescibacteriota; class Microgenomatia; order Daviesbacterales; family UBA10151; genus JACPKO01. The sequence continues at coordinate 1,305 of CAYOSW010000028.1, forward strand.
GCAGGATTTTTTATTAATCTAAATCCGTTTAAAGCGGAGCCGAAGAGTACGCTGAATATCAAAACGGCAGTTAATATTAGGGAAAAGTTTTTTAAAGAGCTAAAGTTGTTTGTCTTTTGCGAGTAAAGAAAAGTGGAAAATCCGAGAATTATAAATCCGGCAAGCAGTCCCAATGTTGCTCCTCTTGAATAAGTAAACGTAAAAGCTAAGTAGTATGCGGAAACAATCACAAGATATATAATCTTGTTTCTTATACTTTTGGACGTAATAAAAAAGTAAATTGCCGGGAAAATCAGCATCTCAAGGTAAGCGGCCAGCCAATTAGGCTGGCCTAAAGTTCCGAAGACTCGGGCCTGGACATCCTGGACCCAGCAGGATGCTGTATATTCACCGGTCAGTATTACGCACGACGGAGATAGTCCAAAGTGCTCAGGTATTGCGTAAAGAGCCACAAAAAAACCGGCAATTACAGCGGCGTTTAAAAATTTTATTACACTCTCTTTGTTAAAATTAGATACAAACGCATAAAACAAAACAATGTAGGAGATTGTGGATAATAATCCTCCGTTCGATCTTGAGTAGTAGCCCCATAAAGAAGTATGAGGATCAATTGAAAAGATTGTTGAGAGAATTTGGCTCAGTAAAAATAATCCGATCGGTATGTCCAGCGGCGTTTTCTTGAAAATTAAGTCTCTCGCGGAAAGCATTTTCAGAATCCAAACTCCGGTAATTATTACGGTTAGTCCGTAAACAAAAATCATTTTGTTAAATTCAAAAAGTTCGGAATTATATTTGGTGAAAAGAAACGGAGTGATGCAGAGAAGAAGGTAAAAAGCTGCCGCCAAAATCCTGTTTAGCATAACGGATAAATATTAACGACCACAGCCTTTTAAAGCAAGTGCTTCTACTGTATATTAATAAGTACACTTTATGCTGCCCAAATTTTCTAAATCCCAAAACGGTTATATAGGACTGGCTATAGTCGTTTTTTTAATCATCATAGCCGCATTTCTTTTTCCCTGGAAAATTCCCAAAAGCGATTACACTATTTCCGGAGGTTCGCAATATTGCCGTGAATTCATAAACGATGCGAATGCTCCGACGATGAGTTACGACGGCGTGACATATAAGATGATAAAAAAGAATGTTCCGGTAAATCCGGGCGGTATTCAGGGAAACCACCACGTTGGATATAAAGGAAATGTTAACGTTGAGGGTGCGAATTTTCAGGTACTCAGTCCTGAGGAGGGAGCGGGTAGGAGTTATGATTTTAATACGGAAGACGGCGTGACAGATATTACTTTTGCCGACTACGGGTTGCTTTATCTTTTACATCTGGATGCCGCCAATAACCCTGAGACTGTGGATATTCAAAATGCCGGACTTCAGATAATTGATATCTATCAGGACATATCAAAACCGCCTCTGCCTCTTGCTGAAAATATTCTCAAATGTGTTGATTCCGGAGTCCGGAATGTTATTAACCCGACTGTGCTGGTCCCCGACCAGAATGTCAGTCCCCAAAAAGACCAGCTCCAGCTGGAATGGTTTGTAATAAAACAGGCAAAATTTATGCCTAAAGCTTGGTGGACTCCGGAGTGCAAACCTGCCGTTTATTTGTATCCGACAAAGAGACAGCTGGTTAATCTGCAGGTATTTCCTAGGGGACTACTATCGTATACAGACCCGCCTTACAGTGCTCAAAACGGTTGGACTGTCCGTGCATATCCTGAAGGTAAGCTTTTTAATTTAAACAACGAACCGGTTAAAAACAACTACCTCTACTATGAATCAAAACTTGAGGATAAATTTATCAACAAACCCAAAGAAGGTTGGGTAGTGAGATATGAAGAATTAGATAATCTCTATGAAACAGTCCTCCCTAAGCTGGGGCTGAATGAAAAAGAAAAAACTGACTTTATCAATTATTGGTCAAACAAACTACCTAACTCTCCATATTATTTTGTAGGTCTGGTTGAAAAGAATCAAAGGGATTATTTGGAACCACTAGTTGTCACACCAAACCCCGATACCTCGATCAGATTCAGTCTCTTTTTTGAAGCAATAGATCAACCGATTACCGTAGAGCAGCCTGAAATTATTACCCCTCAAAGAAAAGGATTTACCCTGGTAGACTGGGGAGGGATGGTTAAACTGCATCCTGGCACTCCGTTTACGTGCAGTCAATAATATGCATAAGAAACAACAAAAAGGTTATATAGCATTAGTTTTGGTAATTTTTGCGGTCCTTTTGGGGTTTTTAATTTTCCCTGCTAAATTTCCTAAAAAGGGAATTTCCGAATGTACTGTCGGCGAACCGCCGGATGGTTACCAGGTATTAACCGGATTACCCGCGATAAAGGATATATTTATTCCCGCAGAAGCTGACTTTAGCGGTAACGAACCTATTTATGGAGGTCCTGATCCTGTCGAAAAGGCTGATTATATTTTGATAAGAAGAAAAGTTCCAACAGGTAGAAAAAGTGAACCTCCGGGTTGGGATTTTCTGGGAGGATCGACTGCAACGGATCATACACACACGATAAATCTCGGCGAGCTTCCTGAAAAACCCGGTTACGATGCGTACTATCCCGGTAGATGGGGAGAGATGGATATTCCCTCAAAAGGGCGTAAATATATCCGTAATATGGGATTGATACTTTTTGCCAATAACGACCCTGCAACAATTAAGGAGGTCGACGGCAATACGATTTATCAGATGGATGTTTATCAGGATAAAAGGGTTTACGATGCCCGGAATAAAGGTTATTCAGAAAACGATATATTTATCTGTGGAGTTGATACAAAAGTCGGCTCATCTTTTGTAGTGGTTCCGGGTCAGGATAAAAGTCAGACAAAAGATCAACTTCAGCTGGAGTGGTTTGTGTTCTCAAGTGATAAGCTTTGGGGAATACACTGCAAACCTGCCGTTTATTTATATCCTCCCGAAAAGAAATTGGTAAACGTTAAGGTTTTTCCGAAAGGAATATTATCCTATACCGATCCTCCGTATGATTTAGATAAAGGTTGGACGGTAACCGCTTATCCGGACGGTTCGCTGATAGATTTAAGCTCGGAAAAAATAAAAAACAACTACCTCTACTATGAATCAAAACTTGAGGATAAATTTATCAACAAACCCAAAGAAGGTTGGGTAGTGAGATATGAAGAATTAGATAATCTCTATGAAACAGTCCTCCCTAAGCTGGGGCTGAATGAAAAAGAAAAAACTGACTTTATCAATTATTGGTCAAACAAACTACCTAACTCTCCATATTATTTTGTAGGTCTGGTTGAAAAGAATCAAAGGGATTATTTGGAACCACTAGTTGTCACACCAAACCCCGATACCTCGATCAGATTCAGTCTCTTTTTTGAAGCAATAGATCAACCGATTACCGTAGAGCAGCCTGAAATTATTACCCCTCAAAGAAAAGGATTTACCCTGGTAGACTGGGGAGGGATGGTTAAACTGCATCCTGGCACTCCGTTTACGTGTTCACAGTAAACTCAAAGTTATGCTAAACTGCAAACCATTATGTTCGGCAGGTTTTGGCAGTTAGTTTCCCACGATATAGGCATAGATTTAGGAACTGTAAACACACTTGTCGCGGTCAGAGGAAAAGGAATAATCATCCGTGAACCTTCGGTTGTCGCAATTCACAAAAAAACCAAGCAGGTTTTGGCAATAGGTACCGAGGCAAAAAGAATGATCGGTAGAACCCCGCAAGTTATAGAGGCGATCCGGCCTTTGCGTGACGGAGTGATTTCTGACTTTGATACCACTGAAGCAATGCTCCGTCATTTTATACAAAAAGTTCACGCACTCCCCAGCCGTTTTCCTAAAATTCCCAGACCCCGTGTCGTTATCGGAATTCCTTCCGGTGTGACCGAGGTGGAGAGAAGGGCAGTTCAGGATGCGGCGATTTCAGCAGGGGCAAGAGAGGCATATCTGATCGAAGAGCCGATGGCGGATGCGATAGGGTCGAATATGAATATTGAGGACCCTGAAGGGAATATGGTTGTGGATATCGGAGGAGGTACAACGGAAATCGCGGTTATATCTTTAGGCGGGATGGTTTTAAATAGGTCCTTAAGAACGGCGGGAGATGAGCTTGATCAGGACATAATTTCGTATATGAGAATGCGCTACGGAGTACTTATAGGAGAACGGACAGCAGAAGACATAAAAATCGAGCTAGGTTCCGCGGTTCCTTTAGTTAAGGAGAGAGAGGCGGTTGTAAGAGGCAGAGAATTGGCATCGGGTTTGCCGAAATCGATAAGAGTTACTTCTGTTGAAATCCGTGAGGCATTAGCGGGAACAATCAGCCAAATCATTAATGAGATTCACGAGGTCCTCGAAGAAACTCCTCCCGAATTGCTCGCTGATATTTTAGAAAGGGGAATTGTCATTACCGGAGGCGGAGCTTTAATTAGGGGCTTGGATAAAAGAGTTTCCGAAGAAACAAAGATTCCGGTTTGGGTTGCTGACGATCCGTTAACAACAGTCGTTAGAGGGTGCTACAAACTTCTGGAAGATTTGGACTTACTCGCCAAAGTAAAAGTTACCGGCGGATTAAAATAGTTAAAAGTGATGAAAACTGTCCTTTTTGATATTGATGGGACTTTGCTTGATACTGCTGAATTGATCTATCAGGCGTTTGAACATTCCTTAAAATTGCACGGCCATCACGTTATAGCAAGGCAAAAAATGGCCTTCTCTATCGGTAAATCGCTGGAAGATTGTTATTTGGATTTTGCGCCCAATGGCGATCCTGTTGTGCTATCAAAAACCCACAATGAATTTCAGCTTAAAAATCCTCACCTGGCTGAACTTTTTCCGGATACCTTAAAAACTTTGGAGCAGTTGAAAAATTTAGGATTTAAAATGGCGGGGATCACCAACCGCTGGAAATCCAGCGGAACTTTAAGCATTAAATTAACCGGACTTAATAATTATCTGGAATTTGTTTTATTCCGCGACGATGTAAAAAAATTAAAGCCGGATCCTCAACCGGTGTATCAGGCTCTAGACAGATTGGGTATTGTTAAGGAGAAAGCAGTGTTTGTAGGGGATTCGGAAGTGGATATTTTGTGCGGGAAAAACGCAGGTATAAAAACAGTAGGAGTTACTTCAGGATTTGCAGGGGAAAAAATCAGGAATTTCGGGTCTGATTTTGTTATAGACAGTTTATCCGGACTTCCCGAGATATTGCTATATTGAAAGTTTTTTTAAGGTTTGATAATTTGAATCTTCTACAAAAAAAAAGGGGGTGATTAAAATCACTGCAAAAATCTACAGAGGGAGAACGGCTTCTCAAATCGGACACAAAGTTTTAGACCTGATCGGCAGACAGTCCAGCAAGGGAGCTAAAAACCCTCTTTTAAATTCAATTAGAGATTAAAAGGTAAAGTTAATTCAGTCTCAAGAGCTGTCTTGAGACGGTTGTTGTGAAATTAACTTTTACAACAAAATCTACACAGCAACTTTTTAACTTTTCTTAAAAATCCAAAAAATCATTTAAAAGAGAACTGAACTTAAGGTTTTTAGAGTCTTTGCGCGCATTTGCGCAAAAATATTGCTCTAAACAGGAGGTGATATATAAATGGCTATAGAAAGAATTGGTGTTACGCAGCCTTTGGATGTGAGGTTTGCTGAGATAAATATGGAAGCCGAAGGTCCAGCAACAACGCTGAAGCCGGGATTGGAAAAAGCTGTACTTCCTTCAAAGAACAGCTTTCCGGTTAAGGGAGAATTAAGGCTTAACGGTTCGGCAGAAGCAGCCCGTGCTGGGAGAAATGCTTTAGAGGTATTTGGGCAGGTTCAGAATCAGGTGGACCACAGGCCTCCGGCTAATGGAGTGAGGCAAGGTTCCTAATCAAAAGTTTTATTAAGCTGAGCGGGAGACTGCAAAGCGGTTGTTGCGACATTTGTTGCAACAAAAATTTCCCTTGTCGAATTGCAGAGCAATTCGCAAGCGATCTCGGAAACTTCGGATAGAAAAGCTTCGCTTTTTAATCCGTAATGAAGTTTCTTCCGATTTAACGCAACAACATTAAAACTTTTAAAATCCCCGCGTCGAAAAAAGGCGCGGGGATTAATTTTTTAATGAAAATACTGTATACTTGCGCTTGATGCTACGGAAGCCCTTTTACGATCCGACACTAAGTTACGAGGATAACTACAATAAAGGGCCGTTCAGTGATTTTGCTTCAGGCGAGAAATTCGAACAATCTGGCGAACCCGAACACGATTTCTTAGGTCAGAAAGTTTATTTGCCTTTCGGTATTCCGGCGGGCCCTTTACTTAACTCCAAATTTGTTAAAGGGGCTTTTGAGCAGGGGTTTGATATTGCTGTTTATAAAACCGTCCGCGCCGAGTCTTTCCCCTGTCATCCTTTCCCGAACGTCTTATCCCTTGATATCGAAGGAGATTTGACTCCTGAAAAGCTGGAAAAACCTCTTGTTGCAAATACCGACTACAAAGATCCGATTTCCATAACTAATTCTTTCGGAGTTCCTTCAAGAACTCCTGAAATTTGGCAGGCCGATGCAAAAAAGGCCGTGTCCTATGCGGGACCTGGTCAGGTTATGGTCCTATCTTTTATGGGTACAGTAAAACCTGATCAAACTCAGGATGAGTTTATTGCAGATTACGTACTCGCTGCAAAACTCGCTCACGAAACAGGAGCCAAAGTTTTAGAGGCAAATCTTTCCTGCCCGAATATCGGAAACGAGGGACTCGTTTGTTATAACCTCGAAGTAACTGAAAAAGTTGCTAAGGGTATTCGGTCTGTAGTTGGAAATACACCTTTAGTTCTAAAAGTTGGTTACTACAAGAATGATGCGGATATGGAAAAATTGGCAGAGATCGTTAATGAATACGCCGACGATGTTGCAGGAATAAATACTTTGCAGGCAACGGTGGTAGATGCGCACGGTAATCAGGCCTTGCCCGGACCGAATAGATTAAGAAGCGGAATCTGCGGTCATTGCATAAAATGGGCGGGTCTCGACTTTGTTAAAAGAATGAAGGCCATCCGCGATAAAAAAGGATTTAAATTCTCAATTACCGGAGTAGGAGGAGTCACTTCGCCTGAGGATTATAAAGAATTCCGCGATGCCGGAGCTGATGTGGTTATGAGTGCCACGGGCGCAATGTGGAATCCGAAATTAGCGCAGGAAATAAAGAAGCTTAACTGACGGGAAAAACTACTTTTCCGGTTACTCCGTCGATAATCTGGCCTTCTTTAAAAACCGTTTGGCCGCGGATAACCGTTGAGATAATCTTTCCCTTTATTTCCATACCGACAAATGGTGTCCATCCGGCTTTTGTAAATAACCCTTCGTTGGAAATGGTTTGAGGCGCATCCATATCGACTTCGGTATAAGTATTTTCCTGTTCCGGAATATTAAAAATCTTCCGGGGATTAACGGAGGTCATTTCGGTTAATCTTTCGATTGTAAGTTTCCCTTCGTTAACTGCATTTAACAGCAAGGGGAGTGAGGTTTCCAATCCGGGTACGCCGTTAACAACTTTATCTCCCATTTTCTCATCCCAAGTATGGGGAGCGTGATCTGAGGCAATAATATCTATATCATTTATATTATCCCATAAATAGTCGATATCTTCCTGTTTGGCCAGAGGGGGGCGCATCATACCGAAATGTTTCAGGCGGTTGATATCGTCAACCGTCAAATAAAGATGGTGCATTGCAGCCTCACAGGTAATATTTAACCCTTCCGATCTTGCCTGCTTGATAAGTTCCAGCTCAAATTTGCGGGCAACGTGGCAAACGTGAAGTTTGTTGCCGAATTTTTTTGCGATAGTTATCGCTTTAGCTAAAGTTTCCTGTTCGGCGTGGACCATAAGCGGCTTTTCTTTTGGCCATTTAGAAAAAATTAAATCGAGTTCTTCTGGATCTTCAATGAGCAAAGGACCGGTTGTGTGATTCATATAAACTTTCAATCCAAAAACCTGATTTCTTACCTGTTCAAAATATCCCGCACCTTCCCTTGACCCTCCGAAATGGAATCCGACATCGCAGTATATTTTTCCCTGCGCCAATTTAATTTTCTCCTCAAGAGCCGGAGGATTGGTGATCGGGTTTGGGTTGTTGGGCATATCTAAAACCAAGGTGTATCCGCCCGCCGCCGCGGCCTTAGTTCCGGTTTCAAAGTCTTCTTTCTGGGTGCTTCCGGGCTCGCGCAAGTGAACGTGGGTATCAATAAGTCCGGGTAGTTTGACGATATTTGTCATTCAATTCCTCTTCTTCCCGCCCAACCCTCGGGGTCGGATATCCAATCAAGTACTAAATCTTTCTCTCCTTCATTTATATAATTCATCTCTACAGCCTGCTCAACTACAGTTTTAAAATCGGTAAGTGATATAAGTTCAAGACCATTTTTAGCGAAGTTTTGTTTGCCCTTTTCAATTCCGTAAGTGATTATGGAAAAGACGTGTGTAACCTGACCTCCCGCATTTTGTATTGCCCTGACGCTGTTAATCGAGCTTTCTCCCGTTGAAACCAGATCTTCTATGACTATTGCTTTCTGCCCCTCTTCAATTATTCCTTCAACCAGATTTTCCTTACCGTGATCTTTAGCCTTACCTCTGACATAAATCATCGGCAGTTCTAATTTTTCGGCAATCCAGGCGGCGTGAGGGATCCCGGCGGTTGCGGTTCCTGCAACGATTTCGAATTCAACTCCGGATCCCCTTATAGCCTCAATATATAAATCCCTGACCTCTTTTCTTTTCTCGGGGTAGGCGATTATGACTCTGCAATCGGTATAAACAGGGGACAGCATTCCGGAAGCGTACCGGTAGGGCTTGTTCGGATTCAGCGTGACGGCATTTAATTCAAGTAAAATTCTGGCAACTTTTTCGGAAACGCTCATATCAGACTCCTTATCTGTTTATCCAAATCTTCTGCCGCTTTCCCCGGATCATCGCTATAAATTATTGCCCTTGAGCTGTTGATTATCAATCCCTGCTTATTGCTGTTTAAACCGTTTTTTATCACCGCCTCCAAATCTCCGCCCTGTGCACCGATTCCGGGAACCAAAATCGGCATATCCCCGACAATTTCCCTGACTTTTTTTAAATCTTCAGGGTATGTCGCGCCGACAACAACGGCACAATTATTATTGGAGTTCCAATTTTCGGCAATATTTTTTGCAACAACCTGGTAAAGTAGTTTTCCGCTGACTTCTAATTTTTGGAACTCATCGGATCCGGGATTAGAAGTCCTAACCAGGACAATAACTCCTTTATCTTCATAACTTAAAAACGGCTCCAAAGACTCCTTTCCGAAATAAGGATTTACAGTTACCGCATCAAAACCCATTTCGTCAAAATAGGCTTTGGCATATTCCGAGTTCGTACTTCCAATATCTGCACGTTTTGCATCTAAGATAATAGGTATGTCAGGGAAGATTCGTTTTAAATAGTCAGAAGTTTTTTTAAGTGCATTCAGCCCTTCAGCCCCATTGGCTTCATAATATGCGATTTGAGGTTTAAAAGCGCAGACTATACTGGCAGTCTTATCGATAATGTTCTTGTTGAAGTTAAATACGGAATCCTCAATAGAGCCTGTTTTGGCTGAAGAGGGGAGAAGTGAATAATCCGTATCAAGCCCCACACACAGAAATTTGCCATCATCCCATTTTTTCCTTAATTTATTAAAAAACGAATCAGGCATTTGTTAGATTCTATAGATTTTTTACCTGATAATCAACTAAACGTGCCTACATAGATAGTTTTGTTTACCCTTTTCTGGTATATTAGGCCGCATGTTGGCTGCTCTTCAAAATAATCTTAAACTCTTTCTAATTCTTATTTTTGCTTCGGTTTTACTGGTTCTCGGAGATAATCTGAAATTTTTGAGTATTCCCAAATCCTTGTTTCAGCAGGTAACCATACCGATTCAATACGGCTTGTATAAAAGTTCATTAGGTATCTCCCGTCAGTTTGAATTTGTGATTAACGCCCGCAAAGCCAGCCAGGAAAATAAGGCGCTTAACGAGCAACTTTCTCAGGTGCTTTCGGAGAATGCAAATCTTCGGAAAAAATTGGCAGAAGCCCAAAGTTTTTTGGATCAGGATAAGACCCTTTCAGACCAGGTTTTTAGGTTAACTCCGGCCCGTCCGATAGGCTTTTCCCGTTATCTTCAAATAGACCGCGGAAGCGATGAGGGTATAAAACAGAATCAGGTTGTCGTATTCAAAGATAATTACATCGGAAGAATCTTGGAGGTAGAACCTAAAAAAGCCAAAATAATTTTGGCTTCCGATCCAGATTCAAGAATTTCCGCTTTTTCCCAATCGGATGCAGGGCGGGCTAAAGGAATATTACTAGGGCAATTTGGTTCCGAGATGCTTTTGGATAAAATTCTTCACGAAGAGCCGATTAAGGAGGGTGATTTGGTGTATTCGGAAGGGCAGGAATCTGAGATTCCCAGAGGCTTAGTTTTAGGACAGGTCGCGCAGGTTATAGAGAAAGATAACGAAATTTTTAAATCGGCAAAAATCAAACCGGTTTTTGATATTGCTGACCTTGAAGTAATTTTTATTATTGGAGAATAAATTTATGAAAACATTTTTACTCATTATTATTTTATGTTCTTTTCTTCAAAGCGCGTTTTTAGGCATAAATCTGGTTTTGGTTTTCATTATTGCGAGAAGTCTTGCCACAAACGACAAAAACAATCTTTATCTGGCTTTTATAGGAGGGATAACACTTTCCTTTTTAATGCAGGTTAATTTGGGCTATTGGCCCCTAATTTTACTAATAGCTTCAAAAATAACTTCCAGTGCAAAATTTTTGCCGGTTTCACTTAACCCTTTGATGATTTTACTGGTAGGGGGAGCGCAAATAGCATTGATTTCGGGGATAAATATGCTCGTTTATGGTTCTGAATTTAAAATTCTGAATATAGTCTTGGAAGCCGTTTTGGTGATCGCCGCTTTCTATCTGACCAGGGCTTGGGATGAAAGGTTTGTTGCAAAGAGGGAAATAAGGCTGAAATTCAAATAGTTTTTAAATGCAGAAAGGAAATTGAAAGTGAAAAAATTCAGATTCGGCAAGGCTTTTACGGATGAACTTAAAAAAACCGCAAGAACTTCAGGACACTTCCATAAAAAACAGTTAAATTCGCAGTCGTTAACCGAAAATCTTTTTTTCAGCGATGCCTCAGATGAAGAGTCACCCCTAATCAACCCTTGGATGCGGACAATAATTGCGGTTATTTTTATCGGTATCTTTTCCCTTCTTTTAGGCAGGATTTTTCATCTTCAAATAGCCAGAGGTAAAGAAAATCTGGAACTTGCGGATTCAAACAGGATACAGGTAAAGATAATCCACGCTCCCCGTGGGGTTATTTATGACCGTAACGGTAAAATTCTGGCAGCAAACGCACCGGGATTCAGGATTTTAAGTGCTTCTTCGTCCGGCAACAAGAAAGCGGAATACATCACCCGTGAAGATGCTTTCAGGCTGGAGGTAACTAATGATCCAAAAATGGTAAATCTGGAAATTGATTCGCTCAGAGTTTATCCGTTTGCCGAGAAAATAAGTCACGTGCTCGGGTATCTGAGCGAGATTTCCGAGGAGGAGCTAAAAGAGGAAAAATATGGTAACTATAAACTGGGCGATAAGATCGGTAGGGGAGGAATAGAGGAAGCCTACGAAAAAGTTCTAAAGGGGACTGATGGAGGCGAAATTATTGAGGTGGATGCGGCAGGAAAAAAGCTCAGGACTTTAAGGGAAAAGCCGGCGATACCGGGACAAAATGTGGTTCTGTCAATTGACATCGATTTACAGCAGTTCCTCTTCAATAAACTTACCGAAACAGCGCATAAAACCGGAAGTTGTTGCGGAGCAGGAATTGTTACAAATCCGAATACAGGAGAGATATTAAGCCTGGTTTCAATACCGTCATATGATCCGAAGAATTTATCTTCAGCGCTAATCGCTCCCGATTCCCCTCTTTTAAACAGGGCGATTGCGGGAACATATCCTCCGGGTTCAACATTTAAGATCGCTTCGGGACTGGCCGGTCTTGAGTCCGGTAAAATAACTGCCGATACAAAATACGAGGATACGGGAGTCCTGTCGCTAGGTCCTTTTACCTTTGCCAATTGGTTTTTTACTCAGTACGGCAGGAAAGAGGATGGGCCTGTAGATTTGGTGAAGGCCTTAAAGCGCTCAAATGACATCTATTTTTATCAGTTGGGACAAGCAGTGGGGGAAAGAGCTATCGGAGATATGGCTAAAAAATTAGGATTCGGTAAAAAAATCGGTCTGGATATTTTAGGCGAGGAGGCCGGCCTTGTGCCGGACCCCGAATGGAAAAAAGAAGTCATCGGCGAAGTTTGGTATCCCGGGGATACGCTGCATATGGCAATAGGCCAGGGATTTTTATTATCCACCCCTATGCAGGTTTCTAATTTGATATCATTTGTCGCTTCCGGCGGCAAACAATATCCTCCGCATTTAGCGCTACAGGTAAAGGATTCAAAAAGAGGCTTGGTAAAGGAATTTAAGTACGAGCCGGTCAGTCAGGATGTGAATCAGGACTATTTGGCGCTGATTAAAAAAGGTCTTGAGGAGGTTCCTGCGGAGGGAGGAACAGCCTGGCCGTTTTTTGTATTCCCCATAAAAACTGCGGGTAAAACGGGAACGGCAGAGTTTGGAGATTCCAAAAATAAAACTCACGCCTGGTATACAGGTTAT
>CAYOSW010000029.1:0-13014 GCA_964406775.1 uncultured Gammaproteobacteria bacterium
AGTCCCGTTAAAATCCACTTTAATTTTCTGATTGTTTTTAGCTAATAGTATTTGTGTAAACTTTTCTTCAACTTGCATATCAAAAGGGACTTTAAAACTAATTTTCAAATTTTTAGAATAATAATCCTTAAATTGTGATTCTGTAACAATATTTTGGTAATTTACTTGGTTCGTTACCAAAGAATCCTCTTGTTTTGAGAAAAAACCGTTTTTAAACCCATAGACACTAACCACTCCTAAAGCAAGTGTAGCAATTAAAAATATCACTTTAATATTCCCCGACTGGTTGGTCATTCTAATCTTAATTTACACCCTTAATCTTATCATTGTAAATACCTATTGACAGTTCGGTTCTACTTCGGTATTAATAATTTAAGGTGATTGTCCTAAGCCTTAAATTGTTTTTCCTCGTATTCTCTTTCCTGCTTTTAGTGCGGCCTGTTTTTGCCCAAGATTATTTTTCTGAAGAATTCAATCAAACCCGTCCGGGAGGCCAACTTGATCCTGAAAAGTGGGTTGTTTATGAAAACCGTCCGCCTGTCTGTTCCGGCGACCTGATTAAGGAAACCGGAGGATTTGCTACATTCATTCAATGCGTAGATTCCCAAAAGTTTCCCTATGTGACCAGCAAAAACGATCCTTTTCCTCAGGAAAATTTTACTGCAGTTATTAAGTTTCAATATACAAATGTCCGACCTTGGGGGACAGGAATTCAAATAGCCGATACGGCTCCGAATAATGGAGGCGGGTTTACATCCCTTTTTAGTCTGGGTGTTTGGGAGGACAGATCAAGCGGACTGGGTATGAGAATTAATTTTAAAGATAGTGTCGTTTATCACTCCTCTATAAATACCCTTCCCCACGAATTAAAAATCGAAAGAAAGGGTTCGGTTTATAAACTTTACCTGGACAATCAATTAATTTTTACCACGCCGGTAACTCAGGAAAAGGTGCACGCAATTTATTTGGGAAATCCTTCAACTCAATCCGGACCTCCCTACCCTGGCTGGACGTGGTTTAAAGTTGATTACATTAGGGTTACTGATGACGGACCGGCCGAAATTATTCCTGAACCTTTTCTGGATTTACCTTGGGATTATGAATCAAAAGGAATATCGTTTAATGATTCCGCATTGTCTATAACCTCATATTTCGACCACGAATATCCACTCTTAAGTGCTGGTTTAGATCTATCTGAAACATCAACATCGAATTTAGATCTTGTTAATTTTTTTGGTGATAAAAACCCAAAACTTCCTTATTCAAAACACGATGGTTACGACTATGCAAAAAGGGCCAGAGTAAATTTTAAAGACCCTGTCAAGGCTGCAGCTGCAGGCAAAGCCTACTTTAAAACATTTTTCCCCGGCCCCTTTTCCCGATGCGGCGCCTGCGGAGAAATGATAGTAATTGATCACGGAAACGGCTTTATGACTAGGTATTTACATTTAGACGACTCCAGCTTCTTGATCGCAAACCGACAAAATACCGGACCTATTAGTGTAACGACTGGTCAGCTTATAGGATATGTCGGTCATACCGGTAATACAGATCCAGCAGATGAACGCGGTGCGCATATCCACTTTGATGTTATTCAGGATAAAAATAATGATGGCAATTTTGAAGATAATATCCCTGACGGAATTACTGACCCTTTTGGGTGGCAATCTGCCGAACCCGACCCTTGGGAAAACTATTCTTTCTTTTATAATGGCGCTCAAAGAAAAGGTGCTAAAAGCTATTATTTGTTTACTAAAAAATTAGATCACCTGAAAGAAACACTTTCGTCTAATGCTAAAGTTTTTGAGGTCGGAAAAGCCAAGCTGGAAATCCCTGAAGGCACAACTAATCAAGATCTGGATTTATCTATTAAATCCGAGCCTAACTTCACTAGTAATCTGTTAAATTCATTGGGCTCAATATTAAATATTGAGGCTAAAAATTCAGCAGGAAATCAAGTAACAACCTTCTTAAAAAATTTCTCCTTATCTATTAATTTTTCTCAGTTCGATCTTAGCCATTATAACCTTGATACCCTTTCTATCTACTCCAGTACTGATGGAGAAAACTGGACAAAAGAAAATACCTCTATAGATTCAAACAACAAGAATGCTACCACTTTCATCAATCATTTAACGCATTTTGCCTTAATGGCTGAAAGGTTAGATACAACTGCACCGGTTACGACCCCCACTCTGGAAGGACAAAAAGGTACTGGTAACAATTTCCGTTCTGACGTCAAACTGTATCTTGATTCAACAGATAACGGCGGGCTGGGAGTTGAGTTTACAGCCTATGGTTTTGAAGAATCGCAATGGCAAACCTATACTTCCCCATTAACATTCTCCACTGAAGGATATCACAAAATCTATTTCTATTCTCAAGACAAAGATGGGAATCTTGAAGAAATTAAATCTCTAGAATTCTCTATAGATAAAACCATTCCTGAAGCCGAAATTTTTGCGGATCCTCAGGACTATCAAATAAAAGTTATTGCGGAACCTGAAGGCTCAGGTGAAGTTACCCTGAATAAAGATCGCGATAAAGCTACATATAATATTACGGATCAGGCAGGTAATAATTTAGAAATTTCGACAGAATTGAAGGAAAACGGTATCCCTAAAGAAATAAAAATCCTGAGTTTAAAATATAATTCCGACCCACCAATTCAATTACCCAAAAATACTTATACAACAGACTTTATTTTAAAACCCTCCCCTAAATCGAGTCCTGAACTTATCAGGATAAATCACTTTTTTGATATGGACGGTTATGGGAAATATATTATTTTTGCGGATGCGAGGAAGAATATTACAAAAATTGATTATTTTAATGGGAAGATTCATACAAGCGAAGAAAAACCCGGAATTGTATTGCTGAAACTTTTAACAAACAAAGGCAAGTTTGAATACAGCTTCTAATCATCCCAAGTTTATAATTGCAGATTGGGGTATTTTCGGTGTAAGCTGAGGTTAATGCCAAAGTATTTGGTTTCGTTATTACTCCTAATTCTTACATTTTCTACCCTTGTCAAGCCCGTCAGTGCTCAGTCTTCGCCTGATAAATTAACTTGTGATGACGTAAGCGCTTCTTTTTCCAAAACGGGCTATACAAATGAGGATGTTAAAGTCTCGCTTACTTTTAAAAACCCCTCCACCGCTCCAAACGGAACCTACCGAATATTGGTCTCCACAGGAGACGCCGCTTTTCCCTGGGGAGGATATCAAGACCAGGATCTCGATTTCAGCGGCAAACAAGGGACTTATGAATATATTATTCCGGGAAGTAATTTCAGCAAGCCTTACAAATATTTTGTCTATCTCGAAAACCCCGGATGGGTTTACAACTCTACGATGTGCCAATTCCCCGGTTCCATAACAATCTTCAACAAGAATTTCGCCGACCTGGCTGACAAATGCAAAATTAATTTGTCGGATAACTACAAGATTGATGAAAATATGCAGGGCTCAATTTTTATACCGGAAGATAAGGACGTAAGTTTTTATTTTGAAATATACCGAGGTAAAGTTACTGTCCCGTCCGCTCCACTTATGGCCTCAACTGGTATTAATTCTACTCCCGTTCTCAGACTCAGCAGTACCAATACTACAGTCGGTACTGAGCCCGCCAACCGTACGCTTGTTGGAGGAAAAGACAATGTTCTGCAAGGGGAAAATATTAAGAAGTTAGGATTAGGGCAGTATACCGCTGTCGTCAGAGCTGTAACAGGAGGAGGGGTTACCGGCGGCCCCGCCTTTCATTTTTACTGCGCTTTTAAACAATTTCAAGTATCTCGGGACGATACAACTGCCACAACCCCTGGAACCAGCTTAACAGCACCCGGAGCAAAAGTCGCTGAAGCCATTGAATACAAAGAAGCAATTATGAGCTGTCTTCAGAACAGTAAAAACTGTACTACATCTAAACCCCAGAATTGCGATCCCGGCAACGGACAATTAAGCGACAGTGGCAAAGGAATTATGACCGCCATAGGTTGTGTGCCGACGGAACCGAAGACGCTTGTTGAAAGTCTCATAAAATACGCATCTCTGGCAGCCGGAGGAATCGCTTTAATAATTATGATCCTTGCCGCTCTCCAAATGATCACTGCGGAGGGCAATCCCGAATCGATTAAAAAAGCTCAGGAGAAGTTTTATTCAGCAATAATCGGATTACTGCTGATTATTTTTTCGGTACTTTTAATGCAGGTCATCGGCGTTGACATACTCGGATTAAACAGTTTCGGCAAATAGTTGCCCTGAGCGACTAAACAATATACGATAGATTTATGAAACTTGCCCTATCCCTACCCGGCTTTCCCGGACAAGTAGCGAATAATCCAGCGGCGAAAAACTTTCCCGAAGGAACAACTAATCTAGCCTTTGTGATTTCGAAATTTGCTGAAGTCGCGCTTTATGTTGGAGCTTTCCTAATGTTTTTCTGGGCCGCTTGGGGGGTTTTTGATTATATACGTGCCGAAGGAAATAAAGAAGCTTTAGCAAAAGCGAGAAAACGCATCCAGTGGGCTATTGCGGGGTTTGTTATTCTCCTTTTCGCCTATTTTATAGGTGATGTTGTTCAGCAAATTTTACTAGCCGGCGCCAATCCCGGAGCTAAAGTTCTCAGTCCCTTAAGTAAATAATATGGATTTTATAAGACCTGCTATCGCTCAAACTCAGCCCAAAGCAGATATCAGTAAGGAATTCCCGCTAGCTTGGGGAAGTTTGGGAGCTTTTACAGGCGCACTTATTCCCCTAGCCTTCACAATTGCCGCAATGATGGTTTCATTCTATTTTATTATTGCCGCTTTTGAGCTCATCACCTCTCAAGGGGACAAGGCTCATATTGTTTCTGCCCGATCTAAGATTTACCATTCAATAATAGGGTTCATCCTTTTAATTGTTTTATTTTTAGTTATGCAATACATCATACCTCAGCTTGGAGTGAAAGGCTTAAGTCTTTTTTAACTATGAAACTGATAGCTCAAAGTATTCAGCAAACCTTCGGAACTATTCAAACACCCAGCCAAATAAGCGGAATGGGCACAGGGGCGGCAGGGATCAATACCCTGCTTGATAACGTAGTGGGGATTTTCTTTGCGGCGGCGGGGATGGCTTTCATCATAATGTTTGTTTGGGGCGCCGTTCAGATGATATTGTCGGGAGGAGATAAGGAAGCAGTCAGTAAGGCCCGGGGCAAGATAACTTGGGCAATAATAGGTATTGTACTTATGTCTATTTCATATTTGATACTCTACTTACTCCAGACGATAACCGGCTTTAAGTTTTTTGTAAAATAAAAATGAAAAAAGTTTACTACTTATTCATATATCCATTCTTGTTTGTTGTTAGCGACACTTATGCACAAGGAATAGGCTTGGATTCCAGTAAAATTCCGGGAGGAGTGAAAATCTCCAGCAACCCCGGTGATGATTTAGCTAAGGTAATCCGCAATTCTATTGATATTTTATTCGCAATCGGGGCAATGGCTTTTATAATTATGATTATCTGGGGCGCCGTTAGCTGGATATTATCCGGTGGAGATAAGGAAAAGGTATCTAATGCAAGGAAGAGAATTACAACATCAATAGTCGGGCTAGTCTTACTATCCTTATCTTTTGTAATAATTGTTGTGCTTGGGCAAATTCTCAATATCGAGTTCCTGCAAAGCGGAAATTTCAGAATTCCGACACTATATAAGCCTTAAAATGAATCAAATTGTCGTTAGAGTTCTATTTCTGGGTCTTCTCTTTATTGTCATTAGTTCTATTGTCCCCTTTGTAAGCGCACAGGGAGATATTATCGTAAATATCAAACAAAGTCAGGGTACCGGAGTACAGGCCCAAGGCAAAGAACAAGAACTTGTGGGTACAATTTTTAAAAATGTGATTACCCTCTTTTTCGCCATAGGGGGGATCGGTTTTACGATTATGATTCTTTGGGGGGCGGTTGATTGGATACTTTCCGGTGGAGATAAGGAAAAGGTGTCCAACGCAAGGAAGAGAATTACTCAGGCAATTATAGGACTCGTTATTTTATCGCTTGTATTTGTTATTATGGCCATAGCCGGTCAGATAACAGGTATCAATGCGCTGCAGTCCGGTGCATTTAAAATTCCAGGAATAGCGGATCCATAATAATGAGAAAGAATATCGCAATTCATTTTTTAGTCTTCTTGTTTTTTGTTTTAGGTTGTGTGTCGGTCGTATCAGCGGCCGGCAATCAAGATTTTACGCTTAAACCTATGCAGGGCTACGGAATACCCGGGCTAGGATCCTCAGGGGAGGGCTTAGTTCAAACTATAGTGAAGAATGTTATTTTTCTTTTCTTTACAATCGGCGGACTCGGGTCTGTTGTCTACTTTCTCTGGGGGGCTGTTGATTGGATACTTTCCGGTGGAGATAAGGAAAAGGTATCTAATGCAAGAAAGAAGATGACACACGCTTTAATTGGACTTGCACTTTTGGCACTATCATTTGTAATTATCAGAACTGTAGGTCAAGTTGTAGGTTTTAATCCTCTAGGTAATTTGCAAATCAGAGGATTGGGAAATCCTGACGATTTCGTTACTAATAACTAAACTGAAAATATGAAATATTCTTTAAGAATCATTTTTATCAGCCTTTCAATTTACCTGATTGCGGTTTTCAGCTCAGCATCCGTAACTTTTGCTCAGACAAAAGATAATCCGAACTCAGACCCTAATGATCCTGGAGGTCAGTCAGTAAATACCATAAATATCGGCAATCAGCTAAGTAACAGTAAATTAGGTATTCAGTCACAAAATAGCCAGGGAGTCGTCGGCACTATACTTAAAAACGTACTCGTCCTCTTCTTTACAGTAGGGGGCATTGGCGCAACAATTTATTTCATTTGGGGGGCGGTTGATTGGATACTTTCCGGTGGAGATAAGGAAAAGGTATCTAATGCAAGAAAGAAGATGACACAGGCCCTGATAGGATTGGCGCTCCTGGCTTTATCTTTTGTTATTATTAGAGTTGTTGGTGAGGTTATCGGATTTAATCCTCTCGGACCTGTTCAAATACGGAGATTAGATGAATAAGAAAATTTTAAGTATTTCTATCCTAGTTACTAACTTAATTCTCCCTGCTAGGGCTCTGGCTGCGGTTGAAGAAATTACTCTCGGTAGTAATCAGCCGGGCGGTGTCAAAACTGCAACTCCTGTAGGCAATATCTTAAGTAACGTCTTAACGATTATGTTCATAATCGGCGGCCTCGCATTAGTTGTTTACTTCATATGGGGAGCTCTTGATTGGATTTTAGCCGGTGGAGATAAAGAAAAAATATCAGCAGCCAGGAAAAAAATTACCCAGGGGCTGGTTGGCCTGACATTACTGGCCCTATCCTTCTTTATAATTTATCTATTTGGAGAAGTCATCGGGTTCAATCCTCTTAAAACTATACCTATACCCAAGCTCGACGATGCCCCGACCGCCCCGGCAACACGATAACACCCCTTGACAGAATGTTTCAAAAGAAGATAGGATTGATTAAGAAATGAAAAAAGTTGCTGCCTTAATTACAACTTCAGCCGGATATTTAGTAAGTTTCGGCTTAGCCCTCGCCCAACCCACCCGCGAAACTAAAATCACTTTCGGCGGTGCCGGTGTTGACCCCAATCAAAGATCCGTCGGTGATGTTATCTCCAATGCTTTAATGATCGTTTTTATCGCTGCAGGACTTGCAGTTTTGGTTTATTTAATTATCGGAGCTTTTAAGTGGATTACTTCGGGCGGAGATAAAGACGCAATCGGTAAGGCAAGAGGCACGATCGTTAACGCTTTAATCGGTTTGGCGATTCTTGCACTCGCCTTCTTTATTACTGTTCTATTCGGCCAGATCTTAAATATCAATATCTTAGACTTCAAAGAACTCCCGACCTTGAATCAGGCTCCGAGAACAACTCCTTAAGTTTTATACTCTCTTGTAAAACTGTTCCCCTATCGTATATCGTAAGATGAGTATGCCCGCTAAAATAAGATTTTTCTCACTCTTTATTTCGCTTATTTTATTTTTTTCTTTGACCGGATTCGTCTTCGCAGCAGATTGCGATCCGACCGTTGTGAAAGAGTGCCCGGCTGCGGGAATTCTCCAGCTACAGGAATTACTGACCAGAATTATTAATATTTCCGTCACCATAGCCTTTATGGCTTTGACTGTCTGGTTGATCTGGGGGGCGTTGAAATTTTTTATCACCTCAGGAGGCGACCCAAAAGCAATATCACACGCCTGGTCTTCGGTTACTTGGGCATTTATGGGATTATTCTTTTTAGTTCTCGCCTATCTTGCGTTGAAGTTAATTTCCGATATCACGGGAGCTCCCGTAACGGAGTATTGTCTAGGATTTAAACCTTATTGTATTTAAAGATTGAATCTTCTCTCAGATTGTAATAATGTTTAATTAATGACTGCTCTGTCTGTGCGTTTCCGGTTGGCTAAATTATTTAGCGTTTCGCTAATCTCTTTGTTTCTCTTCGTATTTTTAGCTCTTCCCCCTCTTTCCCTTGCTCAAACTCAACCACAATATACTGAAACTCCTATTAATTTAAACACACTCACACCGCAGGACCCGAATTACGGAAATATGATTTTATACAATTTTCTTCATACTTTATCCTGTATAGCTGCCGGTCAATCACAAAT
Organism: uncultured Gammaproteobacteria bacterium; assembly: GCA_964406775.1. Classification (GTDB taxonomy): domain Bacteria; phylum Patescibacteriota; class Microgenomatia; order Daviesbacterales; family UBA10151; genus JACPKO01. Next base: position 8,664 of record CAYOSW010000029.1, read on the forward strand.
CGCTCCTTGCTTGGAATACAAACTTACTAAGAATCTTAATGGATTTACACAAAACACCCCAATACTCTCCTCGGGAAATACATCTCAGGGCCTGCTTGGATTTGGAGGGTCTTTATTGTCAAATTTGTATGTTTACAAACCTATTCATACCGGAGAATATTTGACCGATTTAGGATCTCAAGTAGGACTGGTCAAACCCGCAAATGCTCAGGTGGGTGGATCAGGGAATGCAGTTCTGGCTCCTATTTTTAACTTATGGAAGGCCAGCCGTAATTTTGCATATTTGGCGATGATACTTATTTTCATTGTTGTAGGGCTTATGGTTATGTTCCGCCAAAAATTAAACCCCCAAACAGTTGTGACTGTACAGTTAGCTTTACCTGGACTGGTTATCGGCCTGGTTATGATTACGTTCAGTTATTTCCTCGCAAGTCTGATAACAGATCTCGCCTACGTTGGAACAGGTATCGTCGGATATTATTTCGAACAAGCAACTGAAGCCAAAGGGGTTAATTTATCAAAACTACTTGAAACAAATAATATTATCAGTCTGGGGAGCGAATTCGTAGGGAAATTAGACCCTACCGGACTTCAGGAAGCCGCTGACAGTATGATCCAATCAATAGACGATGAGAGCTCAAATTTAGGATGGAGGACGCTCTGGCTGAGTCCACGCCAAACCATTAAGGCAACTCTAGCTGTAATTTCTTACCAAATCAGCAGCTCTCTTTTAACAACGGTGACAGCTGTGGCCGGTGGAGCGGCACTTGCCGGAGCCGGAGCCTTGGCTGGAGGAGCTATCACAGCGGCAACGGCTGCAGGCGCAGCCACTGCACCTGCGTGGATTATTCCTGCAATCACTACTGCTTTTTTGGTTCAGACTTTTGCCGGACCGGTCTCGGGAACAGTAGGCGCTACGTTTGCCTACAATAATCCAGGTTCCACGCTTAGTCTTGTAATCTCTCTGCTTCTAATATTCGTAGTTTTATACGCGATATTGAGAATACTTATAGCCCTTCTGACTGCATACCTTTCTTTGATTATTTTTACAATATTGGCTCCCTTTATCTTTCTCTTTGCTTCCTTGCCCGGCCGCTCAGGTAGTTTTACTGGATGGATAAGCAGTATGGTTGCCAATGCCCTAGCTTTTCCAGCAATTATGGCTGCTCTTTATCTTGCTGCAATTTTAATGGGTTCCTGCGTTGTCCCCTCTTTTAGAGTTGGTGATACCTCCGGCGGAACTGCTGGAGCTTGTACTCCGGTTATCACCGATTCGTCCCTGCCAGGCTCATTCTTGACAGTTTATGCGCAAGATACAGGTGTAGCATCAAAATTTGCGTTACCGGGACTTGGTTTATTAAATAATAAGGTCGTTAATCAGGGAATAGCTATAATTATTTTATTGTCCGCCTCAAGCTTGCCGGGTTTATTAAAGGAGTCCTTAGCTAAAGGAGACAGGCTAGGAAAAGGACTCGAAAGTGCCTTCAATCAAAATATGGGAGGAGGTCGGGGTTGGCAGACCGGCCTATATGCAGGCCTTGGAGCTTATACAGGATCAATATCTAAGGGCGTTGGCGAATGGAGAGGAAATCCTCCCGGGTCATCAAAAGCTGAGGCTTTGTCTAATTTACTGGGCAGAGAGCCAAACTCCCTCCCCGTGCTCCTAAGACCACATAAAGAGTATTATGAGGCTCAAAAACTAAGGCTTAAGCGTATGGAGGGATCGGAAATTTCTCACGAGAGAGAAGAGGAGAGAGCCCACAGGGAAGCTGCTGCAAGATCCACCGGTATGGCTCCTGCGGCCGGCGGCGCTCCGGCTCCTGCAGCAACGGTCGATGCATCGGATGTTGATTTTCACGGAGACGATGACGACGATTACGGCCCCGTAACTGGTTAAAAAATCTAAAAGAAAAGGGCTATATAGAATGTATTTTACGGGGCTTTGGATCTGTTACCTTATGAGTTTTGAGTAGACCCATGCTATACCGCTCTGCTTCTCCCCTGTAATCATCTCGTAAGTCATCATCAACAAACTTGCCATCAAAGGCTGTTCCGCAGGATAAAGTTTTCTTCCTACGGGACCTAGAAGGGTATCAAAAAAGTTATCGGCAAACTCAGTTTCGCTTATTCTTCCCCCATCAACTGTCGAACCCAATTCTTTCTCGCTTGCAAAAACCTCACCTTGAACAACTTCACCATTTCTGCCGATTCCCTGAGCCCGTTTATATAAATCCACTTTCTCTATATGTCGCTCCCCCCCTCCTCCTCGCGAAACTGTTTCCACTTCTCTCATCATTTTCAAGACATCGTCAAATCTTTTCAAAAATCCTAGAAGTGTTTTTATGTGCTCATAGCTCTCACCTCTTAAGCCGCTGTCTATTTTACTTATCACTGCTATAGCAGCATCGGCATCGGCAGTCAGTTTTTCATATAACGGTACGTAATTTTGACCTTGCCGTGTTCCTCCATAGATGCTTACATAAAGCTGATCACAAGCCTTAAGGAAATTTGGCCATCCCGCCAATATATTTGTGTCTAGAGCTTCCTGCGTGACCGTATGTGCAGCCGCATTCTCCAGATTAATAACCTCCAACAGTCCTGAGAAACCCTCCCGACCGAACATCTGAGATAGTGTCCGGAAAGGATCCGGAGAATACCACAAGGAAGCTTTTCCTCTTCTGACATCGCTTGAATCCTCTCTTCCTTTTAACTCAGCAGAATGCGCCAACTTGTAAGTCACAAAAGTCATATTCGGCGGGCCGTGATACTCGCCGCTCATACTACCATCTGCTCCTAAAAATCTCTTTCTCAGATCCCGAACCGCCCTCAAACGGCGCTGATGGTTCCAGCCGGTTTGCACTGCAACAATTTGCTGTTTTACTTTGTCGTTGTCTTCCGCTGTAGTTGCCTCGATTAATCTGCCTGTCTCTTTCTCTTCGCCTGTTGATGGATCAACTACTGTCTCGTGAACAAGCAACACTTTGGGACGCCTAAGTCTCCTCAAACCCGGATCGAGCATTAATAGATAGTGCGCCATAAAACCGGCTTGTTCTATGCTTATTTCCCCTGCTCTGAGTTTTACAGCTTTTTCATAAGTGCCTTCTTCAAATAATTGCCTGAACTTTTCGTGTTGTTTAGACATATAAGTAGCGTCGGGGGCTTTACCTATAAAATGATTCGAGGATTCGTCAAAAGTCATAACTACCCTACCCGCAAGCTCTGCCCCACTTCCCCAAGTTGTTTCCTGCACGACACCCTCTTTCTTAAGAAGAATCGGCCTTATGCCAATTTCAGTAGTGTGACAGAGGATCGGCTTACCATCGGCAGCTAATCCTGCTGTGCCTAAATCAATTGCCCCGGTTTCGGATAATTTAAAACTAATCTCTTGTCCAAGCTCGTCGGTAAGCCTTGCGCCAAAACCCCTCTCTTCAAGCTCCATATAGGCTCTCGCTCTCGCTTGAGAAGCCAGTTTTTCTGTTTCAGCTGCCGTTAATCTGCGAACCGTATACTTCCCCTCTCTGCCGGGTCTTGTGTCGGGAATTCTCACGCGCATATTAGCTGCCCTAATATGCGCTAATCCTTCTGCTGTCAGGACAAAACCGATTTGAGCTTCCTTAGGCATAAAATCCATTCTCTCTACGGCCGGCTCTCCATTAACATATTCAGGACCAACCACCTTAGAGACACCTTTCCTACCGGGCAACCAAGACCAAAGCCTTTGAACTCCTTTAGGCTTGACCACTACTGCTTCCGCTTTCCTAAGGACCACACCTTCGGCGTTAAGCAGTTGCCCGTGCTCGTTTCGGCGCAAGACCTTAACTTTGTATGCGGGACCCGCCTTAATTGACATATCTCCGAAAGCACCTTCGAGTTGATATGCAAAATCAACCGTCCTACGGGCTCGACTTAGAGCTAATCCATATTTTTCTTCCTCCCCCGGAGTTAACTTATACGCATTATCGTGAGTTGATTCATATTTTCGTTTTTTCTCAACCAGCTTTTTGAGCTCCTCGTTTTCCTTGTAGAGGGTTCTGAATCTTGGGTCAGACGGGTCAAATCTTTCAGCAAGCTGAAAATTACCAAGCCTCTTAATGTTCTTATTTCTTGCCTCTTCGCTTGGTTCACCGGTTAACGGATCGATGTCGCTTACCTCCCAAACCATAATTTCTTCCGCCATTTCATTTTTCATTTCTTCGGCAACCCGTAAATGAATATCTGAGCGGGAAGCCAACCCTCCGTTTTCTCCTTCATCACGGAATATAGTTGTCCACTCTCTTGTTTGCATCATCTTAGAAGCCAAAATCAGGCGGCCATCCTCAATACCCCTGGAGGAGTTAAGCACCTCCATCCC
>CAYOSW010000030.1:0-12922 GCA_964406775.1 uncultured Gammaproteobacteria bacterium
TTAAAGGAAAACTTTGGAAACTTCTAATTACCTATCTTATCTACGCAGTACTGATAGTCCTATTATTTTTACTTTTGATTATACCGGGAATTATTTTTATGGTTTATTGGTATTTCTTTGCTTATATTGTTTTAGACCAGGGACTTTCCGGAATGGCCGCTCTTAAGAAAAGCAAGGAATATATTAAGGGTCACTGGTGGAAAACTTTCGCCCTCTTTGTTATAGCGGCGGTTTTGAGCGGAGTCGTCTCGTCAATCGTTTCGGGTATCGGCTCAAGCGATCAATTACTCGGAGGATTCTTAATGGCAGTTTGTTCGGGACTTATCTCTGTTTACTTCGGTTACGTCGCAGTCGCTTACTACTTCAATTTAAAGAAATAGCTTCAGGATTTAACTTTTTTAAACGGTTTTCCGTAAAGGTTACAGCTTTTAGTTCCGCATTTTGTTAGTCCGCCATCATATTGCTTTTGGGTAATCTGAGCCTTACAAGTGCCTTCACAAATATATGCAACTTTTTTATTTGATTTACCCATAAAATTATATTCTAGCTACTGTAATTGTTGATCCTGCCCTTAGAGGAGGTTTTGATGTGATGTTTTGTGCTGGTTTCCTCAGCTCTTCTATAACAGGAGGTATCGCAGATGACAAATCGCGCCCCTCTAAATGCAAGAAACCTATACCAACCTCAGGACCTGTTACTCCACCAGTCCGCTGTCTCATTACCGAAAGAAGATCGAGAGCTTCCTCATATCCTTCCCCAATTCTTGAAGTAGTAACCGTAATCATTGAAAGCCATAAAGGAGAGCGGCTTTCCCGGTGAACTGATAGGACGACAGCTCTAACATCCTCAACTTTTACTAGATCTCGAAGGAAGGTACCTAGAGGACCCTCCCAGTGGAGCGCTTGCAATTCACCCGCATATAACCCTGCTATTTTAGGCGCATCCTTAGGAAAGTGCGCCTCCCGCTCTTTAATCCTTCCAAACAACATAAGTTAAGATTATAAACTAAAACCAACCTTTTTTCTTAGAATTCCTTAATATATTAAGTTGCTCGTAAAGCTTTTTCTCTTCGGACGATAAGGCTTTAGGCATTTCCAGTCTGACTCTGACATAATGATCTCCAAACCCGCCACGCATATTATTAACGCCTTTACCTTTAATGCGGATTAGCGAACCAGGCTGGGTTGCAGCTGGGACTTTTACTTTAACTCTGCCATTTACTGTTGTAACTTCAATCGTATCCCCTAAAACGATTTGCGGGATCGAAAGAGTGGCGTCGGTAAAAATATCCGCTCCTTCCCTTAAAAATTTATCGGATTTTGAAACCCGGAACACAATATCTATTTCATCAAACCTCATTCTGGTTCCATCATCAGCACCGGCCGGCACTTTTATGCGCATTCTCTTGCGCTCGGTCTTTCCTTTATCATTCCTGACTTCGATTTCAATGTCTTTCTCCGCACCGTTTACCGCCTCCTCAAAGGTTAAGCTGAGTGAATAGGTCGGGCGGCGGCGGACGCCCTGCCCGAATGGCGAGCCTCCCCCCATCCCGAAAATCTGGTTAAATAAATCGAACGGATCCTCAAAATTTACATTCTGTCCGTCGGCTCCGCTTGACCAGGAATATGAGAAACCGCCGAAAGGATTTCCCTGGCCGCCGAAAGGATTAAAACCCTCTCCGAAAGGATTTCCGCCCATACCGCCGGCTCCCCTGTCAAAAGCCGCGTGGCCGAATTGGTCGTAGGCCTGTTTTTTCTTAGGATCGGATAAAACCTGGTAGGCTTCCGATAGTTCCTTAAATTTCTCAGCGGCTCCAGGGGATTTATCTACGTCCGGATGGTGTTTGCGGGCAAGTTTCCGGTACGCAGACTTAATCTCGGCTTCCGTTGCCGATTTTGTGATGCCTAAAACTTCGTAGAAATCTCTTTTATTCATAATTATTTGCAGGTTTCAGCGACCTTCGGTCTGATAAATCTTTTTTATCCATAGCTTACCCTTTATATTAAAAAACCCCGGAATGTCCGAGGTTAATAATTTTTTAATGGTTTTTCCCAGTTATTTACCCGATCTCCTGTTTAATTCTTTGCCGACCGCACCTGCCGTAACACTGCCTGCATAGCCTGTTTGATCAGCACGGTCAAACATTTCCCCTAATTCAGCCACCGGTGTATCAGTCAAATCGGGCACTCTGCTTCTCCGCGGTGCCACTCTCCTCTCAGGAACCGGTCCGCCGATTAAATCGATCTTTACCGTCCCTGCTTCCGGCCCTACTAAACCTCTGGCTCTTAAACTCGCTCCCAAGCCGCTAAAAATTTCGGTTGCCCTATCCGCGAGAGTTTGGGCATTCTTTTCAGGCATTAATTATTCTTCCTTTTTCTCTTCTTTGGGAGAATCCTCGACCACTTCACCCTCAACGGTTTCGCCTTCTTTAGAAGATTCGGTACTATTCCCGTCCGGAGATTCGGAGCCTTCTGATGCCGGTTCTTGTGCACCTGAAGCAGGCTGATCCTTATACATAGCCGAGCCGATTTTCTGGAGACTTTCAGCCAGAGCATCAGCTTTTGTTTTTAAATCCTCCAGGGACGCATCTTTTGCCTCTTTAACAGCCTTAATTTTATCTTCAACCTCGGTTTTTACATCAGCCGGGACTTTATCACCCGCGTCTTTTAGTGATTTTTCAGCAGTATAAACTAAAGTATCAGCGTGGTTCCTGGTTTCAATTTCTTCTTTTTTCTTTTTATCAGCCTCAGCATTTGCCTCCGCCTCTTTGGTCATTTTCTCAACCTCATCCTTATCAAGGCCGGTTGAGCCGGTAATGGTGATTTTCTGTTCTTTACCCGAAGCCTTGTCCTTTGCGGAAACATTCAAAATTCCGTTAGCATCAATATCGAAAGTCACTTCAACCTGGGGGACACCTCTCGGAGCCGGAGGAATTCCGTCCAAAATAAATCTTCCCAGTGATTTGTTATCGGCAGCCATCGGCCGCTCGCCCTGCAAAACATTAATTTCAACAGAGGTCTGGTTATCCGAAGCGGTAGAGAAAGTTTCCGATTTCGAGCTCGGGATTGTGGTATTTCTCGGGATCAGGGGGGTTGATACCGAACCTAAAGTTTCAATTCCTAAAGTTAACGGTGTTACATCCAAAAGCAAAACGTCTTTAACTTCCCCGCCCAAAACTCCGCCCTGGATAGCCGCGCCGATTGCCACAACTTCATCAGGATTGATTCCTCTGTGAGGCTCTTTGCCGAAGAATTTTTCAACCGCACTTTGCACCGCCGGCATCCTGGTCATTCCCCCAACCAAAACAACCTCTCCTATATCCTTAGGATCCATCTTGGCATCAGACAACGCTGATCTCACGGCATCAAATGATTTATCAATCAGATCCTGAACAAGCGATTCCAATTTGGCTCGGGAAAGCTTTGTTTCAAGATGCTTAGGTCCTGAAGCGTCAGCGGTCACAAAAGGAATGGAGATGTCGGTTTCCTGAGATGAAGAGAGTTCAATTTTTGCTTTTTCAGCCGCATCCTTAAGTCTCTGCAAAGCCTGTTTATCTTTTTTAAGATCGATTCCTTCGGTTTTCTGGAATTCTTCAACCAACCAATCTATAACCACCTGATCAAAATCATCTCCGCCTAAATGAGTGTCGCCGTTTGTGGATTTAACTTCAAAAACTCCGTCGCCTAATTCCAAAACCGAAATATCAAAAGTTCCGCCACCCAAATCATAGACTGCAATTGTGTGGGCAGTCTGCTTATCCAATCCGTATGCCAAAGCTGCTGCAGTCGGCTCATTGATAATCCTTTGAACATTAAGTCCAGCAATTTCCCCGGCCTGTTTTGTTGCCTGGCGTTGGGCATCATCAAAATATGCGGGTACAGTAATTACCGCATCGGTTACGGTTTCACCCAAATAGCTTTCGGCGTCAACCTTAATTTTCTGTAAAACTTTAGCCGAGATCTCCTGCGGAGTGTACTCTTTACCCTCTACAACGACCACTGCCATTCCGTTTTTACCGCTCTTGACCTCATACGGCAACCATTTCATATCCCTTTGCACTTCCGGATCATCGAATTTACGTCCCATCAGTCTTTTGACCGAGAAGATAGTTTCTTTTGGATTAACGATCGCCTGCCGTTTTGCCGGCGTTCCAACTACGTTTTTTAGAGGGTTCACAACCGAAGGGATAGTATTCCCTCCTTCAGCAGAGTGGATAACCTTAGGCTTTCCGCCCTCCATTACCGCAATACAGCTGTTTGTTGTTCCTAAGTCAATACCGATTATCTTGCTCATATATTTATACTTACTCTTTCTTTCCGACGATAACTCTTGCCGGTTTCAATATTTTACCATTTAGCATATATCCTTTTTCAACAACCTCCAAGATTTTACCATCTTCACCTTCCCTTGTGTCTACAGCTTCGTGAAGGGTTGGATCAAAATCTCCGTCTGCTTTTATTTCCTCCAACCCTTCACTTTGCAAAACCTGCTGAAGCTGTAAATTTGCCATCTTCACGCCCTTATACCAAGCCGATTTTTGTTCATCCTCTGAAACTCCCTTAAACGCCTGATCAAAATAATGCATCACTCCTGCAATTCTGGTCAGTAAATTAGTTACTGCCCAACTATTCATCTCGGATCTTCCTTCGGCAATTCTTTTTTCTAAATTCTGATAGTCCGCCATTGCCCGTTTATACAAGCCCTCCATTTTCTGAGCCAGATCTGTCATTGCCTCGAACTCTTCTTTCATCCTTTGAAGCTCCGCCTGCATAGCTTCAAATTCTTCCAAACTTACCTCTGATTTCCTGTCTTCGGCCTGTTCTTCTTCTTTCTGATTAACATCCTGTTTTTTATTCATATTTACTAATAACTTTTAACTGCCTGATCAATCAAATTACTCGTATACCTGACATAGGGCAATATCACCGGAAAATTCATTCTGGCCGGACCGATTACTCCGATAATCCCGCCTTTTCCGGTTCCCTCAAATTTGCAAAACACAAACCCCGCCGGACTTAGATGCTCAATTCCTAAATCCTCTCCGAATAAAATATGCATCGGATCGGGACCGACTGCTCTACCGATAATCTCCCGCAACCGCGGATTTTCATCAAACAGCGATAAAACAAATCTGGTTACGTCGATATCCTCAAATTCCGGAAAATCCAGAATATGGTAAGCCCCGGAAAATAAAACTTCGTCATCCTCATTGACCGCCAAAGAAAGCATATGTAATTTTTGTGATAAAGATCTGACCGCTTCTTTAACCAATAAATTACTGGTGTGCCTTTTTTGCCAGAGGTTCTGTTTGATGGAAACTTCCGCCGCGACCGGCAGTTCTTTTTCCTTCATCAGCTCCTGGATATACACCCTAAAACCCATCGAGGTCGGGACTCTGCCTGCCGAAGTATGGGGCTGTTTTAGAAATCCCATATCCGTAAGTTTCACCATCTCGTTGCGGATGGTCGCAGGGGACACCCCCAAATTAACTTCTTTTTCTATCGTCTCCGAACCGACGGACTCTCCGTTTTTAACGTGCAATTCAATAATTGCTTTAAGCAATTCCTTCTGTCTGTCTGAAAGTTCCATTTTCCTTAAGGTTTAGCACTAATGTACCACGAGTGCTAGTTACTGTCAAGAGGTCTTAGCGTCTTTAGGGTTGATTTTTTATAAGATAAGTCCTAATAATTAACACATAGCCCTTTTTTTAGTAAACTCCTTTTAAATCTCCGGGTTCTGGAATTTTTGGGCCAGTAATTATGATAAATATTCTTTCGGTCAGAAGAAAAATCGGCAGGATTTTTCCCGCCTTAAAACACGAAAATTACAGGTTTTATTTTTCGGGACAGTTAGTATCATTATCCGGCTCCTGGATGCAGACCGTTGCACAAGGTTGGCTCGTTTTTCAACTCACACACTCCCCCTATATGGTCGGGCTTATTGCCGCCCTGCAGAATTTACCGATTTTATTTTTCGGAGTTTTCGGAGGTGTTATCGTTGACCGCCTTAACAAACAAAAATTAATTCTCTTAACTCAGGGGGCTTCATTAATTCTCGCTTTAATTTTAGGTATTCTGACAATGACCGGGCATATTAATGTTTGGGGGGTCGCTGTATTTGCATTTTTGCTGGGGCTGGTAAACGCAATCGACACACCTGCCAGACAATCTTTGATTATCGAAATGGTCGGAAAAGAACATCTTCCTTCGGCGATTGCATTAAATGTCGGATCGTTTAACGCGGCCCGGGTATTCGGACCGGCGCTTGCCGGAATATTAATCGCAACGCTCGGGACAGGTATCACATTTCTTTTGAATGCCTTAACTTTCCTCGGTCCGATTATCGCTTTAAAATCGATGCGTTTTAACTTACTTATCCCGCCGAAAACCTCACAGCATCCGCTGATGGCAATTAAGCAGGGCTTAAGATACTCCTTCCGTCATCCGATTATCAAAGTTGTCCTCGTCTTCGCCGCGGTCACTTCCATTTTCGGCTGGTCTTATGTTTCAATGCTTCCGGTTGTTGCCGAAAGAGTTTTTAAACAGGACTCGTTCGGTCTTGGACTTTTTTATTCCAGCTTCGGAATAGGTGCAGTACTCGGAACTGTTTTTATTTCAGCTTTTAATAAGAGATTCTCTGTAAAAAAATTATTGCTCGGAGGTAGTTTTCTGTTTACCGTTTCCCTGTTTGCCTTTACACTGACGACCTATTTCCCCCTGGCTTTAATATTTATGTTTTTCTCGGGAGCGGGAATTGCCGCCCAGATGGCTTTAATGCAGTCAATAATCCAAAATAATGTTGAAAATCATTTAAGAGGAAGGGTTATGAGTATTTTTGTGACTGCCCATCAGGGAATGTTGTTTATCGGCAATTTCCAGATCGGCTGGCTTTCAGAACAAATCGGAGCCCGTCCGGCGATCGCCATCGGATCCTTTTTGATTTTTGTCTTTGCTGTATACCTTTATCTGACTTTTACTAAATTGGAAAATGTCGAATATTCAGCGATCACTTAAGATTTCAGAATTGATAAAAATGCTTCCTGAGGAATTTCTACCCTACCAACCATTTTCATTTTAGCTTTTCCTTTTTTCTGTTTATCCAAAAGTTTATCTTTACGAGTTCTGTCTCCTCCGTAGAGTCCGGCAGTGACATCCTTCCGAAACGGCGAGATAGTTTCCCTGGCAATGACGGTTCCTCCGATAGTTGCCTGAAGAGCAATGGCAAAATTCTGGCGAGGAAGAACATCTTTTAATTTAGTTATCAGTCTGCGGCCGGCTGATTCGGCTTTGGACCGGACGGTGATAAAAGCTAAGGCATCCACCTTTTCTCCTCCGACCAGGATATCAACCTTCGCCGCCTCAACGGGACGGAATTCCAGAAAATCCCAATCAAGTGAGGCAAATCCGGATGATACGGATTTTAATTTATCGTAGAAATCGGTAATCATATCGGCCAGAGGCATCTCGTAAATCAGCTCTACCTGGACTCCGTAATGCACCATATTCACAAACTTCCCTCTTTTTTCCTGGACTAACTCCATAACCGAACCGATGTAGTCCTGAGGGGTAAAGATCTGAAGTTTTATCCAGGGTTCGTCAACATTTTTAATTTGCGATAAATCCAGATCCGCAGGATTATGAACAATTTCACCGTTTACCAAATACTCAACGGACGGCGCTGTTGCCAAAAGATCGACATTAAACTCCCCTGATAATCTCTCCTGGACAACTTCTGCGTGAAGCAGTCCTAAAAATCCGCACCTGAATCCGGATCCTAATGCGGCGGACTGTTCCATCTCATAAGAAAAAGCCGGATCGTTTAATTTGAATTTCGAAAGCGCTTCTTTTAGCTCAAAATATTCCGACGAGTCGATCGGATAAAGCCCGACATAAACCATAGGTTTTACTTCTTTATACCCGGGGAGTTGAGACTCCTCAAAAGAAACCGCGATAGTATCTCCAACTCTGACTTTATCAGCCACCTTTATTCCCGTTGCAATATAACCGATTTCCCCGGCTTCCAAAACGTCTGCTTCTTTCAGCTGCGGCGCAAAATATCCTTTCTCTAAAACCTGTCCTTCGGATTTTGTACCCAGAAAAACGATTTTTGATTGAAGGTTTGGAACTCTTCCTTCGACTATCCGAACCTGGGCGACTACTCCTTTATAAGCATCAAAGTATGAGTCAAAAATTAAAGCCTTAAGCGGTTTTTCGGTTTCCTGTTTAGGGGCAGGTATTCTTTCAATTACCGCTTTTAAAATTTCCTCAATCCCGATACCGGATTTTCCGGACGCCAAAATTATTTCCGATTCTAAAAATCCGAATGTGTCGGATAATTGTTTTTTGTATTTCTCAACATCAGCGTTAGGCAAATCTACCTTGTTAAGAACCGGAATTAAAGTTAAATTTTGCTCCATCGCGGCAAGTCCGTGAGATAGGGTCTGGGCCTGAATTCCCTGAGTGGCATCAACTAAAATTACGGCGCCTTCTACAGCCGCTAAAGCCCGCGATACTTCGTATGAAAAATCAACGTGACCCGGTGTATCTATTAAATTTAAGGTATATTCCTGACCCTCGAAATTATATTTCAATCTGACAGGCGCCAGTTTAATGGTGATCCCCCTCTCTCTTTCAAGAGCCAGTGAATCAAGTAACTGGGCCTGCATTTTATCTTTGGCAACGGTACCGGTAATTTCTATCAGCCTATCAGCCATAGTCGATTTCCCGTAATCAACGTGCGCAATAATTGAAAAATTCCTAATGTTCATATTATTTTGTTTTTTCAATTAACAGGTTCTGCGAAAGATGTGTTAAATAAACGCAACTTGAGCAGGTTCTTATAATTGAAAAATTTCTAATGTTCATTGGGGAGTATTGTAAGGTAACCTAGCTAAAACTGCCAGTATCCTTAGGAAGTTCTTCCGATTCAAGACTGATTTTAACCCGGCCGATTTTTTTGATCAGCTGGATAAAAGTTGTTAATTCTTTCACTTCCATAAGCCAGACCAGTAAAACATATATAGCCAATCCGAAGCTGGAAGCGATTCCGGTAAGCATTATCAGATTAACGGTTTTTGTCGTATCAAAAACCAATTGATCCAAAGATTTCATCGGGATATATAAAGCAAATGCCGCCGCCCCCGCTGCCACCAGCATCTTGACCGCGGGTGTAACCAAATCCGAATTATCAAATCCGTGAATTTTTTTACTTAAGAAAAAGGTCAAGAAAATTGTTCCGATAATGATTGATATTGAATATGCCAAACCCACACCCCAAACACCGAACCCTAAAACCAATACGAAAACCGCGCTGAGTAAAATATTCAAGCTGATACTGGCCAAAGAAACGAGTACCGGAGTTTTAGTGTCTTTCAGAGCATAGAAACCTCTAACCAACAACAGAACTACCGATTGAGCCGCCAACCCTATTGCAAAAAAAGCCACTGTCCTGCCTGTTAGAACAGTATCTTCCCAGGAAAAAAGATCCGCGCCGAAAACCAGCCTCACAACGGGGATTCTTAAAACAATTAAAATTGCGGCCGCAGGCAGCGTAAGGAATAAAATCTGGTGAAGAGTCGTAAGTAACGTTACCTTAAAAGACTCCATATCGTTTTTTGCCGCTTCTTTAGACAAAACCGGCAGTGCAGCCTGGGCAATTGTCGCTCCGAACAACCCGATCGGTACGGCGAATAAATGCATTGCAAACGTCAAAAGTGTCACTGAAGAATAAGAAACAAGAGAAGCCAACGCGATTCCTACGGTTTCATTCGCCTGCTCGGCAATTAAGCCGATGTTTCTAACGCTCATTAATTTCACAACCTCTTTAACACCGCTGTTCAGAAAATCAAATGTGAATTTATACTTAAAACCTATTGACCTCATCAATGGGATTTGTACTAATACGTGAAGGATTGCGCCGAGTACAACACCCAGCCCCAATCCGGTAATTCCGAATACGGGTGTGATGAATACTATCCCTACAATGATCCCGAGATTGTAAAAAATAGGCGCCAGCGCAGGGACAATAAACCGCTGATAAGTGTGTGCTACGCCGAAAAAGAAAGTTCCTACCACTAAAAACATTTGAGCAATCAAAATAATCTGGGTAATTCTGTCCGTAAGTACTTTTTGCTCTCCGCTAAAACCCGGGACAAATAAAGTATTAAGAGGAGCTACAAAAATTATCGACAGCGCTACCACCACACCAAACATAATCAGCGAGAGATTAAGAATACTTGAAGCAAATTTAAACGCTTCATCGTCCCCTTTCTTATGCAGATATTCCGTAAAAACCGGGATAAAAGCCACGGAAAGTGATCCGAAAATAAGAATCTGGAACAGCAAGTCCGGCAGTCTGAATGCGGCGAAAAATATTGCAGCCTGGGAGGTATCAAAACTTTGAACCAGAAGCCTGTCGCGGATTAATCCGAGGAATCTTGAGGCAAATACCGCAACCATTAAAACCGTCGCTCCGGAAAGAATACTGCTCTGGCGCAGAGCTAAAAGATTAAGTAGGGATTTGACCATTAAAATACATATTAAAATGTCCGCTCTTTAGTTTCCAGTAACAAGTTTTTTTACGGCTGTTGCTTCCGAGCTTCAAGTTATGTTAAAATCCCTGAACTTATGCCGTTATTAAGACAAGCAAAGAAAAAAATGCGTCACGATAGGAGACGCACCATAACAAACAACCAAAAGAAAATTTCATTAAAGAAATTGGTTAAAAGTATGCGTAAATCTCCGAGCGCTGCAAACTTGACTGCGGTTTTTTCAAGCTTGGATAAGGCTGTTAAGACCCATCTTATCCACAAAAACAAAGCTAACAGGCTTAAAAGCAGATTATCGGTTTCTCTCTCCAAAAAAGATTAACTTATTGTCCGTTTCGTACTTAAATATTTCCGGTAGCTAAGGTAGAATAGTATTATGGCTGATTCTGCCCAAGCGCCAAAACTGAGGATTGATCTTAATCTTCTCCACCCTAAAGAACTCCAGGTTAAGCTACCTGAAAAATTTCTTAAATGGCTAATCTCTTATGGCCGCTTTATAGTTATTTTGGTTGAAATTATCGTTGTCGCCGCTTTTCTGGCCCGCTTCAAACTAGACGCCGATCTGGACGAATTAAAAAGGAATATTGGCCGGGATCTTCCCTATGTTGAGGGACTGGCAACGGATGAGGCTCTAATAAACCAGACGCAAACCAAACTGGCATTAATTGATAAAACATACCGGTCTGCTGATAAATGGCAGGAAACAATTATTGAACTTGCTTCCCAAACCCCGGGATCAATTCAATTCACCGGACTTTTTCTTGAGGAGAAAGACGAGAAAAATACTAATTTCAAAATTAACGCCTCTACTCTTTCCAATACCGACCTGGGAATTTTCCTGAGCAGTTTAAAAAGCCAGGAAATATTTAAGGATATTAATCTGGCTACCATTAGTTTTGATAATGACGAGATTCTGTTTACGATAACCGGAACAACCAATCTATGAATCCGAAAACATCAAGATACTATGTTTATGTCCGCCCGATTATCAGAAGCAAGTTTGCAAAAACCTACAGCTCCTTAATATTCAGCATTATCACTATTTCAATATTTTCATATTATGCAATCCGTCCCACCGTGACAACCATACTTTCACTGCAAAAAAGCATCGAGGAGCAAACAGCCATCCTTAATAAAGTTCAGGAGAAAGGCAGGAGCTTATCGACCGGAAAATCAAACTACGCAAATATTGACCCAGGGGTAAAGGAAAAAATTAACAATCTTGTTCCTGATGATCCGGCCCTGGCTCAATTGATTAACAGCCTGACTTTCGTTGCTGAAAGCGCCGAAGCATCGGTATCCGGACTGCAGTTCCAACAGGTTGAGCTTGAAAATAAGAAGATCCAAATCAATAGGGATGCCCCTTTGAGCCAGGTTGAATTTACATTAAACACTCAGGGCAATTTCCAGAATTTGATGAAACTTTTGACAGCACTTAAAAAAAGCGACAGATTGGTTACAATCATATCTGTAAACTTCGTACAACCTGCCGACGCCAATCTGATAATGACTGTAAACGGTAAAGCCTATTATTTAAAAAACTGATGAGCGGAAAACAATTTGCAACAATTTTGGTTATTACTTTCATTGTCGGGATTATCTGGCTGGTTTCAGATATTCTTTTTAATGTAAAACCAAGCATTCCTGAAAACCCAAAGCTGAACACATTGCTTCAACCCATCAATCCTAATTTTGATCCGAGAGTACTTCAAACCATTGACGAGGAAGTTGTCGAACCTGACTCCGTTCCCCGTCCGTCAACAAGGGCTACGCCTATACCCGCCAGTCCGTCACCTACGGCGTTGCCTGTCGGTTCACCAAGGATATCCCCATCTCCATCTACTTCACCGAGACCCAGCGCCGTGATACCCCAGTCCCCATCTTCGACTCAATCAGCTCAAACCGTACCATTGCTATGAAGATACCAACATTAATCGGAGTTGCACTGATAATAGCTCTTATCGTCACCGGAGTCTTGTTTTATATGAGACGGCATACCCCTGTCCCTTCCGATATTGTCGTTACTGACCTTAAGGTTGTTAATATTTCAGACACCTCAGCGACCATTGTCTGGCAGACTTCAAAGCCGGTAAGCAGTCTGCTCATTTACGGAGAAAATCCGTCGCCCAATACCGAAGCTACCGATAATCGCGACCGCATAGAGCCCCAAAACCGAATTACCCATTTTGTTACTTTAAATAATTTGAAGCCCAAAACAAAATATTTCTTTAAAACATCCAATGAGGGCAGTTTATTTCCTGAAACCCCCCAGGAATTTATAACTGCTGATGTCCTCCCTCAAACAGAGGAGATAACATTCTCATTTATCAAACCGATCAAAGGAACTGTCCTAAACATTAATTTAAATCCTGTGGA
>CAYOSW010000031.1:0-12325 GCA_964406775.1 uncultured Gammaproteobacteria bacterium
AATCCAGTTTGGGACAGAGATTTCATTGTCAGTCAAATCAGTATACGGAAAGCCCAGCCTTGTTTCAATCTAAATCAGACCTTATTTGTAGATTAAATCTTTTGTCGAGGTTCTAAAAGGCACAAGATTAATTCTGCGCTTTTGAGTATCGATACTGTCTACGAGACAGGTAATCTTCTTCCCTATCGGATATTCCATATCAGGCTCAACTTTATTCGAATGAATTAAACCCTCTACCCCGCCCTCAAGCTCCATCGACACACCTGCGGATGTAACTTTTGTAACTGTTGCCGAAATAACATCTTCGGGCTGAAAATTCTTCGCCGCTTCCGCAAAAGGATCTCCTTTTAATTGCTTAACCGAAAAATTGACACGGCCGGTATTTAAATCGGTTGCGGTAACAACTCCGGAAATTTCGTCTCCAACCTTAAAAACAGTGCCCGGATCTTCGACTTTCTCCCAGGAAAGCTCAGAGATATGGGCTAATGCTTCCAAGCCGTTTTCGAGGCTTGCAAAGACTCCGAAAGGCAATATCGCCTCAACCTTGCCCGAAACTTTATCTCCCTGCTTAACACCGGCCAGCTTCTTCTTTGTTTCTTCCGTAACTGCGGTTTTTTGGGTGAAAATAAGTCTATTCTGGCCGGGATCAACTTCGATAACGCTAACCTGCAGGTCATTGCCGACCAGTTCATCAATTTTAGAAGCCTGAGAAAGTGTTACCTGAGAGGAAGGAAGGAATCCGCGGACTCCCTCAACCTCTACGATTAAACCGCCTTTATTTAATTCAAGTGCTTTTCCTTTGAAAATCTGAGCTTTATTTTTGGCTGAAATAAACCTTTCCCAATTCTTGCGGTGTCCGCCTCTTCCGGTATTCGTAACGGCTCTGTTTAAACCTAAAACAACCTGACCGGATTCATTCTCGCTGCGCACAACAAAAGCGGAAATTTTATCGCCGACTTTAAGTCCCGCCAACTGCTCATCCGAGTAATCTTTTTTGGGTAAAACACCTTCCGCTTTGGAGCCTAAATCAAGTACGATATCCGCACCGATATGCACGATCACACCTTCGATCTCTTGGTTACGTTCTAATTTAAGATTTTTCTGGGTCTGTGCGGCCATTAAATCGGCCATTGTCATTGTGCTCACGCATTATTTCCTTCTTTCTTCAAAAGATTAGAGCATTATACACAATCAGCTCAATAATGTGAACCGATCCTATGATTGAGGACTTTCAGGGAGAGCTCTCGTTCTGACGCTTCTCACATAAAGGTCAACTGCTGAATCTATCAAACCTCCGTGCATAGCCGGACAACCCGTTATGATCGTGCTTGGTTTGACCTTTTCTTTGCGCAATAATCGCAAAATATACGACAGAATTCCGTCAGTCCCGGGAGTTTCCGGCTCAGCTTTTGCAGCTTTTGCAGCTTTTTTTCCAATCCAGTCTCTTTCAATAAGCACCCTGCTGGCCGGACCAATCACCACTTTAGGTACAGCTCCCGATGCATCAAAACTAAATCTGTCTCTCCGGTAGACCAGTCTATCGTCCCATCCATCTACATTGGCAACCGCACTCCTCACGCTACTAATATATGTCACATCTTTTGCTGCCGGTAAGGAAAGAATCGCTGCCGAAGAAACCATCAGATCCAATAACTGATCATAGGTCGGTGCTTCGCCTGTTGCACTAATAGTTACATCTCTTACTAAAGCCGGGTAATCCGGTCCGTTAGCTTTGAGCAAAGTACCCGTACCGCTGAGAACTCTGCTCAAAAGCGGCACTATCTCTCCGATTGCGGGGTTTGCCCATCTGTTTAATTTGCTATGAACCAACTCGGTATGAGGCTTTTGTACGCGGGGATGGGCTAATGAGGAAACGTTCATAGTTAGAACACCGTACATACTGATAACTAACGGTTCAAGATACCGGTCCACCATATCTTTCTCAGACTGGTCTGCTAACCTGAATGGAAAACTATCTCCCGGCACCGTCACCTGTGCTAATAAAATTCCTGCATCAATACTTAAGGCGGTAAAATATGTATTAACAATTGCTTTCCTCGGATCAGTATTGTTCGGTGAGTCAAGGTGACTCCTAGCAAAATCATAAATATCCAGTTGAGGAATCTTTTTCCCGCGTAATACTTTAGCGTAAACCTCTTCCGGAGGTTTACCGCTTAATAATTCCCGTACTGCTTTTTTAGTATTAAAATGATTTCTCTCAGGCATCTCAAAATTATATATGCCTTGAAGCTAAATTGCAAACTATAGGTTGCAGAAGGATTACGTTTCCCGGGCAAAGCTCCGTCCGATAATCCACCAAAATGCCGCGAGGACCGAAACTGTGGTCGGATTAAAGGAAAGCACCGCAAGCAGTCCGATCATTACCGCGGTCTCAATTACCATTTTCTTCCGGGTCAGGTTCCATAGAGTCAGAATAACCAGACAAATCAGCAAAACCAGTCCTGTCCCCCCTCCCCAAATCCAAAAATCCAGAAAGATATTATGCGCCGAATCAACTGTCTGATATTGAATGTTTGCATTTAATTTTTTTGACATTGCAGCGATCCGGTTTTGAACCGACTCGATTCCCGTCCCGAAAAACGGCGACCGGGACCCCGCTGCTAGTGAAACCTGCCAAATTTGAGCCCTGTCCTCAAAACGGAAATTCATCGGATCAGTGTTGGTTTTTAAGAAATACGACCTTTCGAAAATAGGCAGTCCTAAGGATAAAATCAATAAAACTGAACAAATAATTACTCCTGTTATAAATCTGAATTTCATCCTTAAAAGCCCTAAAAATAACACCTCTAAAAATATGCCTGTGAGCGCGGATCTGGATTGGCTAAAGTTAATGACAATAAGTGCCAGCAATACACTGATTATTTTCAACTGCAGTTTTTTCAGGCTCAAAACAAACGGAAGAAGCACAACAATCACAGCTCCTAAAGCATTCGGTTCCCCTAAGGACCCTATTAATCTCCCGGCGCTGTTACTGCCAAATACTAAAGCCCCGGCGCAGACTGCCAGAAATGAAGCAATGTAAATATACTTCTCCTTCAGTCTAAAGTAGATGTTTTGAGCAATTAATGAAAGAGCCAGAAAATGCCAAAACAGGATAGTTCCCTGGAGCCTGAAGATATTTCCGAACAGGTTTTTATCCGAAGGATTAACCAGCAAATGGTATAAGGAGAGTAAAAAAAGCGCCATAATTACGGCGAAGAAGACGGGATTAACTCTGCGTAGCCTGAATTTGCCCGCGATAAGCGAGTAAACTACCAATATTTGGATTAAAATTTCGGCAAAAAGAACTTTCGGAGGCTCAAAACGTAAGCTGAAGAAAGGTATGACAATTAAAGGCGTCACAAATAAAAGCAGGTAAGTTAAAAGGACAGGCACTCTGAACTAAGTGTAGCAAACATCATTAAAGGGTGGTAGTAAACCTTACGGTTTAAAGAGATTTGAAAGAAAGTTAAATACTTTACCGAATAATCCCCCGTTTGTCTGAGCCTGAGGAGCAGGAGTAGCAGAGGCTATAGGTGAAGGGTTGCCTGCAACTAAAGGCATATTTTTCTTTATTGTTTTTCCTAAAACTCCGGCCTGGAATCCCTGTGCAGGAGTATTAATAAATTTACCTCCGACTTTCACGGCTATTTCTTCCGAATATGCTCCCGGCTGACAATCATTTCCGCCTCTTACTTTAAAGAAATAAGTAAATCCGCCTGATAAACCTTTAACAGAGAAGGTTGTTACATTACCGATGCTTGCTCCGTATAAAGGCTTTCCTTTTTGTACGCCGTAGGCAATTACATAGTTATTAACAGGATCTGCAGCTTTGGTCCAACTTAAAGTTATTTCATTTTTTCCGGTCGTTACAGCTGAAATTATTTTAGGAGCAGAGCCCGGAGCCTGAGTGTTACAGCTAGGCGCACCTACTGAACCGCCTGAATTTGATGAATTACCGTTTCCTCCGTTATTATTTGAAGAATTACTTGAAGGGGAAGGTGTAGGACTTACCTCAGGAGCAGTTACGGGATTTTCTTCAGAAGTTACAGGTGATGTTATAGGATTTTCGTCAGCTTTAGCATTAATAATCCAATCCGCCTGCAAACCGATTATTCCGACAAAAAGAGTGATCAGTCCGGCACCGATGAATTTTTTGATTGCAAGAGAACTATCTTCCTGAATCGAATTGCGGTATAAAACGACAGCTCCTGTTGAGGACGCTTTTCCGCCTGAATTTATATGGGCTTCTGAGTTATTAAACATGAATGCGTATTGTATATTATTATAGGTTATATGTCAAGTTTTACGTACGTGGTAATTACCAAAGAGCTATAATTGATGAATGAGAAAACCTAAGAAATATTTGGTAACTCTAGCTAGCTTGATTGTCGTTTTTATCAGCCTGTCTATACTGGTTGGCCTGCGTAACGAATCCAATAAAACCACAATTAATACCCCTCAACCTTCAGGATTTAAGCCGGAAATTACAAAAACCGAGGCTGAATGGAAAGAAATTTTAACCCACCAGCAATATTATGTTTTAAGAGAAAAAGGCACTGATATCCCCTTCTCTGAAAAAGAGCTCTTGAATGAGCATCGGAAAGGGACTTTTGTTACCGCCGATTGCGGAGAGCCAGTTTTTAGGAGTGAGGCTAAATTTGACTCCGGAACCGGCTGGCCGAGTTTTTACGAACCTATTAAAGATTCTGTTGTTGAGATTACAGATAATAGTTTAGGAATACCAAGAATTGAGATAGTTGGTAAAAAATGCGGGGGACATTTGGGACATGTCTTTAACGACGGCCCGGCTCCAACTGGCTTAAGGTACTGCATCAATGCCTCCGCCTTAAAATTCATCCCCGATCCGAGTTAATTACGGCCACCACAAAAAAGGCGAGCTTTGCAACTTCTAAAAGAAATTGGGTGTGTTGGCTCGCCTTTGATCAGGTCTGGCAGTAAGCTCCAGGGCTTGCCCTCTGCTCACATACATAAAACAAAGGCTCTCCTTTAGGGAGAGCCTTAATAAATCTGGCAGTGAGCTATCTTCACACAACCTTGCGGATGCATTATTGTCACCGCTGAAGCGTTTGACGACTGAGTTCGGGATGGGATCAGGTCGGACCGCTACGCACAAACCACCAGGAAAATATTATATAGTAATTGAGATTCTTTATCAAGAGGAGTATTTAGTAACCGCAAGAGTTAGTGGCAGCTGCTGTTCCGACACTGCTGTATACCGCCCAACCTGTTGGAAAACCTGATGCATTGCCTGTAGCTACAACGGTACAGTCCGCAGCTCCATCCAGCATCGGATCAATTAGGTTAGGCTGGCTTTGAAATTGAGTAGTACTCATCTCAGGCCCCGAGGCTGCAGCAGCAATCGTACTGTTAGTCCTGACTTTATATTCATTGGCCGTACCCTTGTATTGATAACAATTTGTACCTGTTGCAGCATTTCCGTTATCCAACGGATCAGCAGGCACAACGGGCATATAAGCAGGTACCAAGGTTGCCGAAAGAGCCGCCCCTACACAAGTAAAATTAGCTACAGCGGGATAGCTACCGGTCGCTGATTTATAAACCTCCAGGGCGCTTTGTATAGCTCTCAAGTCCTGTGCCCTTTTTGATACCCTGCCGGATTTTAGATCAGTCGATAAAACTACAACAAATACAGCTGAAACGATGGCGACAATAGCTATCGAAACCATAAGCTCAATTAGGGTAAAACCGAATTGCTTCTTAAAAGAGGGCATTGAATTAAGTATCGAATATAAAATTTAAATAGTCAATAACCCCCGACCTACTGGCCAAAAGAACAGACACCAGAATTACAAGGAGTTCCCGTCGCGCAGGCATATCCACCGAATGCACAACGTACGTTATTCCACGCAGTACCATTCCAGGATCCGGTGCAGTAACCATCTCTGGCATAATTGCGCCCCGAAATTACTTCACAATAATCCGAACTGTTGGCGCCGGTACTGTCCAGACACGATCCTGAAGTTGCAATATCACCGGGACCGTCGGAATCCTTACACCACGTCCCGTCAGCCCCGTAAAGCACCGCTTCGTAGGAACCTCCGGTAGTAAACCCTTCACCTGTTGACGAAAGATTAGGGTTTGCACGGACATCAAATTTTGTGGCAGTTGTGTCCGATGAGTATTGATAGCAGTACGTACCCGCCGCATTTCCTTTATCCAACGGATCGGCAGGCATAACCGGCATATAAGCAGGTACTAAGACCGACAAAGACGATGAAATACAGTTGAATCCGTTTTGTAAAGGAACAGTTCCCGTTGATGTTTTATAAAGCTCTATCGAAGCCGTTATCGCCTTGAGATCCTCGGTTCTTTTTGCGTTACGCACTGATTTTTGGGCATTTGAGTAAACGATAACCCCTGCCGAAGAAACAATTGCCATAATCACAATCGAGACCATTATCTCGACCAAGGTAAAGCCGGATTGCTTTTTAGGATTGGGCATTAAATTAAGTATTGGATTTTAAAGATCTGCAGTCAAGTACTCCCTATTCGGGGACTGATTAAAAAGCAATTGCCTCCCCTTCCGTGTTATCACAAATTTCAGGTCCGTCAAAGACCGCCCAGCCGGAATAAGATCCGGCATTTGAACTGATTGTACAATCCTGCATATCATCTCTGGCCGGATCTACAATTGCAGGCTGGCGCGCATAGTCAGTAGCGGACATTTCACCATTATTAAGTGACGTATTCGTGCGCACTTTGTATTCATTGGTGGTATTGGCTGTACTGTACTCATAACAATGCGGCCCGGACACATCTCCATTATCTAAAGGGTCTGCGGGAAGCCTGGGTATGTATTTAGGCACAAGCACAAAGAGCGAGTTTGAGATACATTCAAACTGAACTGCTGGAGGAAGAGATAAGCCCTGCTGGCGGTATAGAGAGATTCCGAGCTTTATAGCTTTAAGATCCTCTGCTCTTTTGGCATTCCTGGCGGCCTTTTGAGCGGTCGAATATACAACTATTCCCGTTGCAGAAACTAATGCGAGAATTGAGATCGCTATCAACAGTTCGACGAGGGTAAAACCGGATTGTTTTTTAGGGTTGGGCATTAAATTAAGTATTGATTAAGGCAAATTAATAGTCAAGAAAATACGGAACTGTTATTGAAGGATTTCAACCGATAGAGCGGCTGCATCATCCCGGCCGCTGCGGAAATGATCTACGCCGTTTTCCCCTTCCCCCGTCATACGTTCAATTGAGGCGGTTACTAATTCTTTTGCGGGGTTTTCCGAATTTCTTGTTATATCCTCTATTTCTTCCGAGGTCAAAACCAATATGCCGTCCGAGACAATCACCAGCTTACTCCCCTTTACCAATTTCTCCCTAACCATCCCGGGCTGTAAAACCCTCGGTTTTTTCAGATTATAAGCATAACTCTTCGGATACTTTAAATTGGGCACGCCTAGTATCTGCGTCACCCAGTTAGCTTCATCATAAAACCATCTTTCATCAGACGAAAGTGCATCGTATTCCTCCTCTGAGGCTACGGAATTAAACTTCTCGGTCATTGCGTCTTTTTGGGCATCGGTAAAAGCGGTTGTAGCCCAAAGAAGATTGTGATCCCGGGTTAATTGGCGCAATTTTTCACCCGGATTTAAAAGATAGGGTCTTGAATCACCGACGCTTGCAACGTAAGCCTCAACTCCCCCCTCCCTTAAAACCTGAAGCCTTGCCGCAACCATCGTAGTCCAGGATCCGGGGGCTTTTTTGCCGATTTCAGCCGAAGCATCAACCATCGACCTTCCTAAAATCCGCCTGTAAGTTTTCTGTTCCAGCCAGACTCCCCATAAACTCTGAGTTAAAGAGCCCATTCCGGCTTCGACCGCCGCTCTGGCGTTTATGGATGAGGATGAGCCGTCACCTAAAAGAGCCAGACCCTGCGAGGGTATATATAAGTAGCCGTCCTCCCCCGGATACCGTCTTTTGGGAGTGTCCATATGCCCGAATACCCTGACTCTGGCGTCCTGATAAAAATAGGAACTTTCAAAATCTCTCATCGGGAAATTATACGCGGATTCAGCAGTTCATCAACATCCGTAATATTATTGAGTCGTTACAATCTCATCCACGGGGTCGCTGCAAATATCGCTTCCGTTATATAAACTCCATCCGGTATAAGGACCGGAGTCGACAACGCAATTTATCAGACCGTCCCTTGCCGTATCAATCAATTCCTGCCTCTGAGAAAAAGCTGTTGAATCCATCTCCCCTGAAGAAGATACGCGCGGATTCGTGCGTATTTTGTATTGTAAAGCCGTACCGATTGCCAAAACCGGCCCTGAGCGGTGCTGATAGCAGTTAGGACCTGCGGGATTGCCGTTATCTAAGGGGTCTGCGGGAAGCGAGGGAATATAATCCGGAACCAGGGCCGTTAAAGACGCCGATATACAGGCCCACTCTATCTGTTTAGGATAACCGCCTGTTGCCTGCTTATAAAGCTCGAGTCCGGATTGTATAGATTTTAAATCCTGTGCCCTCTTCTCAATCCGTGCTGTTTTTTGCGCGGTTGAATAAACCACTACGCCTGTGGCGGTAATTATCGCAACAATGGTTATGGCGATCATAAGCTCAATGAGGGTAAAACCGGATAGTTTTTTAGGATCGGGCATTAATTAAGTATCGGAAACAATCCGGATTAAGTCAAGGAAATCAGGAAAGCATTGCAGCAATATGCTCGAGTGACTTGCGGAACGGATCTCCCTGGAGTCTGGTGCCGAAAAAGTGGGAAAATGCCGAGCCTTCAGCCCAAAGTTCGCCACGAAAAAGAGTTCTTTTTTCATAGACCATCGCCTCCGCCCATTCCCTCTCTTGTCCGTCAAGGCGGTTTCTTAAATCAACTCCGCCGATATTACCGTTTATGAAAAGATGATACAAAACCGCATTTGCGATCGGAATATTAACTCTATCTAACCAGGCTTCAGTACTTGTATCGGCAACTCCGGTAACTCTTGCTTCTAAAACTCCTTTAAATTCACCCAATCCTGAGTGCAAAATCCTTGCCCTGGCGTTTTGATGACTTGCGGCATCAGCCAATACAGGCATATAGTCGGTCAGGAATGCACCCATACTGTCGTATCCGGGCTTCAAGCCTTCAGCCTTAACCGGTCTTAAAAACCGGTCGTCAAAGCTTGTCCAGATAACATCAAACATACTTCCGTCTTTTGCCTCAATTTCCCCATCCGCATTTTGTTCAAGATAAACCGCAGGTTCGAGCAATCTGGCGAGCGGATAATCCCTGATCAGTCCCCGGAAAACAGTCGGATCGATTTTATCCGCGTTGGCCATATAATCCTCGACATTAACTCTCGGGTAACGCGCAAAAATTTCCGGCAAAGTTCCGTCATTTCCCGCCCAATCAGGGTTATTCAGTACCTGCATCTCGTAAGTTGCCCGTTCTACAAGTTGTTCGGGAGTAAGCAGTCCCTGAAGTGCCTTACTGGTAAAAACCGAAAGTCCGTGACCGAATGCTTCGTGATATACGACCATCTCTTTTCCGAATCTGCCCTTTTGTGAAACCGGATCTCTGGATAACAAGTGTACTCCGTAATAAACAGGCGATCCCGAAGGCTTTTCGGAAGTATACAGGCCGTTGACAACTTCAAATATTGACCCTTCCTGCCTCTCCCCATACCTCGGGGAAGAAATGACAAACGCCGAACAAACGTCTTTGTAGGCGGGCATCGTTGCGAGCTCTCTTCTCAATAAAGCCGCATCAGCTGCAAATTCCGCCCTGCCTTCTTCAGTTGAAATGATATCCGGGTCAAGAATAATCCGCTGATCTTTCGTACGGCAAACCGCTTTCGCATCCTCGCCCGTTGCCTGATTTAAATAGTCGGTTCCGCGCCCCAGTCTTAAGTGAAACTCAGGATAAAATTCCGCCCTATCCGTAACACTTGCTGAACCATCTGCTATTACCTCCCTGACGCCGTTAATAGTTCTCGCAATGGATAGTTTTCCCCCCTCAAGATTTTCCTTATCCGTGTAAAAGGGTATTACGTCTTTAGGTACGAGCTTCATAGCCCCCAATGTTTTCCGGGTTTCCTCAGCTAATGTAACGGGACCACTTTGCCTTTCTACAAGCTCCACTATTCTTGAGGCCCGGCCGTGAGCTTTTTGATAAACAGGTTCAAGAGTTTTAAGATCTTCTCTAATCCTTCCTACTGCCGGTTTGTTTCTGGCGACTTCTTCCCCTTCGAGTTTTGCTGCCGAAGCGTGGATGTCCGCCCAAGGGCCTGTAAATGCGGGATCAACAGGAAATAAGGATTGAGCAACGGCATCTGCGGTTGCAAGCTGGGTTCCGACAGCGATTGTTAGAGTGGAAGCAACAGCCAGTCCCGCGAAACGGCGTCTGGACATTTTCCTCCGCGGAGCACCCGGTTCTGAATCTGCTCTTTTCATTAAGGGAATATTAACAGAAAATTTTCAAAAAGCAATTTTCCGGGATTTAGAAATTATAAAACAGACTGTCCTAAAAAACCATTCATCCCATCTCGGGTAACTTATTATTGCTAAGAATCTTTCCTATAATTTTGCTCAAATCTGGTTATAGATGTATAATTTGCGTATTATGGGATTAGAAACTAGCATCTTAGCCGCTCAAAGAGCAGAATTAGAGTCGGCTTTAAAAGCTATAAATGGACGAAAGCAGCTTGCCAGAGCCGGCCTTTCCTTTCCCGCTCCTGGTCAAGTGGATGCAGGTAAACATTGGTCCCGACCTTACCTAAGCATACTTGACGACGGTTTTGCTCTTATACTAGGCAGAACTAAGCAGGAACGTACCTCTTCTGGCATATTTATATATAAACCTGACAGTCCAATATCTCGGTACGAGCCGGGATACAACGGTGATCCTCCTCGGCTTGTTACATCTCCTATTTTCTCCAGTCGCACAATACGTGAATGGGAAGAGGGATATAGAACAGCATATACAACACTTGGGATTGTTGTAGAGATAGGAACAGATACTCCACTCCAAGGCTATGCTTATTATAGATTGCGTAGCCATTTACAGGCTCCACCGCAGCCACGATTAAAAATAAATACTGGTAAACATCCTGCAGAGAGAACCCAGAGGAGATTATATCCATATAAGTACGAAGATACAGGTGGGTTGCTTCTTCGTGACATACGATCAGCAGCTTCAAGATTTGAACCTTTTCCAATTGATATAGAAAAACCTGAAGCTTCACAACGAGCCTTAGAAGAACAGATTTCTTATCTAATAGATAATTTATTCGCCCCGAAGAATTAGTTGTAGGTTATTTATACAAAAAACGTGAATTAAATGCCTAACTGACATTTAAACGAGAGTTACATTCAAGCTATCGCAGGATTATTAATTTTGAAGTTTCCAACACCACAGTGTGATTTGTACAAAAAAATGTGAATACGACCTCCTCAGCTTATGCTTCGGAATAAAGGTGTTTGTCAGTCAAAAAATCTCAACTACAACCATTAGTACTCTTAAGCTAAACACGTTACCGTGCGTACACTTAGAGCCTATTAACCTGGTAGTCTTCCAGGGGTTTTAGGGATTTCTAATCTTGGGGCCTGCTTCGTGCTTAGATGCTTTCAGCACTTATCAGTTAGGAATGTAGCTACCCGGCGATGCTTGTTTACAAACAACCGGCACACTAGAGATTCCCTCATCTCGGTCCTCTCGTACTAGAGACAACTCCCCTCAAAAATCCAAACGCCCATACTGGATAGAGTCCGAGCTGGCTTACGCCGCTCTGAACCCAGCTCGCGTACCGTTTTAACTGGCGAACAGCCAGACCCTTGGGACCTACTTCAGCCCCAGGATACGATGAGCCGACATCGCTGTCGTCATAACATTACTATTATGCGTAGACTATACCTTCAACTCATAAGATTTTGTTAAACAATCTTGTGAGTGCTAGCCGTTTATGAAAGTTTGAGTAACCGGATTATCCGGAATCTTTCATCCGTTAGAGTTTTAAAGCTCTAAACAAGTCGTTACGGGTCCTCTTTTCTAGAGAGGATTCCCTCGGTATTGTCCTTCCGTTGCCGGGTAGGATTCCACCGATTTTAGCTAGATGTTTTGATGTTTCCAACATCAATTATAAAAAGACCTTTGTTAGAAAATCCGAAATTCCAAATCCGAAATACGAAACTGTTTTGTTTCGCGCTTCGAGATTCGTGCTTCGAATTTATCCCTCTGGTATAACAGTGCTACAGAATTACTCCTGCCGCACCCCGATTTTGTTGAGGTGCCGAACCTTACCGTCCTTGTGGACTGTTGGGTAAGACTAGCCTG
>CAYOSW010000032.1:0-12230 GCA_964406775.1 uncultured Gammaproteobacteria bacterium
TGGCAGCCCTGTTGATTGTAATTATCGTTGTTACGGTAATCCTGCTGGTTTTAGGATCCATTCTTTTAAAAGATTTATCAACTAAACAAGAAGAGCACTCCGGTAGTGCCTCAGTGCAAAAAACAAAAAACCTAAACCATCCAAAGCTATATCAGGCATTGTTGGAATATGATCCTGCAAGAGGGACAATTCTTCAGCTGAAAACCGAAACTGCTTCAGGATTAATCCCTGTCTTCGCTTTAAATAAACCCAAGCAAAACACCAAAGAATTCACATACAAGATAGTTATATTGGATCAGAATAACGTGGTCATTAATTCGGGTTGGATGAGCGAGGTAAAAGAATATATTCAAACAAAAAACAAAAGATACCGATTTTGGATAACAACGGAATATATTCCCGGTGCAATCGTCAGACTCTATTATCCGGAAACAAAATTAATTT
The DNA here is from genome assembly GCA_964406775.1 of uncultured Gammaproteobacteria bacterium. GTDB lineage: Bacteria > Patescibacteriota > Microgenomatia > Daviesbacterales > UBA10151 > JACPKO01. The sequence continues at coordinate 445 of CAYOSW010000032.1, forward strand.
GGACTGGGGTTATAGATGAAGATTAAGTACCTACTATTTTCAGCACTTCTAATATTGGCAGTTTTTTCAAGAGACACTCTGGCCGCAGTAAATAATGCGAGTTATAAAGTTAAAATCACCATACTTACTCCTTCCGACCAGGTCGATCTTTACGATCAATGGAATAACCAGCCTGCAAAAAATCTTGTTCTGGATGCGGTTAAGCAAGTGAAGGATTTATATAGCCAACAGTTAAACGGAAGCACTTTTATGATAGATGAAAATGTTGCTGTCATAAAATCAGTCTCCTCTTTGCCACCGGGGTCGGCGGAAAACGATTTGACTCGAATATTTGAGCAACTATTAGGCTACAACTACATTTCTGACGCGGATAACGTAGCAAATTTAGTTTTCGTGGTGGGACGAGATACTAATGGAATTCAGTGGGGCGGTAGGGATGTATATGGTCCGCACGGGTCAATTAAGGGATTGGAAGGATTTACCTGGGCTATTTTGGACGGAAGAAGATTACTTGATGTTACATATAATGCGAATTCAGATCAGTATTATGCCGGGCTGCAGGCTATTGCTCACGAGCTAGGTCACGCATTTGGTTTAAACTACAGCGGTTATACCAATGGTCACGTATGTTCTGAAAGTGTCACAACAGAATGTAATGATGAATTTAAAAAATTGGTGGATTCAAAAAAGGCGGTTTATCCTCCCAGAAGCGAAAGTGAATACGATGTTATGAATCCTTATCGGTATATAGGTGATTTGAGCCCCCGTTTTAAAAATCTCCAGTTTGCCAACAATTGGGTAAATTCCGAGAAGTATCAACTATGTCAAAGTCCTTTTATACAACCAAAATGCAATCTTCCTCCCGATAAAGAAGCTCATCGGTACACTACTTTTAGTGAAACAAATTTATACCAGATTGTGCCCGGAAAGATAGATGTTTCGAAAGAAGACACTTTTCGTTTAACAGGTAAATTCGATACACAGCGGGGTAGCTTGGCTCCGACCGTTAAAATTTGGAGAGGAAGCCAGATTTTGTCCCCCGATATCGATTACCAGATAGTGAATTTTTCCCAGAAGGATATTGAAATAAAGATTCTCAATAAAGAAGCTTTAGGGTATTGGAATTTTACCGTAACCGATGCTGATCAAAACTGGATTCGTTATACAGAATCTTTGTTGGTTATTGATGGTGCTCCAGGTAGCGTCTCAGCAACAAGTAAGACAGTTAAATTCAAGGTCAAGGCCACCTGTGACGGCGCAGTCGGTATAGTTGCCTCCTTAAAAATCACCACCAAGATAAATGGCGAGTCAAGAGATTTGGATTCTAGTTTTTTAACGGATTCATCGGGAAATGCCCAAATCGCATTCACCGTAGAGCCTCAAACACAGGAAGATAATTTTACCGTGACGATTAATACCTATCGGGACGTTTCGGTATTTAGCGGGAATTCGAGGACATTTAACTTCAGCAACTATCCTGATTATATCCAGTTTGACGCAATGTGCTCATCTCAACCCAGCGTTAGGGTAGTCACTGTCAATAAATGTGGAAATAATCAGATTCCCGGATCGTTCGACGTTAGCATAATTCATAAAAAGGCGGATGGAACTAGTGATCTGAGAAATTATTCAAATAGAATGCCACCCGATTCCCGGCAAACCGGAAGGGTCTTTTTTGATATGGTTTATCCTGATTTTCAAGAAGGGGATTCTTATGTTTTACAGGCAAATAACATAAGAGGCTACGAACCTAAACAAAAAGAGTATTTGATAATGGATTCTTATCCGCAGGAAAGTATTACTAAAACATTCGAAATTTATTACCCAGTGTGTCCCGTAAATGATCCTAGAGTTGGTCTATCAAGTTCTGTTGATGGCGATATTCTAGATACTTCAGGTAAACCCGTGCCTTTTTACTCGCTAAAAGCAAGGACCTCTTTGGAGGATGAGGATATTGAGGAGAGTAGGATTTCCCTGGATGAATTGAAGTCAAGAATAAATGATCCAAAGACAAAGGCGATTATTGACTTAACGAGGAGACAACTATATGAAAATTCTAGTGACATTGAAGCTTGTGTGGAGGATTATAGATGAGGACTAAAGGAATGCTGGCCCAACTTGGCTTTTCGCCTTTAATCGTGCTCCTTTTAGTGGGTGGGTTCCTGTTTTTAGGCGGTTACTTTATTAAAGAAAGAACAAGTTTTCTTCCTCGGGCTGAGGAGGTATGCGGAGATGGGTGGGATAAAAAGGACCCTGAATGTGATTGGAGTGAACAAAAGGTTTATGATGTTTGCCAAAATATAGAATCAGGAGAATATAGAAGGATTAACGGTCATCAGATTTCCGGCCAATGCGGTTTTGAGTCTTATTCTGAGAGTGATCAAGAAAAAAAATGTTTGGATAATAATAAGTACTATTGTGACTACACTAAAGAATCAGCAGGAAAAAGGATATATAAAACAGGGGGATACTACGCAAAAAATTCTTCCGACCCTCTTTATGGGGAAAGAGATGAGGAGGGCTGTGTTTATGATTTCCAGCCCAAAATTGAACCGTGTGAGCTTTCGGACGGAGTTATAGGAGTGCCTCCTGATGATTCTATTCATAATTCTAGGCAGCCTCTAATTATTGCAGACGACAAGACAGAAAAAGAGGATGGACAGACTTGTGAGTACACTAAGTATTGCGATACGGGAGGGGGTTTTAAATCGGGTGTCCAGCTATGCCGCGGGATTGCAGAAGGTGGAGTTTGTAATGATTCGTCCGGTTGTGGTCAGTGTAACAAGATAGGCTCTTCTCCTCAGGTACAAAAGCCGGGATTAAGCGACCCTGAGCCTGTTTGCAAGGTTAAGGTCTCTATTAATTCTTTGGTGAATCCTGGTCTGGCTCTTAAGCTAATGCGTTATTACGCAATCACCAAAGGGGCTATAGATGTTTGCGTGGAGGCTGATTTAGGTTTATCAGAAGAAGGTATAGTAGCAAAATCGGTTAGTGGAGAAGAGGGAGATTTGTTCTTTTGTTCGGGATTTAATGGGGAGTTTGAGTGGAAAATTTCTTCATTCGACTCCGATTATTTTGTCCGGGCAAGCGATAATTTTTCTGCGGATCTTTTAACTCCTTATGTCAAAAAGGCGGAAGAGATACTTCAGGTGAAAGGTGCGAATTAGATTAAATAACCCCAAAAAATCTTCGTGTTAAAATTGCCTTATGCGAAGAACTAGCCAATATGTATGTCAGCAGTGCGGATACCAGTCGCCGACTTTACTGGGGAAATGCCCGGAGTGCGGGAGCTGGAATTCGCTTGTCGAACAATTAGTCGAGAATACTTCCGGTAAAGGACTCAAAGCAGGTAAATCCATACCAAAGATAATCAAGCTTGGTGATATAGAAAGAAGTATTTACGATAAAATAAGCACCAAAATAGATGAATTCGATCGGGTTTTAGGCGGCGGTGTTGTTCTCGGATCGGTTGTTTTAGTTGCCGGTGACCCGGGAATAGGCAAATCCACACTGCTTTCTCACTTGGCTATAAATATTGCCGATACTTTATATGTCGCCGGAGAGGAGTCGCCTCAACAAATACGCTTAAGAATAGAGAGAATTGACCGTAAAGCCGACTTGAGTTTTATAGCCGAAACCGATGTGGACTCCATAATTGCAGGCATAGAATCTCAAAAACCCAAACTGGTCATTGTAGATTCGATCCAGACGCTGGAAACCGCTGATTTAACAGCTGCGGCGGGGTCTGTTTCGCAAGTCAGAGAGTGCAGTCACAGGCTCCAAAAAGTCGCTAAAAAACTCCATATCCCCATATTTATAGTAGGTCACGTTACCAAAGAAGGTACAGTGGCCGGACCCAAGACTCTGGAACATCTGGTTGATGTTGTTCTTTCACTAGAGGGTGATTCAAACAATAACTACAGGATTTTACGCTCGAATAAAAACCGTTTCGGTCCGGTTGATGAGGTTGGGATATTTGAAATGGACGAGTCGGGGCTTAAAGAAGTGCGCAACCCGTCCGAAGTTTTCCTGGAGGAAAGAGTCGAGGCTCCCGGCTCAACGATAACTGTTTTATTAACCGGTTTGAGACCGATCTTGGTCGAAATTCAGGCGCTTGTTACAAAAACAGGCTCGCCTATTGCCCGTCGGATCGGGACCGGGATTGATAATAACCGGCTCCAGCTACTAACTGCGGTTCTGCAGAAAAGACTCAACTTAAATCTTTGGGATCAGGATATCTTCGTAAACGTTGCAGGGGGAATAAAAGTGACCGAACCTGCGGCTGATCTGGCAATTTGCGCAGCTATAATCTCTTCTTTTAAAGAGAAAACTCTGGCTAAAAAAGCGGTTTTTATCGGCGAAGTGGGGCTTTTAGGCGAGGTAAGAAGGGTTAGGGGTCTGGAGAAACGGACTAAGGAAGCGAAAAAGTTGGGATTTGAGAAAGTATACTCTGCCGATAACCTTAAAAACCTTAGCGGTCTGTTCAAAAATAGCTCTTAACGGGGTTACCTAGCCTCAAAACTTGCAAAGTTATTCAATAGTTTCTACAATAATTAAACACTTATGGCCGACCCTAAAGACACATCCGAAGAAGAGGACAAAGTCGAGGCTGCTTACGAGAATATATCCAAAAAATTGGAAAGCATCAGAAGTGGCAAAACCTCTGATGATGACGGTGATTCGACAGAAGAAAAAGAATCTTCCGGAGAGGAAGAGGAGCTTGAAGAGTGGAAGGGTCCGAAACCTCCCGTTCTGGATAAAGCAGACGAAGAAGAGGAAGATATTGAGTTCAGAAAAGTAAAACTCAAAAACCTCAACCGTGATAAAGATGATCAGGAAGAAGAACCGGAGAAGGATTCAGGTGACGACGAAGAAGACGAGGAGACTGAGAAACCGGCCAAGCGTGAATCTGAAGCTGAAAAAGAATGGGAGCCTGAAGACAATGACCCCCTGGATGATGATAAAGGCGCCGATGAGGAGAATGATGACTCAGGCGGGGATGAGCCTGAACCGGAAGAAGACGGAAAGTCTGATGAAGAGACCGGGCATATCCGCCGTTCTGAGCCTGAAAGTAATATCCGCCGAACTGTTGAGCCTGTTGAAAATGAGGCTATTGCTGATTTTGAAAAAACCGATAACGAAGATTTGCCCGTTAAACAACCTCAGCCCGATAGTCTCGATGATCTGACTGATGAAAGGCCCGTCGCTAAAGAGCAGGATGAGGAGGACTATTTTATACCGAGCTTGAAGCCCTCTGGACAAAGAGGGTCGGATTTAGGTATAAATGCGCAAAGGGAATCGTTCGGCGCCAGTTTCGGACAAAGGAGCAGTATGGATAATTCGCAGGGATCGACGGGCAATGATCCTAATAATTTCTTCTCACAACACAGTCAAAACCAGCCGGTGAAGCGTGCAAATAAATTCCACCTTCTGGTGCTGGTTATTATAGGTATCGCCGTTATCGGATTCACAGTTTATATATTGAAGGGCGGTTTTGGCGAAATCAGTTTAACCAGTCAGCCGAGTCCTTCGCCTTCGCCCATTGAAACTCCCTCCGCAACTCCGACGCCTACTCCTGAGCCTGATAGAGCCCAGTACAAAGTAAGAATCTTAAACGGTTCAGGTAAAACCGGACTCGCAAAAACTGTTGCAGACAAGCTTAAAGAGCTCGGATATCAGATTGAAAAAACGGGGAATGCTACAAATTCGGCCTTTACCCAGACTGTTGTCAGAGTTAAATCGGCCGACGAGTCTGCCATAGCTCAGGTCATTAAAGACCTCGCTCCTGAATTTGATGCGGCAGGAAATACCTCCTTGAAGTCTGACGACGCTGCAAATATAGAAATCATCCTCGGTGCAAAGTAATAATGCTTAGTCGGGTTTTAATGGAGTATGGATAAAGACCTTGATATTCAGCCTGATCCGGAAGATGCAGTCACCCCCAGAGAATTGGCAGAGTTAATAAAGGAGGTCCCAAACCCTATGGTTGATTCTCAGAGGTTTTTGATGGATCCTGATCCCGGAAAAGCAGCAAGAGAGTATGTTGATAGGATAAAAAATAAGCCAGGAGGCGTAGTTATAGTCCTGAGTAATCTCTCCAGAAATGCTAGGGACACACAACGGTGCAGGGATTGTCCAGAGCATTTAACTGGCGGGGATCTCTTTTTGGTCAGGGCTGATAACCCAAATGATGTTGGTTTTGGAAATGAAGCGGCCTTAAATATGGGATTTTTAACTCCTGCTATTAAGCCGGAAAATGAGTGTCAGGGTAAAACCACTATGATACGTATGACGCCAATGAGTATTCATCAGCTGGAAAGACATAGCAACTTCGACACAAGACGATACTCCAACGGGTTAAGAATAGATCCTAAACAGGTCTTAAGCGTACTAAGACCTTCTATTGTTGCGCCAGCTCCAAATTCTCTCAAATAATATTAAAGCCATTTAGTTGCCTTCCAATATAAGAGCAAGGGGATTAATCTTCAGGGGGTCAAAGTTGTGCAGGACGCAATATATATATATATATATATATCTGAAAAAAGTGGTTTGGATTTGAAATCAATGCTTTTTCCTGAATTTAGGGCCGAGAAACTGTTCTGATAAGGAATAGCCGGGTTTACAAATCCCCGTATATCTGCAAATATTAGAGAGGTAGTGAGCAGGAACACCTGAGAGGCGGTGAGTACCGTGACTTGACGATCCTGAAATTTTCATCACTAATATTTCTTTAGGCCGGTAAATTCCTCAAACCGGTAGGGTTCCTTAAAGCTTTTTCGTATAGCGATCAGCTTATATCCGAGTGACTCGGCTTCTCTTTACGGTTCCGGTCTGGCTTAAGAGGGTAAAAATATTCTGTCTGCCTTCTTAGGCGAAGCGTACCTGTTTTGTTGGACAAAAAGGTAGGGCTTTTTGAGGGGGGGTTGTTTTAAGCATTTATACATAAATATGCTCACCTCTTTCTGTTTTAAAATAATGTCCCGGCGGGATGGTTTTTCTTCGGTTTAAATAGCCGGGATTTACCAGCTGTAAAAAAATGAATGATTGTGCTTAAATGAACTTGCAGGTAATTATCTTGTCTCAGAAACCTGCAATGAGATTTCCGTTAAACGGAAGGTTCTCTAAAAAGGAATTATTAATCATGCGAATAAGCAATGCTTTCTCTCCCTTTAAGGGGAAAGTTAACGGGGCTTTTCTCCCCGGTGGAGGCGGCGGTAATGTAACTTGGGTTCTAAGGCTGGTTTTAGCAGTAGTCTTTGCCCTCATCGCCTTTATATTTACAGAAGTCGTGCCGGATTTACCTCCGTTTAACAGGATATTTCTCCGGATAATCATTACAGTATGGTTCGGTTTGATGGGATATGGTCTATTCCCGGATTTGGCAAAGATTGTATCCTCGGCAATGCTGCGGTTTGCCAATAATTTTACAAGCAGGCTAAGTGCGGAAATAACCAGTCAGATGATGAGAATCCAAAGGCCGATGGCTTTTCCGGGAGCCTCTTTTCCGGCCGTTTCTCCCATCGGCGGGGTGTCGGTTAGTCATCCTCTGATTATGGATACTTCCGCTATAATTGACGGAAGAATCTTGGATATTGCCAAGACGCACTTTTTGTCAGGCACGGTCCTGATACCTACATTTATATTAACCGAACTCCAGCAAGTTGCGGATTCCGCTGACTATCTCAAACGTTCAAGAGGCAGGCGGGGATTTGAGATTGTTGATGAGCTTAAGAAAGTTAAAGGGCTGAGGATAGAAATTTGGGATAAGGATTCCCTGGGTAAGAATCCCGACGAAAAGCTGTTAAAACTGGCTAAAAATCTGCACGGACGGATAATCACAACGGATTTCAATTTAAACAGACTGGCCACAGTCTCAAACATTATGGTTTTAAACATAAACGAGCTGGCTAACGCAGTCCGGACGATAGCGATTCCGGGAGAAGCTCTGAAGGTTAAAGTTCTGCATCTGGGTAAAGATGCAAAGCAGGGGGTAGGTTATTTACCTGACGGTACGATGATCGTGGTGGAAGACGGTGCTGAGCTTGTGGGCAAGGAAATCGAGACTCAAGTCACCAGGTTAATTCAGGTCGCCGCGGGAAGAATGATCTTCGTAAAAGCCAAAACAAAGTAGCCTTAAGCGGTTAAAAAGGCTTTAAATCGGTTGCGTTTGCAAAATCCACAGTATTCTCCAGGGGGTTTGCAGTCCGGGAGTTATCCACAAAAACAATTTTAAAGAATGTGTATAAAAATATACCTCTCTTTAGCCTGCTATAAAGGCCTAAACTGATATACTATCCTCTTTTGAAAACTCTAGGACATAGGTTTTTTTCTCGAATTTTTGCTATGGGACTTGAATGTATTGACAAATAGTTTTCCCTATGATAATCTCGATTGGAGTAAACAAACCCGATGTTCAATATAGGATTAAAAAAAGAAATTAGTAGAAGAAAAAGGGTTGGCCAAAAGGAGCAGATGGCTACTCAGGTTAAGAAGATTTTGGGCCAAAAGGAGCAGGGTTTGATTGTGATGGTAAGGGGTTAGGTTTCCTGCCGGATAAGAGCAGTTTTTAAGTCGCTGGAAGCATTTATTTGAAGTTACTAAATATGCAGACGGATTTAGTAGCTTCAATTGACAGCCAAGAAGTCTTGACTGGAAAGATTACAGCGGAAAAAGAGCGTTAGTGAGTGGAAGCGGAGTTATAGGAAGGATCTTTTTTTGAGGAAGACACAAAAAAAGAGCATTACTACCGCAGACGGACTCGAATAGCAATGCCCTTTTTAATTATTACAATGATAACTTCAAGAGCAGTTAGAAGTTATCATCATATGTCTAGAATTTCATATTCTGGAGTTGCTGTCAAGGGGTTATTTTAAGGCTAAATTGACAAGTTAATATTTTAGTTGGGTAAATATTTAGTTCTTTACGCACGGACTAATTTTACCGGTTTTAGGGGTTGTAATTTGGATTGGAGATTTGACTAGGGCAGGGTCAAGTCTCCAATCTAAACGATAACTCATTGCCTCGAGGATTTGAAAACTCGCCCTCTGGCTTCGCCAGAGCAGGGCGGGGTCAAGTCTCCAATTAAGACAGCTACCCTTTTTATTTGAGAACTTTCCCGTCCGGTCACGTGACCAGGGTGTATTTTACGCACAATTCCGGTACTTGTTCAGACTTTTCCACCGGAGCAGGGACTTATCCACAAAATTTACCCAATCAAACAGCCTGTAGCAAATTTAGAAAAATTACGGATCGCGCAATAGAAACCCATAAAAAGGAAGATTATCAGACATAGCTAGCCTTATTTGACTTTTAATAAAACTTATCTTATAATTTTATTCAATGACCCCTGAAACAGGCTTCCTTTATTTACAGCCCCAACACTTAGCCGCAGCTCAAACCAGACAGGAAAGAGTCCGCGACGAATTTGCCACCGAATATGTTAGAAACCAAAGTATCTTTTCCGTCTTTAATAGAGGCAGGGATAGACTCGTGGCAGCAGCTGCTTCTTTACGGGTGGCAACTTCAACTTTAGCCGAATTCAGAGCCAGGTCGGCGGCCAGTGCCGTACCTCCCGCAGATTTCCGCCGTGTATATTCCGAAACCTTTGCGGGAGAGCAAGTTTGTCTTTCCGAAGATGCTGTCAGATCGGCTGTCAATCATAATATCGAATCAGGCTTATTTAATAATGTTTACAGCGGTTGGTTAAACGCTAATGCAGCCGGCGCAGGACTTATTGTGGGTGCAGGTTTAGCCGGAGTTTCGATGATGGTCGGAGTTGACAGTCAAACTTCACAAAATTTAATGGAAGCCGCAGTTATCTCGGGAGCGGTTGGTCTTGATGCGGTTCGTGAAGGAATTCTGAATGCAACAACCAGGCTTGCAGGTGCGGGAGGCCGTGTCGCTGAAATAGCAAGACGCTGGAGCTCTTCCGCTGAAGGGTGGGTAACCGGCGATATCAGGGTTTTGGGAGATCCCGACCAGCGCCCTAACGTTCTGACGGACTTATCAAATGAAGCTGAAACGGCTTTAGCAGGACAGCTTGAGGAGAGGCTCACTTCTGCAGCTGTTTCAAGACCTGCAACTGTTGACCAGGTGACCGCGCTCAGAGTAGCTACGGAAGATGTTTCTGCAGATTTTGATTTAATTGCGCCTACAATAAGGGCTCAGTCTGCGGCCAGATCATCAAGAATGCTGAGAATAGGTGCGCTGGGCTTAGTCGCGGCTGCTGTTTTAACACATCATTTCTTTCGGGCTCCGGATTTTCAGCCGGCTCCGAACTGCGGAACAGTCGATTTCAGAAGTCCGGATTGGATAAATGGTGCTGAAATTGGAAATCCCGACGCTCATTCGTTGACAGGTTATGCTCAAGCCAGACTTTTAAGACACGTTAACGGCACAAGGCCTGACTTTAACTCGGGTGCGGGCTGGGACCAGTTAAGGAACTTATACGAAGATGATGCAATAGGGTATATTGTTGACGGTATTAGAGTTGCGTTGCCTGAAAAAAACGGTGCCAACCTAAGATTCTTAACTTCAGACTTGGTAGCGCAGGTGGGTCCGGTTCCTGTTGCAGATCTTTGTCCGGCAGAAGTAGAAGCAATAGCCAAAAACGCTCCAAGAAAAACTACCGGGCTCAGACCTTAAGTCCTATAACCTGTAACTAGAATCATCCATTCAATCGGAATTAGTCTCAAATAAAGCTCTCATAATGCATCACTGACAGGTTAACTTGACAAATAATAATACCTATAGTAAAATACTCCCTACAAAATAAATAACTGCCTAATCCGGAAATTCTTTTCCTCTTTAGGCAATCCCAAAAATGCTAGACAGACAAAAAAATTCAGAACCACAAAATAAAACACAAAGAGGAAGACGTCTTCTATTGCGTGGAGCTCTTGGGTTAGCCGGAGCAGCAACACTTTCTTTAGCAGACGGTGCTTCAGTGAACCTTCCTCAGATAGCAGCTACAGGTGTTAGAGCTGCAGAATTATATTCAGGTAGAGTAGCGGCTGCCTCCCGGGCTGCTTTAGTAGACCAAGGGGCTAGTGTCAATGTTAGAGTATTGCCTTCGGGGTTAGCTATAGCTTCAGATCTTGTTGCGGATAGGTTACAGACGGCTGTCAACGCCAGCTGTGGACCTCTTCCGACTGACGGCAGACCTCCTTTGTGTACAACTACAGAAAATGATGTTTACGGACAGTCCTTTTTCGGAGGCTTTTATTTTGAAGATGATGGAGATTTTGAGTTTACTTCAGGGTCTGCAGATGTGCCGGTGCAGGGCGTTAAAGACAGACAGATATTAGTTGAGGAAATCAGATTCGCCGGTTCAGGAGATTACGTTCAATTAAATCCCAGATCACGAAGAGTTAACGGCTCTGAAGTAAGTTATGAGGATATCAAGGCCGGTAAAAATTCAGGAACCAGATTTGTTGAGAAATGGACTGTCTTCAGACTTCCGGCTGACGGAGGAGACGGGTTAGGTTTTGATTTGAGAACAAACAGCAACAGGCTTTTAATCGCCATAAACGGAGGAAGTTTAATTGATAAGGTTTGGGCTCCGATTGATGATGGTAAGAGGGCTGAAAGACACGAATGTTCAGGAAACTGCGGTTGGAACTGTGTAAGGTTTATTCAATTCACCCGCCTTAAAGCAGGTACGGTTGTGGATTTAAACAAAGTAATTCCGAACGAAGCTATTCACACAGATCAGAGAACGGGCCTTTTGAGCTCATACACAGATTATATCTGGCTTTGGGACACTATGGAGTTATCTAATCTTCACG
>CAYOSW010000033.1:0-11840 GCA_964406775.1 uncultured Gammaproteobacteria bacterium
TTCTTAATTTCCGCCTGAACCGAAGCGATGTCTTCGGTCTTAAAAACCGAAACATAAATAGCGTTGGGCTGATCAATACCGAATTGTTTTCTCTGGGCCTCAAGCGGAACAAAAGCTGAGTTATCCTGATCAACACCGAAGACTGCTCCGCGGGGCTTTGTCACGCCGACCACTAGGAATTTTGTGTTATTGATATAGATCGTTTTATTCAAGGCACTCGATTCTCCGAATAAATTTTTTACCGCTGTAGGTCCCAAAACGGCAACTCTCTTTCCCGAATCCGACTCAGCTTTATTAATGAATCTGCCTTTTTCCACTTCAATAGCTGTAACTATTTTCGGGTAAATATCCTCAACACCTGAAACAGTCATATTCTTACTTGTTTGGTTGTTGTATTTTGCTGAAGCGGCCTTTTGTGTCACTGTCGAAACATCGGCAGACCCTTTCAGCTCGCGTTTTAAATTCGTAACATCCTGGAACTGCAGTCTATTAACAGTTGATCCTCCGGGTCCTCGGCCGGCCCCTCCTGATTGTCCGGGTATCACAAAAATCAGATTTGAACCGAAAGATGAAATCTGGTCGGTTATAAAACTCTGTAAACCTGAAACAAGCGCAACCAGAATGATCACCGAGAAAACCCCGATGATAACTCCCAGTGTCGTTAAAAACGAACGTAATCGGTTGCGTAGAATTGCGGTTATTGATAATCTCAAAGTCTCAAGCAGATTCATTTTGTATATTCTCCCTTTTCCTCGGTTATTTGACCGTCTTTGACCCGGATTATTTTATGGGCGTGTTTTGCGGTCATAGAATCGTGGGTGATTAGGATTACTGTTTTACCGTCTTTATGTAGTTTTTTTAAGAGCTCCATTACCTCGGCTCCGGATTTAGAATCCAGATTTCCCGTCGGTTCGTCAGCAAGAATTATTTCCGGGTCCGTAACCAGAGCACGGGCGATGGCAACTCTTTGCTGCTGTCCGCCCGAAAGCTGAGACGGCCGGGAGGAGTATTTATCCGATAAACCCACCGAATCCAAAGCTTTTTTGGATCTCTTTAGTCTTTCTGCGCCTGCAACCCCGGAATATATTAAAGGGAGTGCAACATTATCGGTTGCGGAAGTTCTGGCGAGAAGATTAAAGCTCTGAAAAACAAAACCTAATTTTTGATTACGCAATTTAGCAAGATGATCGTCTTTTAAGTGGGATACATCCATTCCGTCCAGATGGTAAGAGCCTGAAGTCGGTTTGTCGAGTAATCCTAAAATATTCATCAAAGTTGATTTTCCTGATCCTGAAGGGCCGACTATCGCAACAAACTCCCCCTTATCTATGTCCAGATCAATATCCTTCAAAGCCTGGAACGTAAGTTCCTCATCGAGCTCGAAAATTTTATTTATTTTGGAGAGCTGTATTAAGGGTGTCTGCGCCATAATTTTTTTTCCGGCTTAATTCCAGGGGAGTTTAAAACCGCCCGGATTTTGGGTCTTAACGGCGGAGGGGTTTGTCACCACTTTATCGCCTTCCTTTAAGCCCGATTTAACCTCAGTCTCGGTATCCGAGGATAGACCTGTTTCTATTTTAACTTTGTTATAGCTTTCACCTTGTTTAACATAGACTTCATTATTGTCTATTAAAGCATCAATCGGAATTACCGGAACTCCGTCTACTTGATTGGCAATTATTTCGGCCTGGCCGTTAATTCCGGAGACAAAATTAATTTCCGGTTTCCCTAAATCCAATTTAACGATAACGACAGTCGCTCCTGAATCCGTAGTTTCAGTCGCAGGTGTAATTTTGGAAACAGTCGCCTTAAAAATCCGGTCCGGGTATGAGTTTAAGGTGATATCGGCAGTCTGACCGGTTTTAATTTTCCCGAGATCCGCTTCGTCAACTTCAGCCTCAAAGACATAATCGGTTTGGTCCACAATTTGAGCGATTAAATCGGTTACGGATACAGTTTGTCCAACATTTGGATCGGCTTTAGTGACGACACCGGAAAGCGGTGCGTAAATATATGCGTCTTCAATAGCTCTCTTGGCTGCTTTAACGTCATCGTATGCATTGTCCCGGGCTTTTTGGGCGGCTACCCGTGCTTCTCTCTGAGTGAAATTTTCGTCGGCAGTATGGTCTTTAACATCATCTTCTGCTCTTTTCGCGGTTGAATCCTTGATTTCAAAAGTGTTATTAGCCTGCTGTAAATCAATTAAAAGATCCCTGGTGTCGAGGCTTGCAATAAGTTGACCTTTTTTTACAGTTTCTCCCGCTTCGACACCGATGTAATTTAATTTACCGCCTATTTTAAAACGCAGATCTGCCGAATCGGTGCCTTCTAGTGTTCCCGAGCTTGAGATTATTTCTTTAACCGTCCCAATTTTGACATCCGCTAGTTGAATAGCCTCGATTTTAGGTTTAGGGTAAAAAAAATATCCTGAAATAACGATAATAATCAGCAAACAAGTAACCCAGATTTTCTTAGGAAGCCGCCAGAATTTAAAAATTTTCAGCATTTTCACATTCTTATCATAGCAAGTAATAGCGGGTTTGTGGATGATCAATCTCACAAGTTTTTAAGGAGATTTGTATTTTTTTTAGCTTCAAAATATAATCATTTAATGATTTTACACATTAATACAGCTGATAGAAAAAAAATAGAAGTCTCCTTAAAGAAAGATAGTAAAGTTATCGACTTAAAATCTGCTGAAAATGATTTCGGATCGCAAGTCTTACTGAATTTGATTGTGCAGATTCTTAAGGATAACGGTTTGGAGTCTAGTGAACTGACTTCAGTTGAAGTTGAAAAAGGGCCGGGTTCTTATACGGGACTTAAAGTCGGAGCATCTGTGGCTAACGCTTTGGGTTTCTCATTAAATATTCCGGTTAATGGAAAAAAAATGGAAACGGATTTAGTTTATGCCTAAGTTGATGCTATACTGAATTCTTGATGAAACTTTCACATTTTTTTCTTCCGCATCCTGATACTCATAAAAAAGCCCACTTATTATCTTTCAGGGCGCTGGCCGTTTATATTGTCTTTTTTTTACTTTTGAACTTTGCCTTTAAAGCAACAAACGTTTATAAGCCCGGTGTTTTAGGGGTTGAATCCTCGATTACCGTATCCGAAATTATTAGGCTGACGAATGTTGAACGGGAGAAAAACGGATTAACGGCTGTCAGTGAAGATGCCAGACTGGATGCGGCGGCAACCGAAAAGGCTAAGAATATGTTCGCAGAAAATTATTGGGCGCATTTTTCGCCTTCCGGAAAGGACCCCTGGGGGTTTATTAACGGAGCCGGTTATAAATTTTCTTACGCCGGTGAGAATTTAGCTAAGAGTTTTTATCAGTCGGATGAGGTGGTAAAAGCCTGGATGGCTTCTCGCACGCACAGGGAAAATATTCTCAATAAACATTATCAGCATATCGGAATCGCGGTTTTGGAAGGAACCCTTAACGGCGAAAAAACAACTTTGGTCGTACAGGAATTCGGAACACCTGTTGACGTAACAATCGCGGCTGTCCCGCCCGAGGCTGCGGTCCAAAGCGTTCAGACTCCGCAGGAGTCGGGACCGTCGGCACAGCCTTCTCAGACAGCTGAGCTTGCTCAGGCAAGTCCCGTAGCGGTAAAACCCCAGGTTCAGGCTCAAACTTTAGTAGCATCAGACAAGCAATTCTTGGAAAGTGCCTTTACCGACCCTTATCTGGCTTATAAAATCTCGGGTCTGACTTTGCTTTTCGGTCTGTTTATTTTAATAGCCTTGGATCTTTACATCTTAAGAAGAAGAGCAGTATATAAAATTACGGCGCGCCACCTGCCTCATTTAGCCTTGATATCCGTGGCTTCGAGTGTCTTAATTAACTTAAGTCCGGGGCAAATTCTTTAATAATGAAAAAAATTAAGAATCTAAATCTAATCAGCTATGTTTTTTTACTGGTCAGCTTACTGCTGATATTTTTGAGTTTTGCTTATAAGGATTGGAGTGTTTATCAGTATGTAATCATCTTTATGGCTGTCGCAATCTATCTTGCAACCTCGGTTATTCATCACCACTATGACAGAAGTTTGACTTTTGAGATAGGACTTGAGTATATTTTGATAGGAGCTTTGGCATTCCTGGTTATATTCGGAATAGCTCTGTAAAATTATGAAGGGAATCATTTTAGCAGGCGGTTCAGGTACAAGACTTTATCCCATTACATTGGCCATCTCGAAGCAATTAATGCCGGTTTTTGATAAGCCGATGATTTATTATCCTCTTTCGACGCTTCTTCAGTCAGGAATAAAAGATATTCTTATTATTTCGACCGAACGGGACTTGCCCAGATTTCAGGATTTATTAGGAGACGGATCCCAGCTCGGATGTAATTTTACCTATAAAGTTCAGGATAAACCCAGAGGGTTGGCCGACGCATTCATAGTCGGTGCGGAATTTATCGGAACCGATAAGGTGGCGATGATACTAGGTGACAACATTTTTTACGGTTCTGAGATGGACAGCGATTTAAAGAAAAATACCGATGTGGACGGAGCGGTCGGATTTGCGGCGCCGGTTAAAGATCCAGAGCGGTATGGAGTATATGAATTTGATTCTAATATGAAAGTATTATCTATCATAGAAAAACCGGTGCACCCTAAATCAAATTACGCGAACGCGGGTTTGTATTTTTTCGACAACGAAGTGGTGGAGATCGCCAGGAATGTAGAGCCGTCCCCCCGTGGAGAGATTGAGATCACCTCGGTTTTGGATGCCTATAGGCAAAGGGGTAAGTTGAAGGTTTGTCTTTTGGACCGCGGAACTGCTTGGCTTGATACTGGAACTTTTACTTCTATGATGCAAGCGTGTCAGTTTGTCCAGGTAATCGAGGAAAGGCAGGGTCTTAAAATCGGGTGTATTGAGGAAGCAGCATACAGGAGCGGATTTATTGATAAAGAACAGCTTCATAAATTGGCAGAACCGCTTTTAAAAAGCGGTTACGGCCAATATCTGATGAGTTTGGATTAGATTACTGCAGTTTAACAATGAAACTTTTAGTTACTGGAGGTGCCGGTTTTATCGGCTCCAATTTTATCCGCTATTATCTTGAGATGCATCC
This sequence comes from uncultured Gammaproteobacteria bacterium, assembly GCA_964406775.1. GTDB lineage: Bacteria > Patescibacteriota > Microgenomatia > Daviesbacterales > UBA10151 > JACPKO01. The sequence goes on from CAYOSW010000033.1 coordinate 5,090, forward strand.
TGATGATCAGGTTGTGAATTTAGACAAGCTGACTTATGCAGGTCATTTGAGCTCGACTAAAGATTTTGAAAATAATCCCAACTATAAATTCATAAAAGGGGATATCGTTTCGGCAAACGATGTTGAGGAAGCTATGGACGGGGTTGATATCGTTGTTCATTTTGCCGCCGAATCCCACGTTGACCGTTCTGTTCTGGATCCTCTGGAGTTTGTAAAAACGAATGTTTTGGGAACCGCCCAGCTTCTTCAGACCGCCCTGAAGAAAAAAATAAAAAGATTCCACCACGTTTCAACTGATGAGGTTTTCGGAAGCCTCGGGTTGCAGGATCCGCCTTTTAATGAAGAAACGAAATATGAACCCAGAACGCCTTACTCGGCCTCGAAAGCCGGCTCGGATCATTTAGTCAGAGCTTATTTTGAGACATACGGACTGCCAATTACGATTACAAATTGCGCGAATAATTTCGGTCCGTTTCACGAGCCTGAAAAATTATTCCCGCGTTTTATTACAAATTTATTGCGCGATCAAAAAGTACCTTTAATGGGTAAAGGCGAAAATATCCGCGAATGGCTATATGCAAGAGATCACGCCGCTGCGATAGATCTGGTTTTAATAAAAGGGGAGATAGGGGAAACTTATTGTGTCGGTGGGGAATCAAAAACTAATCTTGAAGCGACTAAATTAATTCTGAAATTTTTAGGTAAAGATGAATCCCATATAGAATATGTTCAGGATAGATTAGGTCACGATTTCCGCTATGCGATTGATGATTCAAAACTCCGAGCTTTAGGCTGGAAGCCCGAACACACCTTTGAAGAGTGGCTAGAGAAAACTGTTAATTGGTATAAAGAAAATGAGTGGTGGTGGGGGCCTTTGCTTGAGGTTAGAATGAATGTGGACCGCGCCCAGCAGGAGAAGCTGAGATATGATTCAAAAAACTAATATTGAAGGACTACTGGTAGTTGAAGGAGGAAAAACTTTTGAGGATGACCGCGGGTTTTTTCGTGAACCGTTCAGGCGCAATGAATTTGAGGAAGCGTTAGGCAGGCCCTGGATTCACGTTCAGGAAAATCACGCTTTTTCAAAAAAAGATGTTTTAAGAGGTATTCATATAGCGCCTTGGGATAAATTTATCTACTGTCCTTATGGGGAGGTGTTGTCGGTTATTGTTGACGTCCGCCGCGATTCCCCGACTTTTAAACAGGTTTTTAAAATGCAGATCGGTTATTCCAATAAGGTTAAATTGTTCATCCCCGCGGGTCTTGGAAATTCTTACCTGATTATTTCGGATGAAGCGGTTTATGAATACCAGGTCAATCAGTATTATTCGGGCGGAATGGAGCAGGGAATAGCCTGGAACGACCCTGAACTGGAGATTGATTGGCCTGTTAGTGAGCCGTTTCTTTCCGACAAGGATAAAAATAATCTGAGTTTAAAAGAATATTTAGCAGGATCAAGATGAAGCTATTGGTTTTTGGCGGATCGGGACTTGTTGGTTCAAGATTTTGCGAACTGGCGTCCGACTATTCTATTTCTGCGCCAACTCACGACGAACTGGATCTTCTCGATTTCAAAACTCTTGAGAATTATCTCTTGGAGTCGGATGCGGAAGCAGTTTTAAATTTTGCCGCTTTTACCAATGTTGATGAGGCTGAAAAGGAGAAAGACGATAATGAGGGACTGGTTTATAAACTGAATGTTTCACTTCCCGAAGTCTTAGCCCTTAACTGCTCTAATTCCGGGAAATATTTAATCCATATCTCGACAGACTATATTTTTGACGGTTCAAAACCTTCTCCATATAAGGAAGAGGATACACCGGGTCCTGTAAATTGGTATGGAACTACCAAAATGCTGGGGGAAGATAAAGTAACCGGGGTTTCGCCTGAATTTTTGATTGTCAGGCCTGAAATGCCTTATTCTGCCCGTTTTGATAAAAAATTGGATATCGCCCGGACTTTTGTAAAACTTTTAAGAGAAGGAAAGGAAATTAACGGCGTTTCCGATCAGAAAATTACCCCGGTTTTTGTCGACACCTTAGTTGATGGAATCCTCAGGCTTCTTGAAGCAAAAGCCTCAGGAATATACCATTTGGCTTCAACTGACTATACAACCCCATACGATTTGGCAGTTTTAATTGCGGAAAAATTCGGGCTTAATAAAAGCCTGGTTAAAGCCGTTCCGTTTTCGGAATACAACCAGACCCGCGCGGCAAAACGCCCCCAAAATTCATATCTGGATGTAACTAAATTTGAAACCGAATTCGGAAAAGGGATTCTAAAAACAGTGTCTGAGAGTATTGACGAGTTTAAAAAGAGTGTGAATATTTAACCGGGAATATTTGCCGCAATCTCAAAGGCTCCTGCTAACGAGACAAGACTGCGCATTCTTCCGGGAGCTGATTCGTGCACAAGTATTTGAAATAAAAGAGGATCCGATCCTTCTGGGACTACTCTGAGATCGCGGTCTTCCCATCCGCCCATAACTTTTCTTCCCTGAGTAAATAATCCTCTTGTTCTATTTGGACTAAATCTTTGGGCGTCTAAACCGAGATCTTGAAACCACACCTGGTGCTGTTGTTCAGCAGCACCATTTTTGAATCCCGAAACATCAAAGGGCACTTCAGTTGTAGGTTCTGTCGTTAAAGCTTCTCCGGGGTATTCACCAACCCTTAATGATGCTGATAGGCCACCCACTATTCCTAGAGAGAAATCTCCCTTAGCTTTTCTGGCTAAACCTACAAAAAATCCTATTCTGGACGGACCATCCGAAGGAAGCGCCATATGAAGCCTCCTGGAACCTTTTGTTAAGGGAACAATTTCTGCGGATAAGTCATCAGATACTTTTACTGCTGCCAAAAGGGTTTCTATGCCGTTCGGATTCTTGCATAGTGCGATACCTGATTCTGTTAATGAAACATTTTTGAGAAGAGTGCTGTGATGTGACAGCTCGCCTTCTACATATTGGAGGCGAACTTCCGGTCGTTCAAAACGGAAATCGAGTTGCATAAGGGAATTCTAATTAAATTAACAGAAATAATCAAGTCTATAGGTTATTTGAATCTTTGGAGATCGGCTTCGACCATCAGGGTTATGAGTTCCTCAAAAGTTGTTTTTGGTTCCCAGCAGAGATCATTTTTGGCAGCGGAATAATCCCCCTTTAATTCCTTAATTTCAGTGGGTCGTAAAAGTTTATCATTTGAGATAACGTGATCTTCCCAATTAAGTCCGGCTGCTTCAAACGCAATTTTGCAGGCCTCCTTCACAGTATTTGTTGAATTTGTGCCGATAACATAGTCCTTGGGAGTGTCCTGTTGAAGCATTAACCACATAGCTTTAACATATTCCTTGGCGTAGCCCCAGTCCCGCTTTGCATCAAGAAAACCCAAATGAAGTTTCCCGTTTGAATCAACAAGAGGTTCTCCGACTTCGTTAATCGGCGGATTTTTAACACCGTTTTTTATGCAAGCTGCTCCGGCAGTTATTTTTCGGGTAACAAAGTGCAATCCCCTCCGCGGTGATTCGTGATTAAATAAAATCCCACCGCAAGCAAACATATTGTAGGATTCGCGGTAGCATCTGGTCATCATATGAGCGTAAGCTTTAGCTATTCCGTAAGGGTTGTTGGCATCAAACGGGGTGTTTTCATTTGCCGATTCAGCCTCTATATTGCCGAAAATTTCCCTGGATGTTGCCTGGTAAACCTTAGCGTGCGGAGCAAAGCTTCGTACCGCTTCCATAACTCGGACCGGGCCCAGAGCCGTAATCTCGCCGGTATAAAAAGGATGCGTCCAGGCATCGTGGGGGACGGATTGGGCTGCTATATTATAAACTTCATCGGGCTGATGCTTTTTTATTACGGTTTCAATTGAAACCTGATCCAAAAGGTCGGCAAACTCGATGGTTATTTTACCGAGCAGGTGATCGATATTTTCTTTGGTAAAACTTGTAGACCTGCGGATTGTACCGACAACTTTATAACCTTTCTCAAGCAAAAGGTCTGCGAGGTATGAACCGTCCTGTGATGATGCTCCAATAATAACCGCTGTTTTCATTTTTCTATGACTGACGCCTCCAATACTCTAAGGTATCTTTCAGTGTTTGGTCAAGAGGGATTTTCGGCTCCCAGCCCGTTAGTTCCTTAAATTTTGAATTATCTCCAACAGTAATCGGCACTTCGGACGGACGCATTCTTTTGGGATCTTCGGTTATTTTAATTTCCTTCTGTGCAAGTTGAATGAGTTTATCAAGTATTTGCTTCATTTTAATTCCCCGTCCGGAACATAAATTAAACGCATCGCCGGGTTTAGTGTCGGCCTCCAGAATTAATTTGTAACCCTGAACAATATCGCGGACATCGGAAATATCCCGTACCGATTCCAAATTCCCCGCCATTAATTCATTCTTTGACGGGTCTTTTTCAATTTCGACAATTTGAGAAGCCATATCGGATATGAAAAAGCCTTTTAACTGCCCGGGTCCGGCGTGATTAAAAGGGCGGACTATCGTGATATTCAATTTTGAGGATTGGGACATCTGATAGCTCAACCTGTCAGCTGCGACTTTGCTAGCGCCGTAATAATTTGCCGGGAAAAAAGGATTCTCCTCTGTAATATGTTCAGGGTTGATCGTTTTTCCGTAAACTTCGGCTGAGGATATATAAACAATTTTGGGGTCATAACCAGTTTCTTTTTTTAAGGACTCAACAGCAAGATAAAGATTCAAAGTTCCGACAAGATTAATTTTAAAAATGTTTTCGGGATCCTCAGACCAGGTCGGTGCGATAGCCGCCAGATGAATAATTGATTCCGGCTGGTGTTTTTTTATTAAATCTTCAAGAAAACCCCGATCCAGGATATTTCCGTTCTCGTAAGTTACGGACTCGGTACTATTAAGATCGGATTTATGGACGATGCCTATAATGCTGTAATCATCCTTAAGGATTCCGATTAAATGTTGTCCGGCAAATCCGTTAGCGCCTGTTACTAGTATTTTCCGCATAACCAGTCCAGTTTACCACGTATGGTTTAAATTGAGTATTGAAGATATGAAGGACGTGATATCTTCTAATTCCCGTTTAAGAAAGGTATTATTCTTATAGCTTAGTATGCGTAAAGTTGTAGTCGTGTTACCCACATTTAACGAGAAAGCAAATGTCCGCCGCTTTACTGAGGAAGTTTTAGCTCAGGAAAAAAATATTCCGGGGTATCGGATTGAGGTTTTAGTTGTTGATTCAAACTCTCCTGACGGAACGGGCGAGGTTGCCAGAAAACTTGCTAAAGAAAATTCCCGGGTGCATTTTCTGAATGCCGAAAGAGGTCTAGGAATTGCCTTAATTGAAGGACACAAATACTCTCTAACGCATTTAAAACCGGACATCTTAGCGCAGCTTGATGCCGATGGACAGGTTGAAGTAAATATCCTTCCGAAACTGGTTAAAACAGTTGATGAGGGTTACGATCTTGCAATCGGTTCAAGATTCGTAAAGGGCGGAAAAAATAATCTTTCTTTCTCAAGAAGAATGTTTTCGGCCGGTGCTTCCCTGATCTGCCGGGTTCTGATGGGGCCCTGGGATATAAAAGAATTTACTAACTCGGCAAGAGCTTTTACTCCCGCACTTTTCAGAAAAATAAATCTGGACAGACTTCCCTGGAGGGAAAAAACATTTATCATCCAGCCGGCTTTCTTAAACGAGGCAATACTCGCAGGCTGTAACTACAAAGAGATTCCTCTTGTTTTTAAAAACCGCGCCGAAGGATATTCAAAAAATAAGACTTTAAATTATACCTATGACGTTGTTACTTACTGTATTGATGCCAGACTGCATAAGTGGGGGATTAATTTCGGTTTTTTTAAAGCCACAAGAAAAGCCAAAACCCTGATTAAATTCGGGCTGGTTGGTGTTACCGGAACCTTAATAGATTTTGCATTTTATAAATTTTTTATCTGGGAGTTCGGTCTTCCTCCCGCAACATCAAAAGGTTTCTCAACAGAAATCGCCATAATAAATAATTTTGCTCTGAATAATACCTGGACTTTTAGACACAGAAAAAACTCCAAAAATATTTTCCAGAGATTTGTTTCCTTTCAATTTGTCAGCCTCTTCGGATTGGCGATAGCAGTGGGGATTGTTAAGGGGTTGGATTTGATTTTCGGAGACGGATTTATAGACGTCGGTTTCAGAAAAATTGCTTATAATAACTTCTACTTCTTCGCGACAATCCCCCCTGTTATGGCCTGGAATTTTATAGTAAACCACTACTTTACCTGGAAGCACGAAGAGGATCCTGAACAGGTCAGTTAAAAAGCTGAGGATTCGGAAAAGGTGCTGTATTCTGCAATAGAAAATTTTGAGTGTATAAATAAATTCCCAAAAATACTATTCCCAGAACCACTTTAAATTCTTTTGAAGTTAATACTTTTTCATAAGCTATCAGCGCAAACGGAAATGCCGGAAGAACGTATCTGGAAATATCCCTGTGGGCGATAAATATGGATGCGGTCATATAGGTGAGAATAAATATTCCCAAAGGCCGTAACGCATTATTTTTAAGAAGTGTGATTCCCGCAAAAAGTCCGAGTATATAAATGTAGATAATGTCTTCAAGCCAGATGCTCCCAACCCAGTATTGATTGCTGTTAAAAATTTGAAAGGGCGGAAGACTCAGATGAATATTATCCCCCGAGTGAAAGTAAGCAAAGTTTCTATTGAGCGGTCCTGAAGGCTGAAAGCTCTTAAATTCTAAAAACG
>CAYOSW010000034.1:0-11775 GCA_964406775.1 uncultured Gammaproteobacteria bacterium
TTTGAGCTGAATTTGTTGCTGTCAAAGTGAGAGTCTCTTTTATTCCGGGACAGTCGGCACAGGGTAAATTGCCTGTATAAGTGCCTGAAAAACCGATAATCCCGGAAGGTGTTTGCTTACTGGAAGAGGGACAGACTTTAATAACTATAATCAGCAAAATAATCAAACCGATAAAGCCTAAAATTATTTTTTTGCTCCAGTAGGGTTTTTTTGCGGCCTTTTTTTTCTTGACGGGCATTACTTAATACTATGACTAAAAGAGTTTTTTGACAATGGTTCCGTGGTAAAATTAACGGAATGTCTAAGCTCCTAACTGCCTCTGTTGTAGTACTGCTTTTGATCGGAGCAGGATATATTTTTTTCAATAAAACGGGTGAAGAGCCGGTTGATTCTCAACCGGTTAAAGTTGCTAAGCCAAATTCCTCCATTACTCCCGTTCCGAGCCCGTTTTTATTCGAAGAGCTGACAATACCTTATCTTAGAAACAGGGATTATAAAAGTATGCTTGGGAAATCAGAAAAAACTTACGAAACAGCGACTTATACCGCCTATTTAGCCTCGTACGATTCGGACGGGCTTAAAATTAACGGGCTGTTAACGGAGCCTAAAGGGGAAAAGCCTGCTGCCGGCTGGCCGGCTATCGTTTTTATCCACGGATATATTCCGCCTTCGCTATATAAAACAACACAAAATTATTACGATTATGTAGATTACCTTGCCAAAAACGGTTATGTTGTTTTTAAGATTGACTTACGGGGGCACGGCGAGTCAGAAGGGGAGGCCGGAGGAGCTTATTACTCAGCTGACTATATAATCGATGTTTTAAATGCTTACTCTGCGCTTCAAAATTCCGGCTTTGTTAATCCTGAGAAAATCGGACTTTGGGGTCATTCTATGGCGGGTAATGTTGTTTTGCGTACCCTAGCTGTTAAGACCGATATCCCTGCGGTCAGTATTTGGGCCGGTGCAGTCTATACATATAAAGATTTTGCGGAATTTGGAATCCGGGACGGAAGCTACCGTCCTCCTGTTGATCAAACCGCAAGACAACAAAGGCGGAAATTGTTGATGGATACTTACGGCGAGCCGAAAGACGGTAATCCGTTTTGGGATTTAGTTGCAGCGACAAATTATCTCAATGATTTTAAAAGCGCTATTCAGTTAAACCACGCAGTCAATGATGATGTTGTAGATATTGCCTATAGTCGGGGGTTGAATGTGTTATTAGATAAAACAAACATACCCCACGAACTGAACGAGTATCCTTCGGGAGGCCATAATATAACAAACCCCGGTTTTACGCCTGCTATGCAAAATACTGTTAAATTCTTCAACAAATTCTTAAAATAGACTCTAAGTAAATTATGAAAAAAGTATTTGTCATTGAAGATGATCAGGATATTTTAGAGGCAATTCGGACGATCTTGAATAATAAAGGATTTACCGTAGAAACGTCTGACAATCTTGTGGATATAAAAGATATCGCGGGTTTTAAACCGGATTTAATTTTATCCGACCTGTCTTTAAAAAATAAAAAGGGCGATAGTTTTGTAAGCGAAATTAAAGCTGATAAAAAGATTGGAAATATTCCTCTTATAATAGTTTCTGGCCAGTCACTTGAGACCATAACAAGGATTGCAAAAGAGTTGAAAATTTCCGCTTATTTGCAAAAACCTTTTAATATGGAGGACCTCCTTAATATAGTTGCAAAGAGCACCGGGTAATCTCTTGCTCTTCTCTTACTTTTTCCTTGTTTGCAATTTACGAATTTTCTTTATTATCCTTTTATAAAAGAGAGGGGGTGAGGAAATGGACGGGAAAAATAAAACAAATCAACACTACGAAGATCAGGGTTCAAAAGGTGGTCAAGTCGGCGAATCTACTGATAAGCAACAATATGAGGATCAGGATGCTCTTATAGAGCAGAACGAAACCGATAATCTTGAGGATACTGGCCGCGGTATTGCAAATAGATAATATTTGTTTGGGTCTAGAAAAAAGGGGAGCTACGGATAGTTAACAGAATTATCCGTAGCTTTGTTTTCTGAAGACAGGCGGCAAGAGAGTAGGTTCTCAAAAAGGACGCTGGTCTCCTCAAGCGCCTGATCAAAAAGAACAAAATTTTGATGACCCCATTTTACAAAGATATTAAAAACTCCCTTGTCTTCTCTTTTCCAATTCCAATCAGTCCTTGCTTCGACAATAAAATTGTCTTCGCCGGCAATCTTTTTTAAATCATAAATTTTCCGAATTAAGATATGTTCAAATAAATGTCCCAATTCAGTCGCATTAACTTCTTGAATAAACGGCAAACCGGCCCCGTTAAAGCATTGGGTTGTAAGTACCCCGGGAAACTGCTGTTGTAAAAAAGTGAAAGTCTGAGGAATATTTACTGTTGTGAAAAACGGTAAATTGAACCTGATTTTTATAAAAGTTGAAGCGGCGGAGTGATTATATTGATATTCAAAAAAATTACTACTCATTAGGCAGATTCTTACGAGAGTATTCCAGTATACTTCTAAGGCGCTTACCTTTCAATCCGGTATCTCTTTCACATTTCTTACTGAGTTGTATAAATGGTATTACCGGTCCCTCATAAGATTGCACCAGAATGTTATTTAATCTGGCTATCGGTTTAAGTTATGCCAATAAATTTTCTATGGAAGGAGGTGAAAAGATGAATACAGTTATAGGTGTTTTTTCAGACAAGATGCAGGCAGAAGCTGCAATAAATAGCTTGGAATTGAAGGGCTACGACCCTAAAGACCTGTCTGTGATTGTGAAAGATTCAGCTCCTTTAGGTGAGACCGGTTCAAAAGGCGGGAGCATTGCTCAGGGAGCTGTTTCGGGAGCTACAGCCGGTGGAGTTTTAGGAGGGTTGGCCGGATTACTAATCGGTTTGGGAGCAATCAGTATTCCGGGTGTAGGAGCTTTGCTGATTGCCGGTCCAATCGCCGCAGCTCTCGGATTAACAGGTGCGGCCGCAGCTTTAGTTAGCGGTGCGACGACCGGCACTTTGGTCGGTGGACTATTGGGTGGGCTGGTCAGCTTAGGTATTCCTGATGAGGAGGCAAGGGTCTATGAGCAAAGAATCAGGGAAGGGGCTGTTTTGCTCGCAGTTCCGGCTAGCGGATCTGCTGAGTTAAGTGATGTGAGAAATATTTTCAACAACTACAGCGCGGATCAGATTAGAGTAGTTGGGCAGATACGGGAATCCTGAAGCTGAAAAGGACAACCGGGCCGTTCGGCCCGGTTTCTTGGCGTCATTTTCCTGATGATTAAGAAAGAATCTGTACAAGGTCAGATATAATTACAGTTATGAAATCCAAGACCCTGAGTCTTTTAAACAATTATAGCCACGATCTGAAGTCTCCTCTTGCTAGGATAAAGGCTCTTGTGGAGATCGTTAAGAATTCAAACAATAGTGATGATATACGGGATAAATTGGATAGAATAGATAGTTCAGTAGACTCGGTAAATTTCAATATTGAAACGGTTTTTACTTACTTAAACTTGACCAATTATATGGTCGTCCGTGAAACTTTTGATTTAAGTGAAATTTTTGAGAAACTCTCTAAAAGATATAAAATTGATATAGCTATTACACGAGATTATAAAATTTGGGGCGATCTTATCTTGACGCAAAAGATGCTATATCTTTTGTTTGATCTGATATTCGCTAAAAAAGGTGAGAACGTGCAGGTTCAAACTTTTTCCGGAAATTCCAAATATGAGATAACCATTAGTTTTGATAAATACCAAAAGGATCAAAATCCTTTTAAAGACGAACTTCCCTGGGTTCTTATAAAAGATATCGCCTCAAGACTAGGGGTTAAGTTAAAGACTGAAAGCGGGAAAGGCCGTCAGAGTATAAGAATCGATTTTGAAAAGTGAGCTACTCTTTTATTGTATATCCGAAACCTCTAACAGAATTTATGAGTTTTTTCGAAAAACCTTTATCAATTTTCTTACGCAGATATCCCATATAAACATCAACTACCCGGCTTTCTACCTCCAGCGAATAAGACCAAACCCGGTTTAGGATCATTTCGCGGCTTAAAACAATTCCCTGGTTAGACATCAAAAAATCCAATAATTTAAATTCCTGGGGGGTCAGATTAATTATTTTTCCCGCCCTTTTTACCTCTATTTTTGATTTATCAAATTCTAGATCAGCAATTTTAAGAATGGCTCCGGAATTATTTTTATCTCTGAGGCGGGCCCGGATCCTGGCAATGAATTCTTCGGGAACAAACGGTTTTGTTATATAGTCATCTGCTCCCAGATTAAGACCCTCGACTTTCTCATTAATCGAACTCTTTGCTGTTAGCATAATAATCGGCAGATCGGTGGACTGTTTGCGGATCTCCATACAGATTGCCTCACCTGTCATATCAGGGAGATTCAAATCCAGAATTACCAAGTCAGGCTGCTGATTCTCTATAAATTTTAAAGCTTCACTGCCTTTTGAATAGCTTTGAGTAATAAAACCACTGGATGTTAATACCGACTTAAGATACTCTCTGAAGTCGTTATCATCCTCGACAATAACTATTAACGGCTGCATAGCTAGTATTATACACGCCTTTTCAAAAAATCTATCTCCGGAGAGGGATCTCGAGCGTAAAAACCGATCCTTTGTTTTCTCTGCTTTTCAAAAGCAGCTTGCCTTTATGAGCAAGAATTATCTGGTTCGTTACAAACAATCCGATTCCGAGTCCTGATTGACTGCTGTGGTTACTGCCTCTTTCGTAAAGATTAAAAATTTTCTCCTGAACATCCGGGGTGATACCGATCCCTTCATCCCGGACCGATATTCTGGCGTTGGATCCGGACCTTTGTAACTCAACATAAACCGGTTTTTTTTGACCGTATTTTATGGCATTGCTCACCAGGTTAGTTAGCGCCTGTTCGATCTTTACTCTATCAATGACTGTTGTTAATTTCTGTGATCTGCCCATATATTCGATCTTGATTTGTTCTTTCTTTGCCCTTTCTTTAAATCTGTTAACAATATTCTCGGTTACCTTGCCTAAATCTGCTTCCTCAAAATCCAGCTGCATTCTCCCGCTCTTGAGGAGCGAGAGGCTGAGTAAATTATTAATCATCTTGCCTAAGCTTTGCGCCTGTTCCTCGGCGCTTTCTAACATATCCAAAAGATTCTGTATTGAAAAATTAGCCAAACTGACATTTTTGATATTGTCCAGAGCAATCTGCAGCTTCAATAGGGTGGAAGTAAGCGGTGTTTTTAATTCGTGAGAGGCTATGGAGATCAATTCATCGTGAGCTCTCAGTTCTTTTATGACCTCTCTTTTTTCAAGCGCTGCTTTTTCCAGTTGTTTCAGGTAGTGTCTTTCTCTCTTTCCGAATTCTGAACCGAGATCAACCCTCTTTGAGAGATTAATCATCAGATTGATAGAAATGGCAGATATTATAAAAACTATAAATTCCATTATTATTGACGGATTAATCCGGCTGTTGAGCAGCGAGATAGAACTCATTAGTACGGAAACGGCGGTAAGGGTCGCAGCGGTTTTGGCGTTGCCGAGGAATGAATTGATTGAAATAAGCAGTAAGGAGAGAAAGAGGAAGACTTCTAGGCTGATTAACCCCGGGGGTAGAACAGCAGTCTCAATCAATAAAAGAGAAAAAATAAAAGTTAACCCAAAGCGGAAAAAAAATCCCCTTCTGTCCTCCTTGGGAAAGAAGATTTGGTTGTATGTTTCCTGTAGTAATTTATCTAGTTCACGCCGGAATTTATTGCCTGCCATAAATTACCACCGTTAGTATAAGTGTTAGCCCGGGCAAGATCAACCCGCTCCGCAGAACGGCTATCTAATAATAAATATCCTTTATTAATTGTAAGTACTATTAAAAATAAAGTATTTGTATTACATTTAACCAATGAAAGCGGTGCAGATTAACAAATTCGGAGGCAGTGAAGTAATTGAAGTAAATAAGGATGCAATAAAACCTGTGCTCAAACAGGGACAGGTTTTGGTTGAAGTTTATGCGGCAGGTATTAATCCGATAGATTACAAAATAAGAAACGGGAATTTAAAAGACGCCATAAAAACATTTCCGGTTACATTGGGTACGGATTTTGCCGGCGTTGTTGCAGAAATATCCGAAGGATCGAATGATTTCAAAACCGGTGATGAAGTTTACGGTAACGCGATAATTTTAGGCGGAGGCTCAGGAACTTTAGCCGAATATGTTTCTGCAAATATTTCAGCTACATCGTTGAAACCCGCGAGTCTCAATTTTATTGAGGCGGGGGGTCTTCCGCTTGCCGCCGCCAGCGCTCTCCAGGCAATTGAAGAGCATATTCAAATTAAAAGAGGCCAGAAAATATTAATTCACGGAGGAGGCGGAGGGATAGGATCGCTTGCGGTACAGATTGCAAAAATGCACGGAGCATACGTTGCAGCAACCTCGGGTCCGGAGTCTTTGGATTTTGTTAAAAGCCTCGGGGCAGATGAAGTTATAGACTACAAATCGCAGGATTTTACGGAAATTTTTAAAGATTACGACGCGGTCTTTGATACGGCAGGAGGAGAAACTGCCCGGAAATCACTACCGGTATTAAAACCGGGCGGAATTATAGTTTCGATGGGTACGCAGTTTGATCCGGAGGATGTTGAAAAATATAACATCACCGCTATAGCACAAAACACAAAAAGCACAGCTGATAAATTCAAAAGAATTGCAGAGCTCGTCGACGCAGGAAAACTTAAAGCTGAGATTGATAAAGTATTTCCCCTGGATGAAGCTAAGGAAGCTTTTGAATACCTGGAAAAAGGTCACCCCAAGGGTAAAGTTGTAGTGAAAATTAAATAATCCGGTTGACAACTTATTCCCCGCTTTTTACACTGAATTAGTATTCTAATCTCTTGAGCGCAATTTTAACTGCCATTTTGATTCTTTCTTTTTTTGTGATTTTTCCGGCACCGATTTTTGCCCGGGTAGCGAATTTGCCTGCAGTAGGGGATACGTATCTTTCAAGCAGGGGAGGTAACGACACTCACGGACAGGACAGGCAGATGATAGTTTCGTATGATCAACAAAGTAACGCCAAAAGCAGTCTGTATTTAAAATTTGATTTCGGGGGTGTTTTCCAGGAGGGTACAGTAATCAATTCAGCGTTTGTTGATTTATATCAGAGCGGATCAAGCGGTGCTAATGCGATCCCTCTTACGCTTCACCAGATAACAAGCGATTGGAGTTCCGATATTACCTGGAATACTAAGCCGCAGATAGGCGAGCCGTATGCAACAGTAAATACAGACAACGGAAAACAGACCAGAAGTTGGGATATAACACCGCTAATGCGGAATTGGTATAGCCGTGCTTCGCGAAATTACGGAATTTATATAACTGCTGACGGGCCTCAGGCAGTATCTTTTTCCAGATCGTTTGACAGCTTGGATACTAACTCGGTTTTTCAACCAGTTTTAAGGGTTGATTATACACCGCCCCAGCAACAGAATCAGCCTGCAGCCGGGGGGTTTGCATTGCCCTCATTAAAACCCATCGGTAATGCTCCAATAGTTGGCGGAGGCATTGATTTGAATATATTACTGATCTCGGGTGTTGTTGCTGAGAATGTTTCTCAAACCGGTGCAACGGTAAAATGGCAGACCAGCCATAATGCAACATCCTGGGTTTTCTATGGTGATGCAGGAGACGGATCGGACAGATTTGATAAACAAACAGGTAGGGATGATTCTTCCGCAAATCACACAATTAATCTGGCGAATCTGGAGCCCGGAAAAAAATATTCCTATAAAGTTTTCAGTAAAGATGCAAATAATAAGCAGTCCTACGGACCCATTAAATATTTCAGCACCTTGACTGACGGTGAGGGCGGGGGAGCTATGGGGAATGCAGGAATAGTAGCGGAATCTGAAGACCAGGCTGCATCAGACCCGATCTCCAAGGTTCAGGAAAAAATTGAGAATAAAGTAGCCGAGTATACAATTGAGAAATCTTTAACTGAGGATAATCCGGCCAATAATTTACCCGCCAGCGGTTCTGCGGAACTGTCCGAAAGTAATTTAATACCGTCGGGAGCTGTTTCTAAAGTTGCCGGATTTGTCGGGTTGAGTAAGCTTGCCGGATTTTTGCTTATTATTTTGGGACTGATGTGTCTTGTAGGATGCTTAATTCTTTACAAGTTAACAAAAAAAGCTCATCATCATATCAGAAAGCATTTTGATTCGGACTACGCTAAAAAAGTTTCAAAAAAGAAAAAATGATTAAAGTTTTACTGGTAATATTTGTGATCTTAGCCATTCTTTTTTTGGTCGGCGGGGGATATTTTTTGGGTCTTACTTTTCCTATGAACGGGGCAGCCCCGGCAGTATCAAATCAGCCTTCAGCATCTTTAACTCCTTCAATTTCACCTTCCGTCTCGCCTTCGCCGTCATCTCTCCCGTCCTATATGTCGGATCAATCAACAGGAGATGGTCCTCAGCTGGGTGATGAGTTGGGTCCGAATGATGCTCAGAGGGCAATCGAAAAGGCAATTGAATCAAATAATTTTGATAAGATTGAGCCTAATCTGGCTGATAAAGTAGCCTTGATAATTTATGCTTCGTCTTGTTGCGAGGCCACAAGCGACACTAAAGAAATCATTGATTTTATTTCAGGTAAAGCCAAATCGGGAAAGGCGCCTTGGGCATTTAATCCGCCTGACGCAAAGTATTCGGATATAGAAGAATCTTCAGATTTTTTTGCGGTTGATAAAGAAGGCAGGACGTTAGCCTTTAAACTCGATGACAATCATAAACTGAAATCTGTGACTTTTTACGCCGATTACAAGCTTGCCGGCAATTAAATTATTTTACTATGAATATGTTTAAGCCCTCAAAGGCTTCTTCCGTTGAAGAGTATTTGTCTTTAATAGCCGAACCCCGCAAATCCGAAATCATAAATCTTCACAAGTTTATCCAAAAAGTTGTCCCGAAATTTAAACCTTATTTTGCGTCCAATATGCTCGGGTATGGTGAGTTTCACTATAAAAGTAAATCCGGCAGGGAAGGGGACTGGCCGGTTATTGCACTGGCCTCTCAAAAAAATTATATATCTGTCTATGTTTGTGCGGTTAAAGATGATAAATACATTGCCGAGCTACATAAGGAGCAGTTACCCAAGGCGTCAATCGGCAAGTCCTGCATCAGATTTAAAAAATTATCAGATATTGATTTAAAGGTCTTGGAGAAAATTTTAAAGGAAGCAGAAAAAAATCCGGGACTGGTGTATTAATTTTATAATTGCGTAGAAACTTCCACGGAGGGGCGGATTTAACAGTCTATTCCTCCAAACTAACTTGTTTTTCTGCAGTCTCTCCTTTTATACTAAGTTTAATGATCCATCTTATTTCAATTTTTATTGAAGTGGTAATCTTCTTCTTAAGTCTCGGTATCGCACTGCAAAAGAAGAAGAGTTACGGCTGGGGGTTTGCTGTAACGTTCGGGATTTATGTCATTTACGACTTGTTTAACCAGTTTGGAATTAACCCCTTAGGTCCCTGGCTGAATGTCTTATTCTTAGTGGCTTCGGTCTCGGCCTTTTATTCTGTCTGGATGCTTTATAAGAAGAAATAATTCAGGGAGCAAGTACGGGAATTGCAGATTCAGGTAAGGGTTGGTTTCTTTCGGGAAGCAGCAGGGCTATTTTACTTCTGATAAGTCGGGCAGGTTCTATTAATTCCTCATCGCTTAATTTTTTATGATGCCAGAGGCTCAAATCTATAAAAGGCCCGCTTATGACCGTTATGGGAACACGTCTAGGGAAAAAAGAACCCTTAGGTAATGCCAAATCGGCACCTTCAGCAGCAATCGGAAATATAGGCACGCCTCTTTCGTGGGCTTTGATTGCAAGCTTGACTAGAGTTCTGTTCATTGAACCCAGACGCCCCGTTTTATTTCTTGTTCCCTCAGGCGCGATACAAACCGCTCTCCCTTCTTTTAAGGCCTGGTTAATTCTTCTTAAAGGCGCGGAATCTGTTCCGTCCCGGGTAACAGGTATCGCCTCCCAAAGCTCCAGAGCTCTTCCCACAAGCGGAACCCGCATAAGTTCCTGTTTTACTACGGGAATAGTTCTCGGGATTCTTTTATCAGCTGCAATTAAAGCGGCATCAAAAAAACTGAAATGAGCCATTAGAGCCATAGAAGGTCCGGACATCGGGAATGTATCGTGCAACTGAACCTGGAGATCATTAAAGCCCGCAAAAGCCCTGTTAAGGAAGGCGTAGACTTTCGCCTGAGTTCTCAGGTCGGCCGGGGATAAAGTTCTGCCCTGCTCGGTAGCCATTTTCGGATTATAACATCAATAATTTCTGATGTCTGGGAAAGAGGCGTTTGTATTCGTTGTTATTTTTTGTGGCCTCCTGTATAAATCATTAAGTAAATGCTCTCCAGAGCCTGGACGACAGCGGGGTCGCCGGCTCCTTCGACGTTAGTTAGCACTGGTTCCGTCCAGGTTACTCCGTCCGTTGTTTCCGAATAAAAAACTTTACCGCCCGGTGTGCTGTTGCCGTAAAAGCGGATTTTGCCGTTAAAATTCAACACATTTCCCGTCCAGTTATATTTTGAGGCGGAGTTGATATCTTTTCCCCTAGTAAAGTTCAATCCGTCAGGAGATGTAGCAAAATAAGCACCGTTTTGAGGGTGGGGTGCGAGTAAAAAATAGGTATCGTTATAAACCGCTCCTGCCGAATCAATCAGCATAGTTTTATCTATTTCAAATCTGGGTTTTTCCTCAAATGTATAATTTATACCGTCGTCGGATATTGCCGAATAATACGAAGTAACCGCATTAGGTCCCGATGCGGGGTTAACGGTGTAGTACATCCGGATTGTTCCTTCAGGATTTAAAACAAGCGTGGGGTCAAACGGGCGCGAAAGGTTTGCGGGATAATTATTGAAGACCGCTTGTACCGGCTCGGTCCAGGTATTACCTCCGTCAACTGATGTTTTAATTGCCACTTTATCAAAACCCTGTGGATTATCCTCGGGGAACCACTGGAAAGCCGCATACAATTTCCCTTTTTTATCGTGAATTACTGAAGGAACTCCGGCCTTTGATTGGAATAGTTTGCTGTCACGGAAAGCTTTACCGTCATTGGATACCGCAACCTGAAGATCGTGATTCCAGGGCCCTTCCTGTGTTGTATCTGCCTTTATGCTCACATCTTGTCCCATCGGGTTTTTAATAGCGGGAGAAGGACTCGGGGAAGTTTGAACAGGCAAAGATTGTTGTCTTAAATTTTGGGACAAGGGAGGTGGTTTCGGCTTGAAGGCCGGTTTGTTCAAATATCCGAAAAAGAATGCCGCACCAACCCCGACAGCTAAAATAATTGATAAAATAACGATTATCTTTAACATCAACTGCACGATCCTTCCCAAAGATCCGTAACGGGGCAGGTTTTTCCTCCGGGTAGGGTGCAGGTGGCGTTTTCCTCAGCGGTAGTTTCGCCTCCGATCCAGGCGCAGTAAGCTTGGGCATCATTATCGTAACCTATGGTTTTGACCCCGCCCTTGGGGCATTGTCCCCGCATTAAGGCCCACTCTTCGCAAGCCTGGTCATCTTCAAATTGGCATAGCCCGAATTCTCCGCCGGCCCCATTTTTCATTATTTTTAGAATTCCACCCTGTTTTGCGCAGTTTTCTGAAGCTGGGTTGGCGAGTGTTTGAGTCTGAGGTGTTGAGAAACTATCTTTGTTTAAACCTTCCTGATTTTTCGGGGAACTATCCGGTGAAATTTTAGAAG
>CAYOSW010000035.1:0-11575 GCA_964406775.1 uncultured Gammaproteobacteria bacterium
CTTCTTTTATCCTCGTCCGAATTGCTGAACAGGAAAAAATTGAGGTCAAAGATGTTGCAAACTATCTGGCTAACTCCAAAATTGATCCGCAAAAAACTTCACCCGATGAAATAGTTGCATCGGTTAAAGAGAAAAAGTCGGGAAAGATTGAAGATGAGTCGGAATTATTGAAGATAGCTGAAGAAGTAATCAGGGAGAATGAAAAATCGGTAGCCGATTACAAATCGGGAAAAGAATCCGCTATTCAGGCATTGATAGGCGGAATGATGAGAAAGACGCAGGGGAAAGCTGAGGCAGGGAAGTCCAAAGAGGTGCTTATGCGGTTACTGGGAGAGAAATGAGTACCGCGCGGGAAGCTGTAAGGACAGAGTTTTGGCGGAAAGCCGGGAGGATTTGGGAGCCTGAAGCACTCGCAATTACGGATCATCTTGATCAGGGCTCGGGGGTTATCGTTGAAGGAAAAAACGGTATCGGAAAAACACGCTTGCTCATACCTCAAATACAAACCCAGGTTTCAACCCGCGGAAAGAACATACTAATAGTTGATTTACGGAATGGTTGTTCCGGTTTTCAAATGCCGAAAGGCGGTGTTTTTATAGGAGATGAAGCTGGGGCGCTGGCAATGCGCGGAAGCCGGGGATACGGATCACTTTCTGATCTTGCGGGATTGCTCCGGGATTTGGAAAACTCTTCCTCCCTGCCCGTACTTATAAATTCAGGTGGTACAGAGCGGTACAGATACAGAACCCGCCGTGCAATAACAATGAGCTCGCTGGCGACATCTTTGCGGTTTGAAATTGTCCGACTTGAACCTAAACAAATCCCCATCGGGTTGGCAGGGGAATTTTTATCTGCAGAAGGAGCCGGAAACGATCTGATCGATTTTGCCGGACAACCTGAAGCAGCTCCGCTGCTTTATCCCCGAATGTTCGGAGTGGTTACAGGACAGGTTGAAGAATTCGGTCCTTCAGAACCCATTAATGATCTCCAGGGGCTTAAAAACTTTTTGAGTGAGAGAAATAATTTTGAGCAATGTATCATACTTTGTGGTTTGGAAAGAGCTCAACTTAGATCTATAACAACCTCTTTGGGGACTGGTGACTAGGTATTGACTATAGGGCTTAAGAGGTGTATATTCCCTGATATGTCAAAAAGCGTTGAAGTAACAAGACCTACATATAACGAGTTATCCCAAAGATTGGGAGGCGAAGCTTCGTTCAGAAGAGATCCTTTAGGATGGGTTATGGATAAAGTTTTTCCTGTCTCAATTTATGATGCTCAGGGCGAAGTAAAACCAACAATAACAGAAAGACCTCTTGGAGTAGTAACTCGCGTCGTAGGCGGATTTACAAGAGATGTTGCTATCCCCGTAGCGACTGTTGCTGCATTACCTCTGGTAATATACCCTGGTTCGCTTGTAAGAGCTGGTGAGATTGGCTGATTGCCACTTGAAAATTACCCTCTAAATACTGTTAAAATAAAACCCTAAAGTTTCCGGTTGTCGCGCGGATGAATTAAGTTCCTGCAAGAAACCGCAATAATATGAGTAAATTCGTTCATCTCCACACTCACACCGAATACTCCCTGCTAGACGGTCTTTCAAAAATCCCGAAGCTGGTTAAAGCTGCCAAAGATTTAGGAATGGATTCAATTGCCATAACCGATCACGGTTCGATGTACGGTGCGATTGAATTTTATAAAGCCTGTATCGACGCGGGTATTAAACCGATTATCGGCTGCGAGATGTATGTCGCGCCGCGTTCCCATCTAAGCAAGGAAGGCAAGGTTGATACCGAGCCTTACCATTTAACCGTACTAGCCAAGGATTACAAAGGCTATTTGAATCTGATGAAGCTGGTTTCAATCTCTTATCTGGACGGGTTCTACTACAAACCCCGTGTTGATAAGGAGCTGCTCAAGCAATATCACGAAGGATTAATTGCCCTTTCCGCCTGTCCTGCGGGGGAATTTATCAGAGCGCTTAAAAAAAATGATTATTCAAAAGGCGAGGAAGTAGCCAAAGAATATCAGGAAATATTCGGTGAGGGAAATTATTATCTGGAACTGCAGAATCACTTTTATAAACAATTAGTCGCAAAACCCGGATTGGAAGCTTCGGTTAAGGCGGATTTGGAGAATATGGGCAATATTCAGGATATGACTTGGCTTGCGGCAAAAGCCGTTTCGAAAAAACTCGGGATTCCGCTTGTTGCAACAAACGATCTGCACTATATAAAAAAAGAAGATGCCGAGGCCCAGGATTGTCTGGTCTGTATACAAACAGGAAAGACTCTGACCGACCTTAACAGATTAAGGATGGTTGATACACCCGATTTATATTTGAAATCCGCGGAGGAAATGCTGGAGGCGTTTAAAGAAATTCCTGAGGCTGTTGAAAATTCGGTTAAAATTGCTGAAAAAATTAATATTGAAATTCCTCTCGGGACGCCGATGTTTCCGGTATTTGAGGTTCCGGGCGGGAAAGATCCGATGCAGTACCTTAAAGAGCTGACTTACGAGCGGGGTGCTCTGAGAATGGAAATGTCGCCCGAAAGAAAAGAAAGACTCGATTACGAACTTTCGATTATAGAAAAAAAGAAATACGGAACTTATTTTTTGGTGGTTCAGGATTTCATTAATTGGGCTCATCAGCAGGGGATTATAACTAATACCAGAGGTTCTGCCGCGGGGTCGTTAGTTCTTTATGCCCTAGGGGTAACCAATATCGATTCGATCCATTACAACATTCCTTTTGAGCGGTTTTTAAATCCAATGCGTCCGAGTTTGCCCGATATTGATTCGGATATGGCGGACGACAGGAGAGATGAGGTTATACGCTACGTTGCGCAAAAATACGGAGAGGATAAAGTGGCGCACATTGTTACATTCGGAACAATGATGGGTAGGGCTGCAATCCGCGATATCGGACGGGTTATGGGTATAGCATACGGGGAGGTAGACAGGATTGCCAAACTTGTCCCACCGCCCCATCAGGGATTTCACAAGCCTTTGCCCGATGCAATAAAAGAGGTACCTGAACTGGCTGACCTCTATAAATCGGACCAGAATTATAAAAAACTGCTGGATTTGGCGTGTAAAGTTGAGTCGACTGTGCGTCACGCTTCAGTTCACGCGGCGGGAATTGTCGTTTCACCGACTCCGCTTACCGATTACACTCCGCTTCAAAGAGAGGCTAATGGCGATAAAATCGTCGCTCAATACGATATGTTTTCGGTTGAGGCCGCAGGATTGGTTAAGCTCGACTTTTTAGGAATCCGCAATCTTTCGATCCTCGGGCGGGCGGTGGAATTCGTAAAAAAGAACCGTAATACCGAGGTTGATTTGGATAATATCCCACTGGATGATCCGAAAGCCTTTGAACTTCTGGCACAGGGAGAAACAATGGGACTTTTTCAGCTTGAGGGTTCGGGTATGACCAAGTGGTTGGTTGATCTAAAACCCACGGATATTTATGACATTATGGCTATGATTGCTCTTTACCGTCCGGGTCCGATGGGTTCGATACCTGATTATATCCAGAGAAAACACGATCCATCAAAAATCCGCTATTACGATCCGAGGATGGAGGAATATATGAAGCAGTCATTGGGGATTTTGGTTTATCAGGAAGACGTTTTGCTTACGGCTATAAATATTGCCGGATATTCCTGGCTTGAGGCTGATAAATTCCGTAAAGCTATGGGTAAAAAAATTCCTGCTGAGATGGCAAAGCAGAAAGACCAATTCTTAAAAGGCGCGGTTGATAACGGAATGAGTAAAGAAAAAGCTGATGGACTTTGGGCGCTGATTGAGCCTTTCGCCGCTTACGGTTTCCCTAAAGCCCACGCTGCCTCATACGGAATGATTTCCTATCAAACTGCCTATATGAAGGCTAATTTTCCGGTTGAGTTTATGGCGGCGGTTATGACGGCAGAGTACGGAAATACCGAAAAAATTGCTCACGCCATCGAAGAGTGCAAAAGGATGGGGATAGTCGTTTTACCCCCGGATATTAATTTTTCGGGAGTCGGATTTACCATAGAAGATTTAAATACCCTTACCGAGGAGCAAATGCTGCGTAATATTTCCCACGCTAAATCGGTTGTTCAGACTCAGGGTATCCGCTTCGGATTGTCTGCGATTAAAAATGTCGGAATTTCCGCAATTGAATCGATAATTGCCGCGAGGGAGAGAAAACCGTTTAAATCGCTTGCCGATATTTGTGCCCGTGTCGATACGCGCCTTGCCAACCGTAAAACTTTGGAATCTTTAACTAAAGCGGGGGCTTTAGATACGTTCGGCACCCGCGCATCGCTACTTTTGGGATTAGATGAAAGCTTGGAGAAGGCTCATAAAACTGCAAAACTTACCGCCTCCGGTCAGGTTTCGCTGTTCGGGGAAGATGATGCGGGGTTTGCCGAGCATAAGCTTGCCGAGATTGATGAATTAGAGCTTGATAAGCTGCTTTTATTCGAAAAAGAACTTCTCGGTTTTTATCTTCACGAACCGCCATATTTAAATAAGTTAAAGCAGCTTGAGGAGGCGATAAAAGTCAGGATTTCTCACCTACCGACTTTTTCTATAAATCAGCGGGTAACTTTTGGAGGCGTGATTGTGGAAATTAAGAAAGTTTTAACTAAAAAAAGTGGTGCGGAGATGGCTTTTGTTAAAATTTCGGACGGAATTTCCGAGATGGAAACTGTGGTTTTTCCGAAAACTTACGCTCAAACGAAGCATATTTTAAATAAGGAGGAGGTTGTGGTCGTTACTGGTAAGCTGGATAAAAGGGAAGATGAATATTCGGTTTTAATTGATACCGTCGAAATTTTTAATCCCGATGAATTTTTTGTTTTAGACACGGGAGAGGCCGGTCCTCCGGCCGATTATCCGCCTTCTATGCCCGAACCTTCGTTTGAAGATTTGCCCGGTGTTGAAATTAAGATACCCGTAAATGCCGGAAGCGATCTTTTAAAAGAGATAAACTCCGCATTAAAAAAATACCCCGGGGACAAGCCGGTAACGATTCTTTTGCCTTCTGAAAATTCATTTAAGAAGCTCAATCTCAATTTTACGATTGACCCGTCTGCGGGCCTTTTGGTGATTCTCGAGAACCTTTTGGGGCCCGATTCGGTTCGAGTTATTTAATTCAGGCTCGGCTGTTGATTTGCTTGGCGTTTTAGGTTAAAATTCACTCGTATGTTATCAATTAATTTCGGAGATAAAAAACTTACAGTGGGTGACACCATTAAAGTTAAATACAATATTGAAGAAGGCGGAAAAACCCGTGTTCAGGCTTTTGAGGGAATTTTAATTGCCTGCCAGGGAAAAACTCAGGAAGATAAAACTTTCACAGTCCGCAGAATCGGAGACAGGGGAGTCGGTGTTGAGCGTATTTGGCCGATTACAGCTAAAACTTTAGTTGATATCGAGGTTGTTAAACACTCCAAAAAAGGTAAGTCCGGTAAAGTCGGAGTCAGACGTTCGAAACTTTATTATCTCCGCGACGTAAAAGGCCGTATGGCTACACGCGTTTAACAATTTCCGTGTTAGAATGGTTTGGTGACTTTTGCAGATTTTTCTCTAGAAACTCCACTTTGGTCTCAAGGTTTTAATTTCATTTGCGGAATAGATGAGGTTGGGCGCGGTTGTTTTGCAGGTCCCGTAGTTGCAGGCGCCGTAATTTTTCCTCCTAATTCAAGTCTGATTGATGGGATTGCCGATTCAAAGCTTTTAAAACCTTCAAAAAGAGAGGATCTGGCAAAAGAAATTAAAGACAAGGCTGAAGCCTGGGCTGTCGGTGAAATTTCCGTTGAAGATATTAATAAATTCGGAATTGGTCAGGCAACTCAAATGGCTTTTTCAAAAGCCGTTGATAATCTTAAGAAAGCTGCGGATTTTTTCTTAATAGATGCCTTCTACGTAAAAACCCTGGATAAACTGAAACAAAAACCCATTCCGGGAGGTGACAGAATTTCCGCTTCGATAGCAGCCGCTTCAATTATCGCAAAAGTTTACCGCGACGATCTGATGCAAAAACTGCATATGAATTTTCCGGATTACGGCTTTGACAAGCATAAAGGTTACGGCACAAGTTTTCACCGCGAAATGATAAAAAAGTTTGGATTATCGGATTTGCATCGTAAGTCGTTTAAGCTCGATAAATTTCTTTAGATGTCAGGTTATAAAAAAGAGCAGGGTAAATACGGAGAGGAATTAGCCTCGGCTTTTCTGAAAAAGCTGGGATACGAAATTATTGTTAAAAACTATCTAATAAGAGGCGGTGAAATTGACCTTATCGCCCGCGACGGGGAGACAACTGTAATTGTGGAGGTTAAATTGAGAGGCAATAATGAGTACGGACCTGCTGTTGAATCGGTAACTCCCTCAAAGTTGCGTGCGCTTATTAAAACTTCAAAG
This sequence comes from uncultured Gammaproteobacteria bacterium, assembly GCA_964406775.1. GTDB lineage: Bacteria > Patescibacteriota > Microgenomatia > Daviesbacterales > UBA10151 > JACPKO01. The sequence continues at coordinate 6,418 of CAYOSW010000035.1, forward strand.
TTCTATGCCTTAGAGAAACATATTAAAGGCGGATTAAGGATTGATCTTGTGGCTATTGATATAAAAGACGGAAAACCCCAGGTAACACACCTTAAAAACATAACCGAAGGGTTAAGTACAGGATTTTGAAGCTATCTAGGTTTTTGAATATCTTGACACTTTAGTATATAATTTTGATCTGTTATGAGAAGACTAAGTGTAGAATCTACACCAATTCGTACTCAGGTAGACATACTCACAAAACCTGCCACTGTAGAGGCAGCCGGTGCTCCGTCGAAAATAGCCGGTGTAAAAGGGCGGGAAAGATTCACAAAAACTGTGGAAATACAAACACAGACAAGAACAGCATTAAGTAAGGATCTGCAGGGTCTGTTAGCGAATCCGAATGTAAGGAGGAGCGGTTGTAGATGCCCTGATCGGTATGATGCCGACCCTAACCCTGATGGACCCAGATGTAAAAGCAGATTTTGCGTCAGAAAAAGGGCAAAGAAAGAAATTGGCAAGAAGAAGGCTGAACGCGAGACTAGAAAAGGGTTACTTATAAAATTACCTGAACGGCCTAAGCCGGAAGTAAAACCTAAAGAAAAAGAAAGCCGCCCCCTACGCATAGCAGCTTAGTATTTATCCCATAAAAAACTTGACTATTTTTGATATTCTTTGATTGATTGACAGTTTGAAAAATAGAGAGTAATGTAAATAGTCCAATATACAATTTATTAAAGCGCAAGCAGAGATAAATAAGTACTCATAGGAAACTGTAAGTACAGAAAAGTATATTGGTTGCCTGTCGAATATGCAAGACCGCAAGGCCGAAGCATAAAGGAAAATATTAGAAATGCTATTTTCCGGGACGGGTTTTAGAAAGAAGTCCGCGTAAGCGGGCTTTTTTCTGTCCTTATTCGATGACTTCTTCCCCTTCAAAAACGATTTCATCAACAGGCGCAATAGTTGTCTCCTGTGCTAAGGACGTGGTTTCCGGGGTGTTAAATACAAATCCTTCAAGCACTTTATCGTAAACCTTGCCCCAAAATTCCTGTTCTATAAGCGGGGATTCGACAGTAAAAAGTACTCCCTGGTCAATTGAAGCAAGCATAAGACGGTCGCCGGTTTTTACCTCCCAAGCCTTAAGATTCCCCAGCTGTTTTTCCTTCGGAATATTAGTCTCAGGAATCCCGTTTTCTTTAAGCCAATCTTCGCGGGTTTTAAGTTTCGTATCCGTAATTTTTATAATCAGACTTCCGCTTTTGTCTTTTGAGAAAAGCTGTAAGTTTGCATACGCATCCGGATCGACGGTTTCGCCGGCGTTTGCGTTTGTTAGGGAAAGGTTATCGGGGTAATTGAAGCTGAATCCGGAGGGATCGGTATATTCTATTTGTGTCTCGGACGGTTTGGTATCTTTTGGAAGAGCTACAGCGGATTTAACCTCGGGCTCCGTCCTGCTTCCGAAAAGGAAATAAAATCCTCCCGCACCCGCCGCGAGTAAAACGAAAGTTATAACAATCAGTATAAGTGTTTTACTATTCACCCGATCCAGTATAACATGGTATTCTACAGTAAGATGAAGTTCGCTTTGTTGGCTTTTTCCCTGATTTTCAGTCTCGTTGTTTTTACTTCTCCGGCTGAGGCTAAAGTACTTCCCCAGGCTGGCAAATCGGCCCCTGCAAAGGCAGTTAAGGGCGTTAAGGCAACTGGAGCCACAATCGGCGTTTTCCCCAAATTAAGACCAGATAGAAAAGCCCTAACCATAAATTTTTCGAATCTCCAAAATGCTAAGTCGGTATCTTACTCATTGGTTTATACTCAAGGGTCCGGTCAGCAGGAAGGTGCGGGAGGGGCACTTAATTTAACGGGACAAACTTCGGATAAAGCTGAATTATTGTTCGGTACCTGCTCGGCAAACGTTTGCAGATATCACTCGGGAATAAAAGATGCCAAACTGGAAGTTTCTTATGTTTCAACAAACGGCAAAAAATACCTGAAGAAGTTTAAGATAAAGATTTAAGCTCAAGTTCTGCAGTATTTTTGAAATAAGGTAAAATACTGCTTTGATGGACGTCTTGAGAAAAAAGATTTGGATAGAAATGTCTATCAGGGAAATATGGACTCAGGCTCATTTTGCTGATCTGGCATACTTGCGAATTAAACCTGAATTAGGACCAGATATAGTTTTTCCTTCAATCTATGCTTTTCTAGTTCATTCCGCTATGGTTTCAAAAATGCTAATGGCTTCGGATGACAATAATCCCTCTTCAAACATCGGTATGGTTTTAAAAATTTCCGAATCTTCAATAATCCATAACAGGAAGTTCAGGGATTATTTGGAGCATTATTATAATTATTTAAAAAAATGGATCAAAGAGAACAGTCCAAATTCAAATATTGGTACTTACAATATTGGCTCTAAATCTGCACTTGGGATACCTAATATGATATTTGTCAGCCATTATGATCCATCCACGGGTATTTATACTTTTGTAAATGAGGATTTTGATTTAAATCAACTTTATGAGGAAGTTATCAGCATAAAAGTGCTCGCTGACTCGTGGGTTAAAAAGCTGCAGAATAAAAATATTGAGTGATCCGACTGAGATAATACACCCTTTTCCCTCCGGGAAAAGCCGAACCAAATCAAAGATTTGATACGAATCCCTCTGCCGAATCACAAAAAAGCCAGGCAACGCCCGGCTTTTTTTCGAGTGATCCGACTGGGATTCGAACCCAGGACCAAAAGCTTAAAAGGCTTCTGCTCTACCGCTGAGCTATCGGACCGAGTTACCTTATACTAGCAATAATTGCGTTACTCGGGAGATCGCCTGCAAAAATGCAAAGCATTTTTGACAGGGGGGCGGACCCCGCAATTATTTTGTACCGCGTACGGGACAACACACCCTTTTTGCTAAAAGCAAAAAGCCGAACCAAATCAAAGATTTAGTTCCCCTACCTCCACAGTGCAAAAAACAAAGAGCCTTCTCTCGAGAAGTCTTTTGTTTTGTACCCCTAACGCATTTTATTTTGAACCATTACTTTCGCATTTTAACAAGTTGATGGAAGTATATCAAGCAGAGGAGGAAGAAGAATGACTTCTCTAACAACCCAAACTAGCTCTTTATTTGATGAAAGCACATTTTATCAAACGTTTTTGCGAGATCTTAAGCGTTGTCGGCAAGAAGTAATAATTGAAAGTCCGTACATCACCTGTGAACGGATGAAAACGTTTGATCGGTTTTTTGAAAAACTAATTGAAAAGGGCGTAAAAATTTACTTTATTACTCGTGATCCTAAAGAACATGATGAAAGTATGGAAATACAGTCGGAAGAAGTAATTTCTTACTGTGAAAGTATTGGAATACAAGTTTTACTATGCTTGGGTAATCATCACCGTAAATTGGCGATTTTGGACAGAAAAATCCTTTGGGAAGGTAGTCTAAACATACTTTCTCAAGCATATAGCCGGGAAATTATGCGAAGGATAGAAAATAAAGAATTAACAATGGAAATGTTTAATTTTTTGAAGCTAAATAGGTTTCTTTAACCTTTAATAATCTCAGATACGTCTACTTTAAGAGCTTTACTGATTTTTGTTAACTTCTCAATAGAGGTAGTAACTTCTCCACGTTCAATAACAGCAAAATAATTAATATTAATTCCTGCTTTTTTTGCTACCTCAGCTTGAGTGAGGTTAGCCTTTTCTCGTAGCTTCTTTATATTTTTACCTACATTTTCTCGGAATTTAGGACTATCCATATCTATATAGTATAGCACTTTTTAAAATCTAAATAAACTATGGGGCACTTCTGAAGCAAAATGCTAAGTTTTGAGCTATAATAATACTCATGGATTTGAAAAGTCTTCAGAAATCAAAAGAAGCTATTAAAAAACAGCTAAAAAGCTTGGATATAAAGACTATTGAGTTATTGGTGCAAGATCACTCTAAGGCTTTGAAGTATATCAGGATTGGAAGAAAAGTGACTAATGGCTCCGATCTAAGCGATGAAGAGGCTGAATCTGTAGCAAATGAACTTCAGGAAATGGCAAAAATGGAATTAAGCCAAAGATCCTCCAAGGTTAAATAACTTACTCTTATGTCAGACTCCGAAATTCATAAACAGCAAACTGAGGATAGAAAAAAATATACTGAGATTATTCTCAACTCTTCTTCAAAAAAGAAAATTATAGTAGCTGGTCCGGGGACAGGTAAAAGTTTTACATTTAATGCAATTCTAACTTTAAAAGGGACCCCCTCTTTAGCTTTAACATTTATTAATAATCTGGCTGGAGACTTGGCAAAAGATTTAACAGATTTGGCTGATGTGCACACTTTTCATGGATATTGTAAAAGTATTTTACATAAAGTTTCTGTAGATGGAATTGATAGTCATTTCCATTATTATCCAAAACTAACGAAAATCATTGAGACAGATGCTGATATTTTAGAAAATAACTTGAGTCAGTTTGAAAAAGCGATCCAAACTTTAGATGAAGGAGATGAAATTAAATTTTATATCAATCGAGCAAATTATTATAATTCAGTCAGCCACAATGATGCAGTTTACCGAGTTTTAAAATACTTTGAAGCAAATCAACAATATATTCCCAAATTTAATCAAATAGTAGTAGATGAATATCAAGATTTTAATCCTCTTGAAGTAGCCTTTATAGATCAGTTAGCAATAACGAGCCCTGTGCTTATTGCCGGAGATGATGACCAGGCTCTTTATTGGTTTAAACACGCATCCTCGGAACATATTAGAGGAAAAAGAAATAATGGTGAATACGAGTGCTTTGAACTTCCATATTGTAGTAGATGTACGCTAGTTATTGTAAGCTCCGTACTTGAAATTATAAAAAAAGCCGTAGATTTAGGACGGCTAGCCAATAGGATTGATAAAAAATATATCTGTTTTTTACCTCAGAAAGAAGAGGATAGCCAAACTTACCCTAAAATAACTCATGCTGCTTGTTCAATCCAAAATAAACAGGATACTAGAAATTATATTGGTAAATTTATTGAAAGTGAAATTAAAAAAATTCCTCAAGAAGAAATAGATCTTGCAAAAAAAGCCAAATATCCTTGTGTTCTAATCGTTGGACAAAAACAGTACTTAAAACAGGTTCATAGTTACTTAAAAAGCAGATTTAAAAATATAGATTTTAAAGA
>CAYOSW010000036.1:0-11437 GCA_964406775.1 uncultured Gammaproteobacteria bacterium
CTTATTTAAAGCTAGATTTTCGCTGTTTGTATCTGCGGATAATGAGGTTTGAAGGTTTATTACACTCAAGTCCGTATTTCCTTGCCAGTATTCCATATTTAAATCCTGAACAGAGATTGACTTATACATTTTATCTCCGTAAGCGGATATTTCGACTAAAAACATTCCATTCCCTCCGTTTACATTGATTTTTCCGAAAGGATTATTTTTTAAAGTATGGTTAGTGCCGGTGGTCACCCCTTGATCTCCAATATCCTGATTCGGCAACATAAACTCACCATTTTCATCGGTTTGTCCGAGAATGGTTGGTTTATCTCTAATAACACCTCTATTGCTTTGCCAGATCCTTATTCCTGCGTTTGGGATGGGGTTTCCTGATGCATCGGTAATTCTTAAAACATTAAGTTCGGGCGTATCAAACATATATTCGCCGTAATAACCCCTTCTGTAACCAAAATTAGAATTCAGAGCGTTTACGGTATAGTTGGGGAGTGGAAAATTTCTCGAAAAAGCATCGCCAAGTTCATCGCCTCTTTCTTTGTTAAGAATATTTGGATTATTCGGGAACAAAATCTGACCATTGATTAAATTACTATCTGCCTGAACCCGGGTATCCAGATTATGGGCAAGACCTAATTGGTGCGCTAATTCGTGTATAAGGCCGTGATGTAGTTTGGTCGCCCAAACTGTTATATCATTGAACGTTTCGCATTTATAACACCATTCTGAAGCGACGATTCCCCAAACCCCATCCCATTCAGGTTCCACGAGTGCATGAGTTCCGTTTCTTGGAACTTTTCCGTTTGGTCGTACAATGAATTCTGTTCGGGCAGTTTGGATTGAACCAGAGAGCAGCATTTTTTTGTTAAGGGCATCAACTTGAGCATTTGCCCAGTCCTCGAACGAGTAACTGCCGGTCATATTCCTCACCTGATTAAAAACGCTATAAACACTTTCTTCAACATTCATACGTAAAACAGAGGCTTTAGTAGAAATTTCCCTATGGTTATTATTAAGAGTGATTTCTGGAGACTGGTCGCTTGTCTCCACCTCAAGTTTGATGGTACCCAGCCCTTTCCAGATGGTTTCGTAGTTTACGGCGATTTCCTGGCCTGGATCTATTGTGCCGAAGGAATTTTTACTGACTAGTGTATTATCTTCGTACCAATAGAAGTATCCATCTATGGGCAATCCGCCGTTATTTTTTATATGTCCTATGTAAGTAACGGTTTCTCCTTCATCAGGCCATTTTTTTTCATTTTCGGTGCCTGGTATAAGCCTTGGGACGTCATTTGGGTAGTAAACCTCATATCTCTTATATCGCGGGAGCCTTTCTATATATGTAATATCAAGATCCGGCTTGTCCAGTCTCTCTTCCTGAGCTAGGGTAGTCCCTGGAAGAAGGAAAAAAGTCAGCAAAAAAATTGCATTGATAAAAACCCAAAAGCCTCTCATCTCTTAATCTCAAAATTAACAGTTTTGTAATCAACGAGTTCGGGGCTGTTATTTGTTATATCAACCATATAAATGCTCAAAGGATAAGTTCCTGGCTTCAGCTTCTGAACATTTAAGGTAGTTCTGAATAAAACTTCGGTATCACTAATTTTTTTGTACTTAATCAATCTGAAGGGCCCGTTATTAATTCTTAAATACCCGACGATTTCCTTCTGTGATTTTGGATGTTTATATGTAGTGAGGACTGCAAGAATATCTGTGACAGGTTCATTTTTTGGAGATATTACCTCAAGCTGTCCTTTCTCTGTTTGGAGAAAGGGCGTTGAGGGATAGTATTTGGCCCAGCTGAATAAGGCTAAAAGTAGCAAAGCAAAGGTCAGACTGCTTAAGAAAAGTTTTTTGTTAGTCGAAAGATTTAAGAAGGAGGAGAGAGGATTGATCAATGTAATTCAATTTTCCTCTAGTGCTTTTTGGATTTCCTCAGGAGTCAGATCTTCAGGATCATTGCTGAGCTGGTCGCAGTCTGCATTATAAGGATCATTGCAGGCCAGGTCGTCTTCAACCGGATCCGAAACCGGAATTGGGGAGACCGGTATGCCGTTGCTGCCCGGAATTTTAATTACACCAGTACCGAAGAGTCCCAGGAATAAGGCCAGAACGAGTCCGATAATGGCAACTGCAGCCAGAGAAGTGAATCCTTTTAAATTGTATAGGGCAGTATTTTTCATTATTGCTGGATTGCTTTAACTACGACTTCCCCGATTTTTCTGCCGAGTGAGTAGAGGATGAATGTTTCGCCGTTTTTTCCGATATCATCGACATCAGCGCTTCCTTCACGGCTTTTTTCAATAAATTTACCGTCTGCGGTTTTAATTTCAACAGGATCGGATGTGTCATCCGTTACGTCCCATTCAACCTCAACAGTATCGCAAGTTTGAGCCCCGGATGGGATTGTACAGGGGTTGGGATTGGCCTTAATCCAGCCGGATGCCGGAGTTAAGCCTAATTTCTTCAGTAAAATATCAAAGGATTCTTTGGGAGGCAGGTTTTCTGCCTGGAGTTCCGGTCTTTTGGCGTCTTCTTCGCTCAATTTAAGAAGCGTGCCTGAATCATCGATAACGCGGACTTTTTTCTTTCCGTCTGCGCCGGTGCAGAGGTAAACAGTTGATTTCTCAGTTAGTCCTGTCTCTTTACGGTTATCGGAGTTTGCCTTGGCAGGATTAAAACCTTTAGCTTTTAATGCCGTTCCAATACCCATATCGGCTTTAACACAAATATTGGGTTGACCTTCCTGAATCTGAAGAAGTTTTAAAATGCGGTTATATTTTTTGGCAAGTTTATAGTCGTCTTTAATCCCTTTTTTACATTCAACGATATCTGCCTGCTGCTCTGTTTGAGCCGGTTTTTGACCCGTTATATCCGAGATAAGCGAGCCGATGAATCCGCCGATCTGAGGCGCCGGAGTGGGGACATCCTGATTTAAGCAATTTACGTCTTCGGGGATAACCCGGGCGAGGAAGGATTTAAATTCACTCAAGGCCCTTTTGCCAAGGTCTGTTTCATATTCGCCATATTCTCCCGATTCAATCCAGGAGGAGTATTTCTGCATAACTTTAAGTCTTTTTTGGCTGGGTGTAGAATTATTATCTGCGGATTGAGCAAATGCCGATTGATTCAGAAGGATGATTCCGAAGATGAGAAGCAATGTCAGAAGATAAAGTTTTGTAGTGGTTGGTATTGAGAACTTCATATTAAAAGCTGACCTAATTCAGTATAAACACATCATTACTGTCGTTGCAATTATCCTGCTCGCCCGTCAGACAAATGGGCGCAGCACTGCCTCCGCCCTCGTCCGTATCAAAACAGTCTCCGGGAATTCCGCTCGGGCACTCCAGTCCGGAAGTTTGGCTTAATGACGAGTAGTGATCGACGAATTGATTTGCTTCCCAGGCAATAAAAATACCGAGAATGATAAATAAAAGCAGGACTAGTGAAGAAATTCCCCGCTGGTCGGCTGTGACTTTTTTTCTCATAAGTTACTCGTTGTCTTCAGGATTTACCGTTGAGAGTATCTGGAGCTGCTCTTCGTTTAGATTGTACTTTTCCTTCACATCGCGGTATTTAGGATCCTCGGAAAGAGTTTCGTACGTAGGGGAGGGACTGGGTACAGCAGACCGGCTGATATTAAAAAATCCCATATAATATGCAAATCCCAAAAAAGCCACTACCAATATTCCAATAATTACAAATATTCCGGCCTGTCCTCTCATACCCCGCCTCCGGCAGCAACAGTTGTTTTACCGTCACAGACAGTATTAGGCAAGAAGCCAGTCTGAGTACTGAACAGAGTTTCGGCCTGTCTGTAATGAGTTAAAACGTCCTGAGGCAGGGTGGCACAGCTTGGGTTGGCAGGATAGCGGGTATCGGTAGCCAGGATTGGCGTAAATTGACTGCCGACAAATATCATCCAGGATTTAGTGGCTCCCGTCCGGTCGTTGCAAATATTAACCCTGCCTGATGCACCTGATTGGGCTGTCGCGTTGATTAGCGGATTGATTCCGAGATCAGCTTTAACACAGATGCTTGGGATTCTCGTAAAGACGGCATAGAATGCCGTGAGCCGTGCAGCGGTTTTTGCAAAATCAAAGCGGGTCCGGAATTTTGAATCTAAACAGGTACCCACGTTCGCGTCGTCAGGGCACTGAGTGAGCTGGGATACGATAGAGGCGAGCTCGGTGTTGGCGATTGTTGAGACAACCTTCATATTACCGGTGTCTTTTTCTGTTCCGAGCCGGGCGTAAAGAGCGTCAAAGCTGGTCTTAAACCCGGTGATTTCGGCTTTGGTAATCGAAACAGGAGTAGGGGTGGTGGTGTTATTCGTCGTATTGTTTGTGGTGTTGTTGGTTGTGTTATTCGTGGTGTTATTCGTCGTGTTGTTAGTTCTATTAGTCGTGTTATTAGTACTATTATTTGTAGTGTTGTTGGTGCGGTTTGTGGTGTTATTCGTCGAATTATTTGTAGTGTTATTAGTCGGTGCCGCGGCACATTTATTATCTGCTCCACATCTGTTAGAGGCACAATCGCTATTATTCTGGCAGGGAGCTCCCGTTGAGTTTGATCCGCCGGCACATCTTTGATTGTTGCAGGCATTAGATTCACATTGGTCAGGATAAGTGCAGTTATCTCCGCCCCTGCCGGTACCTAGGGCACATTTATTATTGTTGCAGCGTCCTGACTTGCATTGGTCAGGTCCCGTGCAGTCTGCGTTCAGGCCTTTCTTCTCCCCTCCACCTCCGCCGTTTGGATCTGAACAATCGGTTCCGGCTCCCGGATTATCAGGCACGTATGCATAACTTCCGGTAGGATCAAATTTCTTGGCCGGCGTTCCATCAGGGTTTGTAGTTACCCCCTGGTAATTTGTGCCGGCAATAAATTTAGAGAAGACAACAATAGCACCTTTATTATCGGCAGCTTTAACGACCTCACGGATTATTCCATCGTTTGCGGCTCCCGTGATCGGGGCATTGCTTTCTCTTCCGTAATAAATTTTTCCGTCAGGACTATCCCATCGGGTAGGGGCAGAACCGTAATTTACTCTATCCCATTGAACGGATGGCCCGTTGGGAGCGCCGTTTGCACCTCCGGGTCCGCTGTCTCCGGCCCAAATTTTTTTAGAAGTATCTTTCCAGCCTCCTGTCCAAATCCACCTTACTTTTTTAAAAGCGTACTTCTGCCAGGTTTGCTGTTGAAGCAAGGCTCCTTCGCCTTCTTTTTCCATTTGGGATTTTCTGAATCCGCCATCAGTATTATCGTTTAAATCTTCCCACTGCACTTCTCTTGTATCAATACTGGTTGTTATCCTGTGACAGCCGGGCGGGGGTTGAGCTTGCTGTTGAGCGAAAGGAATTAAATTTGTTCTTTGTTGTGCGATATAAACAGTCAGCGCCACAGCCGCAATTAAGAATAGAGGGAGAATAATCTGAGCTATTCCTTTTTGATTAAGTTTGGGCAGCATAAATTAAATATACACAAAAAATACTAATAATTAAACTCCGGGTCGGACGCCATCTTAACAATACCCTCGAATTGTTCTTCGCTCAGACCTAAATCTTCCATAATTTTTTCCTTATTCCTTAAAAGCATTTGCTGATTAGCGGTTAGCTCGGCTGTGTAGGCGGTATTGGGAAGGGGAACGGATGTGGGGGAGGGTCCTGAGAAGGTATTTTTAACAGCAGTTTTAATAAGTTGGGTGTACGAAGAAAGTGCTATCAGTAAAAGCACCACCCCGACGCCTATAAATAATGCAATTTGCGAAAAACCCCGTTGCATTATGGTTGTTTGACCTTTCCACCATTACTGTTATATTGACTCCATAGGCTATTAAGTTTCTCCTTTTGACTGCTTAAGAAGTTGTTTAATTCGTTAGCATTAGTGAAGTTTGAAGGTTTAGTTAATTTTACTGATCCAACAACACCTTTAGGAGAGATTAAAGTAAAGTCAGAATCAGTTCTTCCCAGATATATTATCAAGCCGTCATTGTTAACTCCGCCTGATTTAGCCTGGGGAAGGAAGAATTTGCAAGTTATGCCTTCTTCACAAGTAGTCTTATTTGCCGGATCGGTCTCCTTTACTGTCAGATCCGATAATGTATATTGTCCGGCCGCCGGAGCGGTTCTCGGAGGATAGCATCCTTTTATATTAGGAATGGAACTCGGTCCGCAGGTTAGTCCGGACTTGCATTGCTTCTGGTCTGTGCATATGTACCCTTCCTCCACAGAGTTGTCTGCGGGGGTGACATAGCCTTCAGGGGTAGTGTTAGTAGCACATGTATAGCTGTATGCACCTTTGTGCTTTAGAGCGGGTATGGCAGCTGAATACAACAATATACATTTTTGTTGGGTGCCGCATACGTTTTTGCAGTATTCGTTTGATACCTTATATATGGTCGCGTGAGGGATCTGATATAGAAAATCAGCCCTAAAAATCGTGTCACATCCGTATTCCAAGTCTTTATCAGCAGGGTAACTAGGAATCAGCTCGATACACTGTACGTCACTAGGATCATACTCAGAACAGCTATTCAGGCACTTATCAAGAGATGTTGTTCGGTTAATGGCGACTCCGTTTGAGCTAGACTTAGCTACATCGTCAGGGCTCGGAACTCCTTGCACCCCGCTGCCATTTATTCTAACTGCCGGTGCAGGTGCCGTTGTTGATGGCTGACAAGTCCTTTGAGTTCCAGATGTTGCTGGGGCGGGACAGCTATTGGATTGGCAATCAGTATTAGAGCTGCAAGGTTCTCCGTTTGCCTTTTTTGTTGACGGCTGCAAAACTGGCTCGGTTTTTGTGGTTTGTCTGACTGCTTCAAGCCTGCCGCTAAGCCATTTTTGATAATCTTCCAGACTCATCCCCTGGGTGAGTCCCGCCGATTTTAAGTCTGCCGGATCGGCCAGATAAAATTTACCGTCATCTCCGCGGACCTCAAAATAAATCTTTCCGCCCTCGGCCCTGGCAAATACCCGCCCAAACCCCGGAACGCCGTTTGCCGGTTTGGCTGTAACCTGCGAATTATTGTTCTGGCCGATCTGCAGATCGGTTTTTACGCGGATGGGGTTTTCCTTAGTTCCTTCTATTCCGGCCTCGACAACTTCAGCTAACGCTTCCCTCGATAAAGCTACAGCGTAGATCTGAGCACTTAACGCTGCACTACAATCGGTCTGGGTGCCGGTTTGGATGCATTTATCTATGTACGACTTAGCATTCTGCAGAGCTTTATCGGCTTTATCGATTTTATCCAGCAGTTTTTTCTTCTGTTCCGCGTTTAAGACGGTATTGCTTTGGATCCGGGCCCGTGTTGATTCAAAATTGCTTAATAGAGTTTTAGTCTGGTTATCGGTATCAACTCCGAATCTGCCCCTGTCGCTCGACGAGGCGAGGTCTTTGCTGTCTTTGGGACCGTCGCTATTGGACTGCTCGATCACATCTTTGTCTTTTCTCGATTTACAATCAGCGTCCCTGCCGGCGTCATTAAACTCAAATTTTTCAACGGTGCTATCGGATACTAACCGGCCGTTTTCGATTTTTGCGCCGATACATTTGTTTGTTTCTTCATCGAAAGTCGAAATTATCCTCCAAGCCTCAAGCTTATCTCCGTTCTTGCGGCACTCGACTTTGGAGGCGCATTTATCGGCTTTTTCGCGGTCTTTCTGACTGTTCTTTCTGCGCGAATCAATCTGATCGCCCTCACCCTTAGTCGTATAAACAACATCGCCGCTTTTAGATTCGCTTTTTGAGCACTGATCGTTCTTTTCCGAAACCTCGAAGAAATCAAAAACACAACCGCTTCCGTCGTGGAGAGGGTGCTGGGGATCGTAATAACCGCCGGTTTTCCTTATGGCTTTCGGACTATCTCCGCGGTTGTCGCAGTAAGTCACTTCATCGTCCGCACAGACCTGGTCTTTGCATTTTTGAACATCTTCAGGATTTTCTTTGTTATCGCATTCCTTAAGTTTTTTCGGATCAACCGGTTTAAGCGCTTCCTGTTCATCAGCGGCTTTTGGGATAAAATTAACACCGTTTTGGACAAGAATGGTTCCTGCAGCAATTCCGAACATCACGAGTACAAGAAGAATGACAGGGGCAAATCCTGATTGACTGAAAATTGACGGCAGCCGGTTTCTGAACATAGCAGGCAGCGCAAAAAATACGCTCTTACATAAAGGTAGTTTAAAGAATGATAAAAAGTCAACAAAACCGGATATTGTATAAGAAAATAATCAATGCTAACTTTAATGTATGTGGCTTATTCTGATTCTTGCAGGTGTTGTTATCCTGATTCTTCTTTCGGGGATTAAAGTTATTGATCAATACCAAAGGGGTGTAATTTTAACTCTAGGTACGTTTACCGGTGTTTTAAATCCCGGACTTAGGATTATTATTCCTATTTTTCAGCGGATGATTACGGTTGATATGAGGATTACAACTTCAGATATTCCCCAACAGGAAGTTATAACTAAAGATAATGTACCTGTAGGCATTAATGCCGTTGTCTATTTCCAGGTTGAGAGGCCGGAGGACGTGGTCTTAAAAATTCAGGATTACCAATATGCCGTTACCCAATACGCCCAAACTGCGCTTAGGGACGTTATCGGAGGAGTTGAGCTTGATGTTCTGCTTGCTGAAAGAACCAAGCTTGCTGAGACGATTAAGTCTATTGTTGATAAGGAAACCGCTCCCTGGGGAGTGAATATTACTTCCATTAATATACAGGACCTGGAATTGCCTGCGGATATGAAGCGGGTTATGGCCAAACAGGCTGAGGCCGAGAGGGAGAGAAGAGCGACGATTATCCGCTCTCACGGTGAACTGGCGGCTGCAGAAAATTTGAATCAGGCTATGACGATGATGGCCGGTTCGGGTGCTATTTCCTTAAGAACTCTCCAAACGATAGAGGCAACTACAGCCAATCCTGCGAGCACTGTTATCTTTGCCGTTCCGACGGATATTATGTCGGCATTTAAAGACTTCTTTAAAAAATGACCTCTTTTGTCAGATATTTTTTAGGCCTTGGACCTGCAATTTTAATCATTTTTATTCTTTACGTTAATGCTCCTCCTCCTGCAGAAATCAATAATACCGGCCTGACCGGGTCTGAAATTTTTATCAATAGCGGTTTAACTCAAGATTTTCAGTATTTAAGGAATCTCGCGTATCTTTTTTATCTGGGTATAACCGGAGTGTTGACTCTGAGCTTTTTTATCAGAGGAAAAGAGCGGGATATGAAAAGCTATTTTAAATACATTACCCCGGTTATATGGGGCCTGGTCCTTACGACATTCAGCTATGCAATAGCCGGATTTATTTATGGAATCGTGCTTGTTTTAACCAGAAGAGGTGTTATTTAACTTCGGTTAGGAATTGCTGAGCTAAAGTACCGGTATTGGAATTTGAATTATAGAAATCCTTCCAGACAACGACAATATCCGCGCCGTTGAAAGCCGCTCTCTGCACCTCTCTTATGGTATCGCCTCCGGCTATTGAGATCCGGACATCGTAACTGGAACGGATTTTATTTATTTGGATATAGGGAATCGGGGAGTGGCGGTCAAAAGTCTCCTCGTCAACCCCGCGGTGCAAAACGACAACAGAAGGCATTTTTCTTAATTTACGCAGGACCTTGATCGGTTCAGGCACGCCGATAAAATCAATCATCGAATCAAGTCCGACAGATGCACAATTTTCAATAAAATAATTAAGAGTAGCTAAAGGGGCGGCCCCCAAAGCGGTTGCGGCCGAAGCACCGCCTCTTAGAGCTATATCCACCTCGGTTTTTCCGCGGTCCATACATTTTGTGTCAGCTACTATATATACATTGGGGTCCGGTCCGAAAATTACCGGAGCCTGCTTCTCGCTTAAGATCTTAACCCCCAAAAAAGTATTAATCAGTTTATTACTCTCTGCGGTATCTGGCTGAGGAGTATTTGCGGAGTAGCCGTTAACTCTTTCATCCCAGGCATCTCTTAACCTCCGGATCCCCTCAACCCCGAATTCTTTAATCAGCGGGGTTCCGGCTTCTATTAAAATCCTGTCCGAGGCGGGTAGAGTATAGATTATGGATTCGCCCTCCGAAGGGGTACTGTTTAAAGCGATTTGGAGATAGCGCTTTTTCTTGCTTAGCATAAGTATTATTTTGACATTACGGCACCCGCTAAACAATCCGGCAGCGACAGATGTTAAATATTGACTGTAAATCCTTTTTTGTGTTATATTACTTCCCACTGATGTTTTTAAAGAGAAACAACGCTTTAATTTAACCCTCTCAGCCTGGCTTCGCCCGGTTGGGCGGACACTCAGGCGTTGCATCCCTCGGATTTAAAATTTAATAGTTATGGAATTGGATCTTTTGATTCGGGCATTTTTTTGCCTAAATCGAAAAGGGTAGATGGTTAAAAGCCCCTGTCAAATTGCTTTGCAATTTACAGGCGATCTCGAAAACTTTATTGGTACAGAGATGCTTCGCATCTACTTATAATGAAGTTTTCTCCGATGGGCCCGTAGTTCACCGGTAGAACGCTTCATTTGCAATGAAGATGCAGGAGGTTCGACTCCTCTCGGGTCCACAGTTAGATTCTTGGGTTTAGATATGGGTTTTTGACTCTGGTAGTTGAAAATCCGTATCCGGGCCGAAGATATGGTGAATCTTATGGATTACTCAGCAATGCTGAGCCGCATAAGCACTTAAGTCCTTGGAATTTGTACTTTAAAATGTGAATACGATCAAGTATTGGTTTACGGCGCAAGCTGTAGACCAAATATTATGAAGGCCAAAAAGGGTCAGGTATTTATTATTCGTAAGAATTAAGAAGTCGCAGAGCGCAAGCTCAAGACTTCATACCTGGTCCTGAAGTGTCGAATTCAATTAGACACTTCAAACAGTCAAATAATACTCAACAATAAGGCGTACGGTGGATGCCTTGGTTAGAAGTACCGAAGAAGGACGTATCAGGCTGCGATAAGCTGCGGGGAGTTGCCAAAAAACTATAATCCGCAGATTTCCGAATGGGGTAACCCCTCCTTTATAGGAGACCCTTTACCGAATACATAAGTAAAGGTAGGGCACGCACTGAACTGAAACATCTAAGTAAGTGCAGGAAGAGAAATCAACAGAGATTCCCTGAGTAGTGGCGAGCGAAACGGGAACAGCCTAAACTACACATCCCTCCGGATCCGTAAGGAACTGGAGCGTGTAGGGTTGCAGGACCACAATTAAGCGAGTAGTTTGGATAACAGAATTAGTTGGAAAGCTAATCCAAAGAGGGTGATAGACCTGTATGTAAAATTCAAACTGCCGCGAGTGGCACCTAAGTAACTCAGGACACGTGTAATCCTGAGTGAATCTGGGACGACCATGTTCCAAGGCTAAATATACTTCTAGACCGATAGTGAACTAGTACCGTGAGGGAAAGGTGAAAAGAAGGGCGAA
>CAYOSW010000037.1:0-11257 GCA_964406775.1 uncultured Gammaproteobacteria bacterium
TGCCTTCGTAGCACAATGGATAGTGCACAACGTTGCGGACGTTGAGGTTGTGGGTTCGAGTCCCGCCGAAGGCGCAAATTATCTTTGGGGTGGGGTCGCATAGTGGCCTAGTGCGCTGGTTTCGAAAACCGGTATACCGCAAGGTATCGTGGGTTCAAATCCCACCCCCACCGCTCAAGCTTAAGGTTCCGGTGCTTGCACCGGGTTCTTAAGGTTGAGTAGGGGCAGAGGGTTTTAACTAAATCTTTGATTTGGTTCAGCTCCGGCTTTAGCCGGAGGGTGTATTATCCCACCCCCACCGCTCAAGCCTTCGTAGTTCAGTGGATAGAACGTCAGATTCCGGATCTGAAGGTCGGAGGTTCGAGTCCTCTCGAAGGCGCTTTTTTATGAAAAGAGAATTTTCTGCAGGCGGAATAGTTATAAATGACGGCAAAGTGCTGATGATTAAAAATGCAGCCCTGCGCGACCCGAATAAAGCTTATTGGGGATTCCCGAAAGGCCATATCGACGCGGGTGAAAAAAGCGAAGAGGCGGCTGTCAGGGAAATAAAAGAAGAAACAGGAATAGAAGTTGAGATTGTTAAAAAACTCGGAGACTCAAGATACGTATTCACAAAAAACGGAGAGAAAATTTTTAAAGTAGTGGTTTATTTTCTGTTTAAATACCTATCAGGTGATATAAAGCCCCAGGAGCTTGAAGTCCTGGATGTAAAGTGGGCCGAGCCGGAAGAAGCTTTGAAGCTCTTGTCCTTTCAAAAAGATAAAGATTTTTTAAGGCAGGTAACCGGAAATGAGTGATTTTGTTTCAAGAGGGGGTCAGAAGCTTAAACACGCTTTAGAGCAATTTGAAGTGACTGTTGAGGGTAAAACAGTGCTGGATGTCGGTTCCTCAACCGGCGGATTTGTTGATTGTCTGCTCCAAAACGGTGCAAAAAAAGTTTACGCACTTGATACCGCATACGGCGAGCTGGCCTGGAAATTAAGAAATGATCCCCGGGTGGTTGTGATGGAGCGGACTAATATTCTGCATCTCGGATCCTTACCGGAAGAAGTTGATCTGGTGACGATTGATGCAGGATGGACACGTCTTGAATTAATCCTCCCTGTAATCAAAAATTTTTTGAAGGAGAAAGGGCAGGTAATCGCCTTGCTCAAGCCTCACTATGAAGCTGAGAAGAAGGATTTGGTAAGAGGGGTTTTAAGTAATGAAGTTGCCGAAAGAGTTAAAAATGAAGTTATGCAAAAAATTCTAAATTCTAAATTCTTAATTCTTAATTCCACTCAATCTCCCATCCTCGGGGGAGGAGGAAATACGGAATATCTTTTACTTCTTGAAACTACCTAGCCTTTTTAAGTATCACCAGACCCAGCCAGATATAAAAGAGCGGATTTAAAACAAATCCGTTGCTCAAGGCCGGCCAGACAATGATCGGATCTGACGGACTTAAAACTATCAGCCTGCCTAGATATAAAACAAGCATTAAAGTCGCAGACAGTGCTCCGATAAGTCCCAGATTTTTCGGAAATTCTTTAGATTTAGTGATAAGCCAGGAAAAAAATCCCAATCCGATTGAAGCCATTCCGAAGGTCAGGAAACCTCTCGGATCAATTTGGCTCGGTAAACTCAAAATCCCGGATGTGGTTTCAAGAGGAGGATTAATGGTGTTAGCCAGATCGTAAGCCCCGTGAATTGCCGCACCTAATGATCCTGCAAGAGCAAAAATAAACGCCCAAAGAGCCCAGGATTCATCAATTTTTCTAAGTCTCAGGTAAAGCTCGACAACAACCTTACCGGAAAAAAGACCGGTTAAGGTTAAGAATAGCGATGCGAGTAAATTTCCGGTTTGCGGATCGGTTTGAGCGATGACAATGAAAGACAGGGCGTATAAAAAAGCACTGACCCCGGTTAAAACCGAGTCAATCCCTGCCCACTTTTCGAAAGAAAATATGAGTTTGATGGTAGTCACCCCCTCAGCTAAATTTAAGCCTTTTCTTTAAGATAATCAATCAAACCCTTTTTTAATGACTCGAATGCAATTTCTTCAATCGGCAGATTATCTTTGGGATAGAATTTAGCCTCCTCAACATCATCGGAAACTTTAATATCGGCATCTTCTGCGATTTTTCCCGTCAGAATAAAACCTAAAGTTTTTACATTAATTCCCTGAAATAAATATTCATCAGGGTATGAGCCGAAATATTTTACGTCAGTCATCCCGACCCCAAGCTCTTCGCGGATTTCCCTTATAGAGGATTCCTCAAGCGATTCACCGGTTTCAACAAATCCGCCCGGAAGGTCCAGATAGCCCTTTTTAGGCTCAAATTTTCTTTTAACTAAGAGGATCTCTCCTTTGGAATTTTCTAAAATAAGGGCGTTGGTGGCGGCAGGGTTGATATAAAAGTTGTACCCGCATTCAGGACACACTAATAGATTTTCAGATTTCTTCTCAGACTTATGACCGCATTTTGGACAAAATTGATATTCCATAAAGCGGAGAGGGAGGGATTTGAACCCTCGATACCTTGCGGTATACACGCTTTCCAAGCGTGCGCACTAGGCCACTATGCGACCTCTCCAAGTGGTCAATATTATACTCAGATCAGCGGTTATAGTCACGACTATAAAATTAAGGGTAAAAGCTTTGCAAAAGGGAGAGGCGTATGCGTCTCTCCCTCCGCTTAAATATTAAGATGATTTCTCAGATTATTTGGCTAAAGAGCCAAATTAAGGCGAGTAACCCGATCGGTACTCCCAACAGCCAAGCCGCTAAATAAGCCATAATTTATCCTCCTTTATCTGTATTCTAGGGACCGACCTTAAGCCGCGGATAAATCTTGTGTAAGAAACTCCTAAGAGTTTGCTTTCGGTTAATATTTGGAGTAAGATTTGCCCACAAAGTAAGCGTGCAGAGTAAAAGAGCAGAGTGCTATCTTCCGAATCTATGGATGACCTGGAGCTGATAAAAAGTAAGATAAACATCATTGATTTAATCGGGGAATATCTTCCGCTAAAAAAATCGGGAATTAATTTTAAGGCAAATTGCCCCTTTCATCAGGAAAAAACACCCTCGTTTATGGTTTCGCCCGAGCGTCAGATCTTCCGGTGCTTCGGCTGCGGAAAAGGCGGGGATATCTTCAAGTTTTTAATGGAGAAAGAAGGGTATGAATTTAAGGATGCTCTGGAAGTTTTGGCTCAAAAAGCCGGAGTTACTCTTAAAAAGCAGGCTAATAATAAAGATAACACGATCGACAGGCTGTATGAACTGAATGCCAAAGCCGCCCAGTTCTATCACTATTTACTAACAGAACATAAACTGGGTAAAAAAGCTCTCGATTATCTGCTCGGAAGAGGCTTAACTCTGGAAACAATCAAGCTTTTTAATATCGGTTACGCTCCTCAGAATTGGGAAACGCTCGTCAAATTTTTAAAAAAACGCGGATATAAACTTGAGGAGATGATTGATTCAGGATTGGTTGTGGCTTCCAGCCAGGGAGGTTACGACAGGTTCCGGGGCAGAATTATGTTTCCGCTTCCTGATATAAGGGGGAGGATTTTAGGTTTTTCGGGCAGGGTTTTAGCAGACGAGCTTCCGAAATATATCAATTCACCGCAGACAAAAATCTTTGATAAAGGCAAATTTTTACTCGGACTTAATTTAAGCAAAGGCGTTATTAAAGAAAAGGAAGAGGCGATTGTGGTTGAGGGCGAGCTTGATTTTCTGATGTCTTATCAGGCAGGTGTAAAAAATATTGTGGCTTCCAAAGGCACAAGTCTTACCGAAGCCCAGGTTCAGGAGATTAAAAAATACGCTCAAACTTTAATCCTGTGTTTTGATACCGATTTTGCAGGAGATCAGGCGGCCAGAAGGGGTATCGAAATTGCCGATAAGGCGGGGCTGAACATTAGAGTTATAGATTTTGAGGGCGTGAAAGATCCGGCCGAACTTGTTAAGTCCGATCCAGGTCTTTGGGAAAAAGCGGTTGCCGAATCGGTGCCGATTTATGATTACTACCTGAAATCGGTCGCCTCGCGCTTCAGTCCGAAGCAGGCATCGGGAAAGAGGTCGATATTCTCGGAGTTGTTACCGATTTGGTCAAAGATTTCGGATCCGATAACGAGGGAACATTACATCGAAAAATTAGCCGCTTTTCTTCTTGTAAAAGAGGATTTTGTCAGGGAAGAACTTGAGGAATATAAAAAAACCGCGAGCATTACCAAAGTAGCGCCGGTTTTGGAGGAGAAAAAAAGCATTCCTGAGATAAAACCTAAGACCTCTTTTGACAGAAGGGAACTGCTGGAAAATTATCTGATAGCCCTTCTTTTGCGTCAGCCTCCGGGTTTGAATTTTATTCCGAATTTTCCGGAGACACTTTTTACCCAAGAGGAGCTAAAACAGGTATATGTGTTACTCGTTTTATTTTTGGATTCAATCGCCTTTAAATCCCAGGAATTTAAAATTACCGAATTCATTAAGAATTTACCACCGGAATATACGGATCTGATAGACAGACTTTATCTTCTGGAGATTGATGAAAAACTATCCGACACCTTTGTATGGGAAAAGGAGGTAAATTCAGTTGTAGCGGAGCTTAAAAAGATGCTGATAAAAGCCTCTCTGGAAAAATTGAGCCTGCAGATTAAAAGTGCCCAGGAGTTCGGTAAGATGGAAGCACTTAATACGCTGAACAAACGCTTCAGAGATCTATCGGTCAAGCTGAAGAATCTCTGACGCTTGCGTGACATCTCTCTATAGGGTACAATACTGAGAACAGCTTCTTAAAGCTGACGAAACTGCGCGAACTTGGGGACGACAGTTTTTGTTGACGCTTATTTTTTATCCCCAAATTTTAGTCAGGAAAGGAATTTACCGCATTGGCAAAAAGAACAAAACAAGTATCTCTCGATGATAAAAAACTTATCAAGCTCGGTAAAGAGCGCGGATTCGTAACTCAGGAAGAAATTCTTCAGGTATTCCCCAAACCCGAAGAGGTTCTGGAGGAACTCGATAACTTCTATTTAAAACTTATTGAGGCAAACATTGACGTATTTGAAACAACTGCCGAAGATCCGGACGAGGGACGTTCAGTCTCCGATCTGGAGAGGGAACTGGAGGTTCTGGCGGCGCTTGATGAAGGATCTGTTACCGATCCTGTGCGCCAATACTTAAGGGATATCGGAAAAGTTCCGCTGTTAACTGCCGCTCAGGAAATTGAACTCGCCAAGCAGGTTGAGGAAGGTAAAATGCCCGCCAAACACAAATTGATCTCCGCTAACTTGAGACTGGTTGTTTCCATTGCTAAAAAATATGTCGGACGGGGAATGAGTCTTTTGGACTTGATCGAAGAGGGGAATATCGGACTGATGCGTGCGGTAGAAAAATACGACTGGAGACGCGGTTATAAATTCTCAACTTACGCCACCTGGTGGATCCGTCAGGCGATAACCCGGGCAATAGCCGATCAGGCCAGAACCATCCGTATCCCGGTCCATATGGTTGAAACAATTAACCGTTTTAACAGGACCCAGAGAAGAATGATGCAGGAATTGGGACGCGAACCTACCCCTGAGGAAGTTGCTGAAGCTTTGGGGATTGAGCCGAGCAAGGCCCGCGAAATCGTCAAAGTTTCCCAGGAACCGACCTCGCTCGCCACGCCTGTTGGAGACGAAGATGATTCCCAGTTAGGAGACTTTATTGAAGCTCCCGGTTTGAAGCCCGACGAACAAGCTACCCGTGAATTATTAAAAGATCACCTTGATGAAGTTTTGGATACATTATCACCGAGAGAGAAGAGAGTTCTTCAGTTAAGATTCGGCTTGGAAGACGGAAAGCAAAGAACTTTGGAGGAAGTCGGACGCGAGTTTGGCGTCACCCGCGAGCGTATCCGTCAGATTGAAGCAAAAGCTGTCAGAAAATTAAAACACCCGACAAGAGCAAAGAAACTCAGAGACTATCTAGAATAAATTCTTTTCTACGTATACCCGGCACATTGTGCATCCTGATTCCGAATGAAAAACGGCCATCCTCAACATATGAATCCCGGCCGGGTGAATTGCGAATTCGACCATCCGTTTAAACTTTTTATGCATAATAAAAAAGCTCCGGATACGGTTCCACTTAAAAGGTTTTTTTCTTTTCAAAGGTTTTTGGGAAAATAGGATTGATCCTTTGGTATTTTGGTTATTTGTTTGGTCTGTTTTCCGGTCAAGTACTTTTTCGTTAAAGCCGCTGAACTCAAAACGCGATGTTTCTAAATATTCTTTATTCATAAGAGCCTGGGGGATTCCGGAAAAAAACTTTACCGAAATCGTCAAAAAAAAGGCTTTCCTCACTCTAATACATAAATCATTATGCAGTCAAGTTGACACGCGTTAAGTAAGACTTTACCTGATAGAAAAGAGATGCTAAAATTCCGCCTACAGCTAATATGCTTATTTAGTTTGTCGGAAGCTGTTTAACAATTTAATATTCCCCTGTAGCTCAACGGTAGAGCAGTTCGCTGTTAACGAAAAGGTTCCTAGTTCGAATCTAGGCGGGGGAGCAGCAAAAAAGCGGGGTTTATGCCCGCATTTTTTTTGCTTCCTCAAGCTGGATTTGCAACGCAACTTGTTGCAGTTCGGGACTTGCTTGGCAAGTCCTGCTTCATCTAGGCGGGGGCAAGAAAAATCTCCCGTTTTTTTGGTGGGTATTCAGAATGTATGCTTATGTTGTGTTAGAATAAATAAAATGAAGAATTGTGAACATTTCTTCTTATCTTACTAAAATGAGTAAACTAATAACTTGTATCTGGTTTGCTAATAATGACGGGGAAGAGGCGGCAAGCTACTATATAGATACTTTCAGCTCAGCTCCAGGGGATCATAGTGCAAAAATGGGGGATATCACAAAAGCACCTAAGGCATCAGAAGAAGTTTCTGGTAGACCTGAAGGATCCGTTCTGACAGCTGAATGCGAACTTGATGGAACTAGCTTTATGTTCCTTAATGGTGGTCCTATGGACCAATTCAAGCTTAATGGAGGAACATCTTTTATTGTTGAGTGCGAGACACAAGAAGAAATTGATTTTTTCTGGGAAAAGCTTTCAGCAGTTCCTGAGGCTGAACAATGCGGATGGTGCACAGATAAATTCGGAGTTACGTGGCAGGTCGTTCCAAGGATTTTGGATGAAATGATGAGACAGAGCCCTGAAAAAGCTGAAGCGGTGACTGCTGCTTTTATGCCAATGAAAAAAATTGACCTGGAAACAATTAAAAAAGCCGGCGAATAGTCCTAACTTTATAGAGAATTACATACAAGGTGCTTGCAGATTCCAACAGGCAGAGCACGGTATCTTTAACCCTTAACTTCTAATAGGAGACAACAGTAATGCTTAACGATAATAATTTATTGACAAACGATAAATAATGACATATGATATAAGGACCTATGAAAAAAGGTTCAACCTTATTCCTGAAATGTGTCATTTTACTTATTGCGGTTGGTGCCCTTGCGTGGCTGATTTGGTTTCCTCAGCTCGAAGGGAGAGCAACTGACTTAGATCTGATCAGTATCTATACAGATCCGCTTATCATCTACGGCTTTATAGCTTCAGTCCCATTTTTCATCGGTCTGTATCAAGCATTCAAACTATTAAGCCTGATTGATGCCAATAAAGCTTTTTCTCAAGGTGCTGTTAATACATTGAGGAGAATGAAATTTGCTTCACTTTCTCTCATTGGCTTTATAGTGCTGGCAGTATTTTATATCCGTTTTTTCGCGCGGGGTGATGATCCGGCCGGTCCGACAATGCTTGGTATTTCTGCGGTACTCGCATTCAGTGTGATTGCGACTGCTGCCGCTGTTTTTCAAAGACTTCTGCAAAATGCAGTGGATATAAAATCGGAAAATGATTTAACCGTATGAGACACAACTATGGCAATTATAATAAACATTGATGTTATGCTGGCAAAAAGAAAAATGAGTGTTACAGAGCTTACTGAAAAGGTGGGTATCACTATGGCCAATCTTTCCATACTGAAAAACGGCAAAGCAAAAGCTATCCGTTTCTCAACTTTAGAGGCGATTTGTGAAGCATTGGACTGTCAGCCAGGTGATATTTTGGAATACCGTAAGTAACAGGCTGATGAAATAAGAACAATAAACTATGTCAAAGAACCCTATTATTAATGCCCTAAGCGCTGCAGGCTACATCGGTCTTGTCGTGGGAGTGATCAATCTAATATCCATAACGCATAAGGACAAACCGGATACCGCTTTTGCGCCGGTTGTATTTTTATCATTGCTGACTCTCTCGGTTACGGTTATGGCCTTTTTATTTTTTTACCAACCTTTACAGTTTTTTATTGAGGGGAAGAAAAAAGAGGCGGTAAATCTATTTGTCCGTACTGTCGGTGTTTTTGCAATTTTCACAGTAGTAATTTTGATTCTGCTTTTCTCTGAAGTCATCTAGTGGTTTTTAGAAAAACAGGTTCAAAATTCACAGCAAACAATACGACACCTGCAACCTTTTTTAAGGTACTTGTAAGAATTGACCCAAATGCTATTATAAAAAATATATGGATCAACACGAACATCATTCAGAAGTAGTGAACGGTTTCTTAAAAGAGCAGAAACAAATTTTTGAATCCTCAGCCCAGGCGATATACGTTTTTCTTGATGATGATTGCAGAGTTTGTAACGATAAATTTGCGGCATTGCTTGGATATGAGTCGCCTGAGGAATGGTTTAAAGTTGATGTGAAGGGAGCTTTTCCGGACGCTTTTGTAGCTGATAAGAGCCAGGAAGTATTGGTGACAGCTTATCAAAATGCGATGGAGGAGAAGGTAGGTTCGACAATCAATGTAACCTGGAAGAAAAAATCAGGTGAGACTGTTGATACGACTGTTATTCTGGTCCCGATTGTTTACCAAGGGCACGTATTAGCACTCCACTATATAACTTAGGATAAAGGAGATTTCTTCAAGACCTCATAACCGATATCGGTTTATGGGGGATAATCTTTGACTGTAATTCTTAAATGTTTCAAATATTGACGTATCTATCATTGCGGTTATAATAGCGCCATGGGTGTTACTGGGGTTGAACATTCAGGTAAGGCGTCTGTTCTTCATCTTGTTGATGTCGCGCCTTTTGGACAACCTGACCGGCCAAGAACACTTACAGTTCCGCATTATCCTCATTACCTGAAAACAGTTCCTCTTTTTCCCGAAGCGGGATTAACTAGATCGGTGAATGGAATTAAAGTTCACGATACAACTGAAGAAGTTGCCGTTCCCAGAGTCGGTACATTGGCATTTGTCCGCAGACAGTTTGATTTTGACTGGGGTTCAGCCGGTTATAATGCAAATAATCACAACACCGAAGGTCCCTATCTTCCGCAAACCCTCTCGGAAAGACTCAGGGGGTCTTCTGTACCGGCACCCGTAGTTGATGTAAACGATTCTCCGGGCTTATCGCAACTGGCAGGGAGGACTGTTGATGGGGATCCGAACACCGTGATCGGATTTATCAGGACACAGCCTTCCGACAGGGCATTTCTTTCTGAGCAAGCACAGGTCCAGGGTATCGAACAATTCTCAGCTCTTCTCGGATTGAATGTTGCAGGAATTTTAGCGGAACGGTCAGAATCGCCCGGAGATGCAAGATG
This sequence comes from uncultured Gammaproteobacteria bacterium, assembly GCA_964406775.1. Taxonomy (GTDB): domain Bacteria; phylum Patescibacteriota; class Microgenomatia; order Daviesbacterales; family UBA10151; genus JACPKO01. Next base: position 9,645 of record CAYOSW010000037.1, read on the forward strand.
GTTTGATCGCGATTCAACCCGCAAATTAAAGGACCTGTTAAAACAGGCGACCAATGCCCGATTAATGGTATACAGATTGGACAGACTAGCCCCTGAAGAATTTGTAAATTTAAGAGCGATTGCTGATTTATCCGGTTCCGATAGATCTGACCAGACCGGATTGCCGAAATTATTGAGCGTAACCGAGATAATTGAAGCCGCTGATGATTCCTCCGATATCGTAATCAGGAGCGATCCCTCCGTAAGCGAAAGAGAAAGAACAGTTAACATAAACAGATTACAGGACCTCTTTAGAAATCGTGTGGTCACTGACTTAGCTAATTGTTTGGAATGCCCGTCAACAGCACAAGGTCACGATATAATTTCAGGGGACGGGTCGACTACTTATTACAGAACAATGCATATCTGCAACGGGTGCCACAACTATTCAATCGGACGGGAACAGTGGACGACTGATTATTAGATTTAGTTTTACGGATTCAGGAATTACTCTGTGATTTCAGAAGGTGCTGACTTAGATTTTCTCGGTGATTTGGCTTTTTTCTCAACTACCGGTGCGGACTCTTCAGTCTGAGCTGCCGGTTTTGGTGTCAAAAGTGTGATGATCCGGTCGAGCTTAGAGCTGAGTTCAGCAAACTGAGCGTTGTTATTTTGCTGCGGGCGGTCATTTTGTTGAGGTCTGTCAAAGTTCTGTGGTCTGTCGTAGCTTCGGTTCTCATTAAAACTTGGTCTTCTGTCTTCAAAATTTGATCTTCTTGGTGCGGAGTAGTCCCTGTCATTAGATCGTCTTTGTTCTCCGCCGTTTTTCTCAAAGCAGTCACTGCAAAAAACGGGTTTACTTCCGTTGGGTTTAAAAGGCACTTCGCATTCGTTTCCGCAATTACTGCAGGTTGTACGGAACATCTCGCGGTCACGGGAGCTTCTGTTGAAACTGCGTCCGCCGCCCGGTCTGCTGTCTCTATTAAAACTTCGGTTGAAATTACCCATAGTGGAGAATTATACACTTAAACTATGAATATAGCTAGTTTAGTCTTTCCGTCTCAATCCACCTGATATAATCAGACTATGAAAATAAACAAGTTCTCTTCTCCGAAAATAAAAATATTTGTGACCGGTGGAACATTCGACAAAGAGTATAACGATCGGGACGGACAGCTTTTCTTTAAGGAAACCCACCTACGCGAAATTCTCGAATTGGGCCGTTCGCGCGCGGATGTGGATATTGAAACACTGATGATGATTGATAGTTTAGAGATGACGGAAGAAGACAGAGAAAAAATTGCTCAAAGCTGTCTTGAAGCGAGCGAGGATAATATTGTCATTACTCACGGAACCGATACGATGGTGGAGACCGCGAAAGTTATCGCCAGGAAAATGACAGATAAGACAATTGTTCTGACAGGGGCGATGGTTCCATATGTATTCCGGAGCTCAGATGGATTATTTAATTTGGGGGCTGCTTTGGCTTTCTCGCAGACGCTCCCCCCGGGTGTTTATATAGCTATGAACGGAAAGTACTTTAACTGGGATAATGCCCGAAAGAATAAGGAAATAGGGGAATTCGAGGAGAGAGATAATTAAGCACAATAATAATTTCTTTGAGATATTACTGA
>CAYOSW010000038.1:0-11114 GCA_964406775.1 uncultured Gammaproteobacteria bacterium
AACTACCACCGCAAAACTCTCAGATTATAGCACCTTATATTTAGTTGTATAATAGCTTCGGATTGCCGGTGTAACTCAGGGGTAGAGTAACTCTTTCGTAAAGAGTAAGTCATGGGTTCAAATCCCATCTCCGGCTCAGTTTCATCTTTTTCAGGAGACCAGGGTGTTATAATACTTTTCACGATGCGCAGAACGTATAGATCATCAATCAAGCCCCGTTCACTCAGACATTCCGAATCAAAGGCAAAAAAACGGCTATTATTTAATCTCGGAATAATCATAGTTTTGATATACGTTTTTTTTAATTGGGGCCTGCCTTTTATTATCGGCAGTTTAAGTTTTTTGAATAAGCCTAAAAGCGCCGTCGTCACTGAAGATACTAAAATTGATGAAGCTATTGCCCCGCCGGTTTTATTTATTCCTTTTGAGGCGACAAACAGCGCTTCCATCCCGATATCGGGTTATTCAACAAAACTTTCCAAAATCGAAGTTTATATTGATGAGGAGTTAAAAGCGCAAACAACCACCGATGCGGAGGGAAAGTTTACAACAAACCCTGTTCAACTAAATATCGGCAGTAATAATATTTATGCATTAACAATCAACGACTCGGATAAAAAAAGTCTTCCTTCTAAAAATATCAAGGTCTACTACAGTAACGAAAAACCCACTCTTGAGGTAACAGAACCGGGAGACGGCGCCGAAATTAAAGGCGGTGATAAAAAAGTGAAGGTTGCCGGAAAAACCGATCCGAATAATTCCATTACCGTAAACGGTGCAACAGTAATTGTTAATTCCGAAGGAAATTTTCAGACACAAATTAATATTAATGACGGGGATAATCTTATAGCTATAGTTGCATCAACAAACTTCGGAACCACAAATCAAACCGAACGCAGAGTTAAATATACTCCTCAGGACGCATCTCCGTCTCCCTCTCCGAGTCCGTAATATAGCCCGAGAAGCGAAAACCAAATTACCATTACTGCCGGGAAAAACAGGCTGTTAATAAAAAGGCTGTTTAAGATAAGGCCTGCAAATACGGCAATCAAAGTGATAGGAAGAGTTTTCTTATTTTTCTGAATATCGCCCAACATTTTAAATAATGTTTTTCCTAAAAATCCGCCGAGTGCGATAAGTCCGGCAATTCCTGTCGTTGCCAATACAAATAACAGGCTTGAATCTATCCCCGATCCGGAATTCCCTCCGTCTACAGAGAACGTCTTAATAAGATTATTTTTTTGGCTTACATCGCGGATATTATTAAATCCTATTCCTACTACCGGATTTAATCTGAATAATGCCAACCCTTTATCCCAGGAATATATTCTTTCAGATGCGGATCTATCCAGATTTATTAACCCCTCAATTCTTTGGGAAAAGGGAGGAAAGATAAGGTATAAAATTAGCGGAACCAGAAATAGAGGTATCAGTAAAAGTTTTTTCTTAAAGGCAAACAGGATAAAAGCGGCGCTGAAAAACATTAAATAAGCACTTCTTGAAAAAGTTAGGATAAGCGCCGTAAATAATGTAATAAATACAACAATCTCCGGCTTCCGTAACTTTAGAAAATTTCCAAAAAGTTCAAACTTTGTGTGGAGCATCGTCCCTAAACTGAGTATTAACCCGAAGGAAATAAAAGTCCCGGCAAAATTAGGATCTAAGAAAGTTGAGAAAAGACGGAATTTGTGGGGATCGTATCCGTAAACGGATAAAACTTCCAAATCCGGAAAAAATATTAATTGCAGGAATCCTAAGCCCGCAATTAACAGGCTCACAAATTTAAATATGTCGCTGAGTTCCCCGAATCCCAGGATTTTAGATTTTGCCAGATGGAAAACAACGTAAAAAATTCCGGAGTACATAATAAACCGGAGTAAATAAAACCCCCCTGAGAAATTCCCGTTTAAAAGTAAACTCAAAAAACCAATCACCCAAAATCCGGCAAGCCAATAAAAAATTTTATTCATAGACAAGTCTTTTTTTATTCCGATTTTCCAAATGACAATAAATATTGCAGTCAGGGCAACCAATATATCCGTAAGAGACACCGAGAATTGCGTTTGTCCGAAAGGAAATTGGCCGAACTCCCCGAGTCCCAGGGAAAATACCGAGGCAATGAAGAGGAATAATACCAAGTTCATTAAAATCCTTTGTTAAAAGCTCCGAAAAAAGTAATTTTTTTAGGATGGATATTCCCGAGAATATACCCGACAGGAACTTTAATACCTTCCTGTATTTTCCTTCTTTTCTTAAGCAGTTTAAAAAAATTTACCGCAACAAACCATTCCGCCTTTAATGCTTCCATAAGATAACCCTGCCCCGCCAAAAATCTGATTGTATTTAAATTTACCAGCAGAATTTTTAACCAATTAAAATCCTTCATAAAAAGTTCTTTCGGAAAATCCTTTATGACTGTCATTGTCATATTCCTGTACTGCAAATATTCCGTAAAAGCCGGCATTTTTGACGAAGTTGCTTTATGTTTATGATAGATCACGGATCTGGGCTCATACCAGGCCTTAAATCCCGCTAACTGGGCTCTTAAAGAGAAGTCCACATCTTCCATATAGGCAAAATAGTCGGCATCAAAAAAACCTGCTGTCTCAAAAACCTCCCGTTTGATAAGACATCCTCCTCCCGAAACCAGAAAAATATTTTTTCCGGCATTAAAAGACTCCCCGTCTTTCTCTCCGTAACCGGTATTATTTGCGTGACCCACAGCATCGATATAATCCCCTGCCGAATCGATCAGTCCTGGATTATCCATCTGTAGAATTTTTGCGGCAATCATTCCGCAATCCTTTTTCTTTTTTGCAGAATCGGCCAAATATTTCAGGCAATTCTTGTCCGCAACTGTATCGTTGTTAAGCAGTACCATATATAAACCGGTGCAAATTTTAATTCCTAAATTTACTGCAGGCGCGAATCCGGTATTATTTTTGAGTTCGATTAAATTAACTTCCGGATATTTTTTCTTAATAAGCTCAACCGAACCGTCCGAAGAACCGTTATCAATAACTAATATTTCAAAATCTTTATATGTCTGTTTCTTAAGTGAATCCAGACATTTTTTTAGCAATTCACTGCCGTTCCAATTCGGTATTATCACCGATATTTCAGGAAATTTTTTATTTTTCATACAGCAAATTTTAACAGATGTAGCCAATCTACAGAATATAGATTAAAATACCCTCCAGTATGACACCGCAAATTCAAAATTGGGTAAAAAACGCACGGAAGAAATTTATTGATAAACCCGGAAGAGTGTTAGAGATCGGAAGCAAGGATATAACGGGCAATGTCCGGGAATTTTTTGCTGATGCTAAGGAATATACCGGTACCGATATGGAGCGGGGGTTTAATGTTGACCTGATAATCGATGCTCACGATCTCTTAAAAAAATACAAACCCGGCAGTTTTGATACATTACTTTGTTTCGAGATGCTGGAACACGACAGGGAATTTTGGACCACCGTTTCGATTATGCATAAGCTGGTTAAAAAAGGCGGTATACTAATTATCAGTACTCCGACTTTCGGCTTTCCCCTGCACCGCCATCCGAAAGATTATTTCCGTTACGGAGAAGACGCATTCCGCGAAATATTTTTTAATGGATTTAAAGTGCTGGAGTTAAAACAGGTACAAGACGATTACGGGAATCCGGCAATTTGCTGTATCGGCAAAAAATCTTAAGAAAGAATTTTCTTCTTAGTCATTACAAGAAAAGTAATAAACGTTAATGCCTCATTTAATACTGTAATCCAGGCGGCTGCTTGAAGACCGTAAATCGGTATCAGATAAATCATCATTACCAGATTTACAGAAAAGATAAACAAATAGACCCCTATCATTTGCTTTAAGAGGAACTCCCTGGATAGAAGCAGTTGCCCCAAGGGAATATGCATAAAAATAAAAGGCAAGGCTAAAGATAAAACCTGGAGTGCAGAGCCGGCTCCCCGGAAACTGTCAGGGAAAAAAGTGCTTAAAAACAGAGGAAGTATTGTCCAGTAAATTAAAGTAATAACGGATCCCGCCGCAAAGCCGTATATTAAACTGCTTTTAAATAATTTTGCAGTCTTGACCGTGTCTTTTCCGATTTCCGAAAAAACAGGATATAAAACAGTCCCGAAAGCGACCGGTATTATCGTTGCAGCTTCTAAAAACCTGTAGGCTAAACTGTAAATACCTGTCTCCGCCCCTCCCCTGGTGTAGGATAATATCACGGTATCAAATCTGAAAGAAGCAAAACCTATTGCCGATAATACGCCATAAGGCAGTGATTTAACTAAAATAGTTTTGGCTATTTTAAAATCAAACGCCTTCAGTCGAATTTGTTTTGTCAGAAACAGCAGACAGGCAAAAAATACCGCATAAAAAATGTGTCCGATCAGAAAAGCGATTATTGCGCCATACACACCGTAACCCAAAAAGATCAAACAGGCACCGGCTATAAAACTTACCATATTGAAGAGGAAAAACCCCAGAGCAGAAAGCGGGGCTTTTTTAACCGCAATAAAGACCGCATCAATGCTGAGCGCAACCGATTGAGGAACTAAGGACAAGAGCGCAATGGCTGTCAAAGAAAAACGCAAACCTGATGGGTCTGTTTGAAAGAAAAAAACGGTCAGCAGCAAAAAGGACAGTGCGGACGAAAAAGCTCTTAAAAGCAAGGCTGTTGAAAAAAGTTTTCCCAGATTTTCCGGGTTTCTCGCAATATCCCGGGTCAAAACCCGGTTTATTCCCAGATCCGCAAACAAAGACATAAGTCCAAAAATTGAAAGAGCCGCAGAATAAGTTCCGAAGTCAGAAGCTCCGATATTCCCGGCTAAAAATATGGCGTAACCAAAAGCGAAAACCTTAACTAAGAATTGGGACAACAAAAGATATGAGGAACTTTTAAAAATATATTTGTGCACAAATCATATTATGGCAGATATTATAAGTATTTTCTAAATATAAACGTTTTACTAAATGCGCACTTGATGGTATATTCTTCCTTTGAGATAATACCTACCTATGCACGACTATCTAGCCTATCAACCTGAGCCCGAGAAAAAACCCACATCGTTCAAAGATCACGTTATAGATTTCTTCCAGACATTGGTCGTTTTTGCAGCCATCGGTACGGCCGTATATTGGCTTGTTGCACAACCGCATAAAGTTTCCGGCAGTTCGATGTTTCCGAATTTTAAAAACGGCGACTATATTATTACGGATAAGGTCAGTTACCGCTTTACCGAGCCGAGAAGAGGCGATATTGTAGTGTTTAAAAACCCGCGCGATGAAACTCAGGATTTTATCAAAAGAATCATCGGTATACCCGGCGACCACATTAAGGTCAGCGGGGGCAAGATTTACTTAAATGGAAACGAACTGACCGAACCGTACTTGTCGGATACTATATTTACCAATCCGGGCTCATTCCTGCAGGAAGACCAGGAAATCACAGTTGAACCCGGTCATTATATAACCATCGGAGATAACCGGCCCGCATCTTCAGACTCCAGAGAATGGGGATTCATCACAAGAGGTGAAATTATCGGTAAAGTCTTCTTCCGTTACTGGCCGGCTACCGAGATCGGCATATATCCTGCAGCTTATTCTTTGGAAAAATAAAATCCTAATTTGAAAGTGCTCGTTTTGATTTTAAAAAGTAGTTGATGAGTTTTGCTTGCTTACAGATCTCGTTATCAGGAAGACTGGTGCAAAACGAATCCACAGCGAGGAAAGTTAACTAGTCCGAGCGGTACTTTTTAAAAGCAAACGGGCAATTTAAACCTATCCTGGGTAATAATTGGATATTGCTTCGTAAATTTTTCTTACTTCCTCATTAGTCATCTCGGGTTGACCGTCAAAACGGATTTCCAGCTTTGCAGTAGTCCCCGTTAATACATATTTAACTTTAACTGCTTTACCGGAAAATCCTTTTCCTAAACGTTCCTTCAAATCGTCTTCGATTCTGTCGACTTCTTCACTGACAATCCGCATAGTAAGCGGACTTGCTCCCTTTTTCGGACCGATTCCGTGGTGGGATCTGATTTTTCTGACCAATTCCTCCGTACCCCTTACTGAAAGATTCCTTTTTAAAACCTCTTTGTAGGCTTCTATGATCAGATGAGGATCCTCAAGAGCCGATAAAGCCCTAACGTGACCTTCAGTAGTCTGACCTGACATTAATGCATCCTTCAGGGCGTCAGGGAGAGTTAAAAGTCTGATGGTATTTGAAATATAGGAAGGACTCTTGGAAACCCGCTGAGCAATTTCGGAGTTAGTAAGATTAAATTCATCCATTAACCTTTTATAAGCCTGAGCCCGCTCCAAAGGATTTAAGTCTACTCTCTGGACGTTCTCAACAATCGCCATTTCCAGCATTCCCTGAGGGGTTGTCTCGCGGATTATTACCGGCACTTTGGCCAGCCCAACTAAGCGGGAAGCTCTCCAGCGTCTTTCACCGGCGATGATTTGATATCCTGCGGGAGTTTTCGCAAGAACCAGAGGTTCTAATATTCCGTGTTCGCGGATCGATTCTGCGAGTTCAGCTAAAGATTCGGGGGTAATTAAACCTCGGGGCTGCAGGGGATTTGCCTGAAGCATATTAATATCTATCTCAAATACCTTGTCTTGCGGTTCCATTAGTTACGGTCTGCTCTAAAACTAAATTACGTTTACGGTAAGTTTGCCTTTTTTCTGTTTAAAAGCAACTTTACCTTCGGAAATTGCGTAAATTGTGTAATCATTGCCAAATCTTGTACCCAATCCTACCTGATATCTGCTTCCCTTTTGTCTAATAATGATATTACCGGGGGTAACTTTTTCTCCACCATATTTCTTGACGCCTAAGCGCTTTGAAATTGAATCTTTATTTGTTCTTGTAGTTGCTCCACCTGTTTTATGTGCCATTTTGTTTTATATATCCTCTCGTTAGATACTATAACTTGTGAAAATATTTGTCAAGGTTTTCACGGCCTTTATGCAGATTTACTTTTCCCCGAAAGAAAAGCTTACTCAAGGCTTATGCCGCGAGCTGGATTCTGCTGAAATGCTGATTGCTTCCGACTACTTTTCTGTGGTTAGCCTTCGGTTTATAGAATGCGACCCGGGTTTTAACCGCTTTATCACCCAATACATTAAACTTAATTTTCTCTTTAAGGAAAGGTGCGCCCAAACTGACTTTACCTTTCTCTGAAATTAAAATTACTTTATCGCACTCAAAAGACGTCACCTCTCCGAGTGACGGAACCGAAATTTCTTTACCCGGTTCAACAATTACTTGTTTACCGGCGATCATACATACTGCGTAATCGAACATAAATTTTAACTCGCAATTTGCTAACGTCACTCCGATATCATATTTAATGGTATGTGACTTTAGTAGCATCAAATTTTAACCGATTGGGCTGAAAAACTCAACACTCCGTTTTTTAAGACTGTATTTTGCCACAGAAGCAACTAATCCTAAACAAAGCAGAATACTGACAACCGAGCTTCCTCCATACGATAAAAGCGGCAAAGTTATTCCCGTAATAGGCAAAATACCGATATTCATACCTACATTAATGAATATCTGGATTCCCATCATACTAATAACCCCAATACAAATAAGCTCCCCGAATCTGTTTGTGCTGAGCGTCATAATCCTGAATATTGAAAAGATTATAGCCGCGTAAAGCGCCAGAACAATTGTTGATCCGACAAATCCGAGTTCCTCGGCGATAAAAGCAAATATAAAATCAGTCCGGAATTCGGGTAAAAATTGCAGTCTTGATTGAGTTCCCCGGCCTAAACCCCTGCCAGTAAGTCCGCCTGATCCTACGGCGATAGTCGATTGGATTGCGTGGAATCCGATACCCTGAGGGTCATTTTCGGGCGAGGCAAAGCTGATAATTCTTTCCCTCTGATAATCGTGCATTAAAAACCAGCCCGCAGGTAGAATCAGTACTCCTGTTAAAAAAAGAAGCAGAATTTTTTTAACGGAGATGTTTGACGCAGCCAGCATACCTGCCCAAATTGCAAAAATTGTTATCGATGTCCCTAAATCCGGCTGGATAAAAATTAGCAGAAAGAAAGGTAAAGCTACCAAACCGCTTTTTAAAATAGACATCCAGCTAGCCTGATTTTTTGACCAAAACCAGGCTAAGGCTAATATCAAGACAGGCTTTGCAAATTCGGACGGCTGAAAATTAATCAATCCCAAGTTAAGCCATCTTGTCGAGCCCCTCGACTCAAAGCCGATAAACCAGGTAACCGCTAAAAGAACAACCGTTACCCAATACGAAGTTTTTATATACCCCGAGAGCGCCCGGTAATCGAACCAGCGGATAAACAAGAATCCTCCCAATCCGAGTAGTGAAAAAGCCAACTGTTGGATAGCCAGACTTTGACTGGATGTAAAAATAACTGTTATCCCTAAGGCCAGAATAAGAATTGTCGGAATGATCATGAAGCCTAAATTAACTGACTAACTCTATCTTGATCTCCTCACCCTGCGTTACCGAAACAGAATGAGTTGATTTGAGTATCACATCTTTGAATTCCTCCGGCCAAGAAGGTAGAGTCAGATTGATAGCATCGTTTAATGTCAGTCCCTGTTCTTTTCTTAATTTTTGGATATTTCTGATTATCTCCCTCGCCTCTCCTTCTTTTTTGAGATCTTCGCTGATATTTATATCCAGTTCAATTGCGAGCTCTTTACCGTTTTTAAATCCGACCGATTTAACATTTAATTCATCCTTAATTATTTCTTCAAGATCCGGGGGAAGTTTTTCTAAGTTTAGATAGGTTATTTTTGCCAAAGGCTGACGGAGCTTAATGCTGTTTTCCTTGCGCTTACTGTGGCCCATCTCAACGATCTGTCTGACAAGTTTCATACCGGAAATCAATTCTTTATCTAAAAGGCTTTTATCCCCCTTCGGAAACTCCTGTAGATGCACCGATTCTTCCCCGGTCAAAGTCTTAAACATTTCCTCGGAAATAAAGGGCGAAAGAGGTGCCATAACTTTTGATAAAACAACTAAAACTCCAAACATTACAGACAAGGCGATGTTTCTTTCCGTTTCGTTTTCTCCGTTAACCCTATCTCGGTTGCGTCTGATATACCAGGTTGAAAAGTCGTTCACAACAAAATCCCTCACAGATTTGGTGACCGTAACCGTATCGTATTTTTCGTACGCTTTATTTAATTCCAAAACTAGCTCCGTGAGTCTCGCCAAAATCCATCTATCAAGAACTTTAAGATTATCGCCTTTTGCTTCTTCTCCGTATTTTTCGCAGGACCAGTTAAAAATATTTGCATAATCGACAAAATATTTATAACAATTCCAAAGTATCAATAAAAATCCGCGCGTAACCTCCGGCACTCCGTCATTTGAAAAATTCACATCTTCACCGTGCATAACCGGCGAGCCCATTAGATACATCCTTAAAGCGTCTCCCCCGTACTGCTCCATTACCATCTTCGGATCCGGGAAATTACCGTAGTTTTTACTCATTTTTCTGCCGTCTGTTCCGAGAATTACTCCGGTTACTAAAACATTCTTAAAAGCCTGCGAATCATAAATCGCCGTAGATATTACGTGCAGAACATAAAACCAGGCCCTGATCTGACCGGTATATTCAACAATAAAATCCGGAGGGAAAAAGTCTTTGATATCTTCCCCGCTAAACGGAAAGTGTCGCTCGGCAAAGGAGGCCGATCCCGCTTCAATCCAGGAATCCAAAACTTCGGGGACTCGTTTTGCGGTTTTACCGCAGCTGTCGCACTTTACGGTAACTTCGTCTATTTCGGGCTTATGGAGATTGGTAATTTTTTTGCCTGACTTTTCTTCCAGTTCTTTAATCGATCCCGGAACAAATCTTTCTCCGCAATCACATTCCCAAACAGGAACCGGTGAACCCCAATAGCGGTTTCTGGAAATATTCCAATCAGGTGCTGCTTCCATACTTTTGGCAAACCGGCCGTTTTTGAAATGTCCAGGAAACCAATTAACTTCTTCGTTGTTCTTAAACAATCTGGATTTTAAATCGGCAATATTTACAAACCAGGCATCAATCGGACTGTAATAAAGCCTTGTTGCACATCTCCAGCAATGAGGAACCGAATGGGTGTATTCATCAACCCGGTATAAAAGTCCCCTGTTTCCGAGATCTTCCAAAACTTTTTCGTTTGAATCAAGATAAAACATCCCGCCGAACAGAGGAACATTTTCATTGATAATTCCCTCTTCGTCGACGTGGGCCACTTTTTGGATTCCGTCGCGGTTCATAACCGCCAAATCTTCCGCTCCGTAAACAGCCAAAGTTACAATTCCCGTTCCTTCATCTGCCGTAACAAAATCATCTGCAACTATAACTCCGGCTTTTTCATTTTCTTTTTTATCTTTAAGATAGAAATCGTAATGAAGTTCAAACTCCCACCCGACCAGATCTTTTCCTTTATATTCCTCAAGGATTTTATATTTCGGCTCCTCTTTGAGCATCTTTAAAGTTGATTTTGCGAGAATATATTTTTTCCCGTCCTGCTCGATTTTGACGTAATCCAACTCAGGGTTTACGGCAAGTGCAGGAGTAACTATTTTATTCCAGGGAGTTGTTGACCAGGCTAAAAAGTATGTCCCTTTTTCCTTTTTAAGTTCATACATAAAGACCGCCGTGGGCTCTTTGACATCTTTATAATTATCGGCATCCATAGCCACTTCGAAATTGGAAATCGGAGTCGAACAGTGGGGGCAAAACAGCGAAACACGCAGACCTTTATAAACATAACCTTTATCGTACATTTGCTTAAAAACCCACATAACGGATTCCATATAAGGCAAATCCCAGGTTTTATAAGCATTTTTAAAATCAACCCATCTGCCGATATGATCGACGTACCATTCCCAATCAGCTGAGACTTGGTTAACGTAGTTGTAGCATTCCTCGATAAATTTCTTTACTCCGACAACGTTCTCGATATCTTTTTTCCGTTTAACTTTGAGTTTATTCTCAACTTTATTCTCTATCGGCAGTCCGTGACCGTCCCAACCCCAAACCCGTCGCACGCGGAAACCCTTCATTGTCCAAAATCTTCCGAAAACGTCTTTCGGGATGCTCGATAAAAGAGAGCCGTAGTG
>CAYOSW010000039.1:0-10418 GCA_964406775.1 uncultured Gammaproteobacteria bacterium
ATGATTATGTTTACAACTATTTTCCTTGCTCACGTTTTTAATAAACAAACTTCGATAGCTTTATTTTCAACCACGATCACTTTAATCTTGACCGCAATAATTGCAATTGTATCTGTTAACTTAACTTTTTTGACCGGACTCGGAAGCGAGGACGCTTATAATTTAAAGTTTGGTCTAGGGACTTTAAACACCAAAGGGCTCTTGCTTGGAGGAATAATTATTGGAGTATTAGGGGTTTTGGATGATATTACTACAGCTCAAACATCAGCTGTATTTGAAATTTTCAAAGCCAATCCGGGACTAAAGCTAAGTGAATTATTTAATAGTGCGATGAGAATTGGCAAGGAACATATATCATCTTTAGTAAATACTCTGGTTTTAGCTTATGCCGGTGTTTCGCTCCCCATCTTTATTTTTATCGTCTTTAATCCAACGAACCAACCTCTTTGGGTCATTCTAAATAGTGAGTTCATATCCGAAGAAATAGTAAGATCCCTAATAGGAAGTGCTTCTTTAATTTTGGCAGTACCAATCACCACCATAACTGCTTCTTATATTGCTGTCAGAATGCGAAACGGTATTAAGAAGAGCTGATATTTAGGCACAGATTTTAAAACCTTAAACTCTCTTTTAATTCTATGCTTTTTATAATTATTCCGGTTCTAAATTTACCCCTCTTAAGACTGCCTCTAAATATTTTCTAGCTGGTTTTTCGTAAGCGTATTTTAAGGCGAGTCTTCCCCGCAGACCGAACCTTTCTCTTCCTAAAATTTCTCCGTGCTGATCGAGGAGCTTAAGTCCTTGGTTTGCTTCTTCCCTAAACCAGGCATTAACAGGCTCAGCATATCTGTCAGATAACTCTTGAGTTGTTATTCCGTACGCATCTACCGATTCTTTCGGAATATTTACGTAACCGGCTTTAATATCTGCCTCGTAATCGCGGAGACTGTAATAAATTCTCGTAGCTTTTCCAAGAGGGGTTAGTAAGTGTGCTCGGTCCGGATCATCGCCGAAAACCATTAGGGATCCGCGGATTGTTCCGGTAATATCGCAGGCATCATAAGCCCTATCCAGTTCTGCTTTGGGGAAAATATTTCCGGTTCCGTATCTTTTTGCATCGAAAAGAAAATAATCAAAAAAGGCATCCAGTTCTCTTCCGATTTTTAAACCCGATTTATCAGCCAATTCGTAACAGTAAACAAAAAGATAATCCAGTCTATCTTTAGGTGTCTGAGGATTTCTGACAAAAGCGCGCTTTTCCTCAAGATAGGTGATAGTGGTGAATCCCGGAGGGGGCAAACGGTCGCGGTCGGCAGTATCGTCCAAGATCCTTTCGGCAACGTTAACAGCCTGGAGCAGTCTTCCCCGGCTGAAATCGCCTAAGTAATATGGCATAGTCTCCAGCATTAAAATCCACTTGCCTGAACTTTTGCGCTTTTGAAGCCCCGCATAGGCTTCGGTTTTTAAGTATTGATAGTTCTCTTTTAAATTCACGAGCCGAGTGTACTAAATTTTATGCCTATAGGCGAATTTATTGGAGGGTGGCAGACAATATGCACATAGATTTATTACCTGCATCATCAGTGCATTTTCCAGAAGAATTCCCGTATTTTTGCTCGCATTTTACTCTCGCTACGTTCGGATTATCACAGGTATTTAATTCCTGACCGAATTGAGCCTTAACATAATGACAAAGGTAATCTTCCGCCAGCTCGGTTTTGCAGGAAACGCCCGCTTTGGTGCAGATTGCTTTAAGCTGGTTTTCATTTGTACAATCTATTTCGTGAGTGCTGATAATTAAATCGCCCTTAAGCGTAGTGTCATCAGATTGTATAAACATCCCGTCAAAACGGCACAATGGGTTGGAAAATTGACCCATATTTATTTCCCAGGCGTAGGAAGAACCGTTCCTGATCAGTTTTGCTGAATTTTCAACTTGGTCCGTACTGAAACCGTTAAAAACGTCCTGGCACAACCAACCGCTTTTCTCGTAAATTTTTTGCTCGGCGTCAAAGCTTGAAAAAGGCATCAGATCGGTTATCGAGCTTCCGTCAATTACGAAACTCGAAGTTGGCTGAGTGCAGACCTCATTACAGGTGACTTTTCCGTACTTAACCAAACCGAAAATTACCTGTCTTCCCTCAATATCAAAAACTCTTTGTTTGCACTGCGATATATCTTCAATATTGCGGACTCGGATTTGTTTTTTTACTTCTTCACCGCAGTCAGAAGAAGTGCCGGAATAATAGACGTCTTGCGGAGTTTTAGAGTCCGGTGAGGCACTGGCGGAGGGGACTGGAGTATCAGATTTTTTGAAATTGATAAAGGTTATTAAAGCTGAAACAACCAATACTACTGTGAGCCCTAAGATTAATAGGAGAGGGGCAATTCCTTTTTGACTCATACATCTAATTAAAACATAAATTAAAATGCCGTGTAAACGGAACTGATTTGACAGATCTTTATTACTTTGCTACAGTTTTTCTAATGAAGAAAATTCTGCCAATTCTCTTAGTTGCGACAGCTCTTCTCGTGCCTCTTTATCCTGTTTATGCTCAGGCTCCGTTAAGGCCCAAAGCCGCCTCAGCCCCGGGCACTCTTAAAATCGAAAAAGCTCTTCAGATGGAGGAAAATGCCCTAAACCGCGAAGAAAGTATGATTCAGAACAAGGAAGAGCGTCTGCAGATGTTTAAGGATAAAGTTGCTTCGCGGGCCGCGGCGCTTAAAGAAAAGCTTGCTAAGTTTAAAGATAAAGCGAAGGCTCAGCGAGTTGAGAATATTAACAACAGTTTATACAAGGTAAATCAGAACCAAACGGCATATATTCAGCAGATTTTGACCAAACTCTCTCAAATGTTGGAACGTGCCAAGAACCTTTCCCAGGAAGCGGCAGCTGCCGGACAGGATGTAACAGCTTTAAATGAGGCAATCAATAATGCCCAGACTGCCTGGAATCAGGCTAATGACGCAAATTCAGCGCAAATGGAGAAAGACTACACGATTGAGGTTAATACGGAATCAACGATAATGACAGATGCAAAGACCGCAAGAGACAGCCTGCACACCGATTTACAGTCAGTCAGGGAAAAGGTGAAAGCGGCAAGAAAATCCCTAGTCGATGTGTTTAATACGGCAAAAGCCCTGAAAGGAACAAATAATGGACAATAATCCTTTGCAATCTCAAAATCCGGCAGCGGATCCCGTTCTGGGAGGCGCTCCTACGGCGGCAACCCCCGCAACCCCTCCTATTCAGACCCTGCCTACAGTGAATAAGACCGATCCTTCAGCTCCGGTTCCTGCAGCAGGAGGATCAAAAAAGACTATGATGATGCTCATAATAATCTTTCTTGTTGTCGGGGTCTTAATTGCAGGCGGATTCCTGGCATACCAGATGGTTTCAAAGAAAAATCCCGATCTTCAACCACCTTCGGCTATTGAGGGGCAGGCCAACGAGATGGTCAGCGAAAGCAGTAATCTGGAGATTACGGAAGTGGATTCGGAATTTATGGATATTGATAAGGAAATTACGGCACTTGATGCCACCCCCTCAGCCGGAACATCCAAGCCTGTTGATAAATAGAGTTCATTAAT
This sequence comes from uncultured Gammaproteobacteria bacterium, assembly GCA_964406775.1. GTDB lineage: Bacteria > Patescibacteriota > Microgenomatia > Daviesbacterales > UBA10151 > JACPKO01. The sequence continues at coordinate 3,592 of CAYOSW010000039.1, forward strand.
GAGCTTAGCACGATTTTATCTAATTGGTACATTCTTCATTTAAAATTTGTTGATTTCTCCGGTTTCAGTTTTTGTAACCATAAAACCTCTACATTAGTTGCTCCCGCGACTCCCGAAGTTCCGGCCCCTCCAGATGTTTCGGGAATTTTTGATGTACCTGAGCGCCCGGGTATGAAGGTCAGGGTTTTTGTACACCTCGCAAGACCAGATAAACTACGAGTCCCTCGGCGAATTTAAGAAAAACACCCTTACGATCGGAGATATTTCCGCACTTTCCGGCATTTATTCCCCTTGATAACAGTCACTTACGGTTTGCGTTTCTTTGATATACTTAATTTGTGCTGATTAAATACGTTTACATTGTTTTTCTGGGACTTATTCTCGCGACTTTCGTCGGAGTGGGGATTGCCGCTTTTTATAAAGGTCCGAAATATCCCGAAACTCCGGCAGTTTTAAAATACGAGCGTCCGTATACGGATTTTCAATCAGGAACGCCTTCGGCAGAATATATCCGTAATCAGGAGGCTTTTGACGAGAAAAGTAAGCAATTTCAAAATGATAATGACACATATAACCGTTATGTCTCGATGATCGCCTTAAGTTTTGCGATCCTGATGCTGGTTGTAAGTCTGGTTTTCTTCAAAAAAATCACAATTATTGCCGACGGGGTTCTCCTCGGAGGGGTTTTAACTCTCGGGTATTCAATAATCCGTGGATTTAACACCAATGATGATATTTACAGATTTCTGGTCGTAGGCGCAGGGCTTATTACAGCGATGCTTCTTGGGTATATTAAATTCGTCCAGCCCCAAGGTAAGAAAAAAAGGGATTAAGTCTTAGCCGGCCGGGGATATCTGCCTGCGGCTAATGCATAAGTCGATACAACCAGTCCGGCAGCGGTAGTTGCAATAACAGTTTCGACAGGCTGGGCTAAAATAGCCTGGGCTATCCAGTTAGGATCAGACTCTGAACCGGGAAAAAGCCTCGGTAAACTTTCCAGTCTTTCTATAAACCAGGAAGATGCAACTAAACTGACTCCCACTCCGGCTCCTCCTTCTGTTGAATACTCAATCGTTTTTAAGGGGTTGTTTGCGATTTTTTCAGGCAATTCGGGCCTGATAATGTTATATCCGAGGTTTCCCACAGCTTTCGTCAGCCGGGCTGTTCCTCTTCCTAAACCCATAAGCCCGTTGACTGTCTCTGCGGCTTTTCCGTTATAGTCTATATTTTTAGCGACATCAAAAGCTCCGGAAAAAACCTTAAATCCGTTAAAAGCTAAGTATCTTTCAAATTGACGGGAAGTAGGTCTGAAACTATCAATTGCACCTCCTATTGTTCCGGCACAGACTCCCAGTTCCGCTTCGGCTAGGGCAACCGCTCCTAAGATAATAGGCACGTCTCCTGGTTGGATATTTGAGATATGTTCCATAATAGGAGATTGAACTTCCGGTGGAGCAAGAGTTGCGGCTGTAATGGCAAGTAGGGGGAGGCCTATTGCCTGTTTGAACATCGCAAACCGGAATCCGCTTTTAAAGCCTCTCTTAAATCTCGGCCAGGACACAACTTTATCAGGCTCTAAGGGCCCGTTGTAAGCGGGGTCTCTGAAAGGGTTTTCTGCTGTCTTTGCCATCGGGATATGATAGTCACAAAATTTATTACTGTCAACCTATAGTCGGGAATTAACAAAGGAATTCCTTTTCAGGCGCTTATATACATTCCCGCGCAAATAGGTTATGATGACTTATCACTAAACTCGAACTGCAAAGAAGGAAAAGACTCGCTTCAGAACCTCAGGGCTTCGCTTTGGAATCCAACGGTGTTTACTATAATTGTCTGATTTGTCACGCCGCGATTACCGGTGATACAGGGTGGTGGGACCTTAACGGAGAGAAATGTCTGGCCTGCCAAAAAGCGGTTGAAAACGGGGTAGTTCCCGGTTCGATTTGTGCAAACAGGGATAGCTGGTATGCTACATACGACCTTGTGAATCAGTTTAAAATGTCCCCCTCAACAATTACAATTATGATTAAAGAAGGCAAATTAAAATCAAGAAAAATTAAGGCAATCAGCGGTACAACCAGCTTCGAATTGTTCTTAAAACAGGAAAACGATATGCTGGCAATCCACAAGTAATTTGCTATTGCGGATCCGGTATGTTATAGTTTACAAGTTGATTAAGAATTCGAGCTGGAAATTCTCTTTTTAGATTTTTTCTTTTAGCTCCTTAGATTTTTACGGAGCAATCCCAAATAAATATCATTTAGTTTTTATTCAATTTTAAATTTATTCTTCTTCGTCCGCGCATTTTTTGCATAAGGCATAGCCTTAAATGGATGAAGAAGAACTATTATTATGTTAAACAGATCAAATCGCTTCCGCAGTTTTGGAAAGTTCAAAGGAACATCCACTGCAAAAAGCTTCAGTTCAAGCAGTAGAAGATACAGTAATCCTTTCAGGAAGAGATCACTGAATGCTGATCCGAGCCTTTTTATAAAAAAAGCTACATTTTCGGAATCCGCTCAGGAAAATTATTCTCCACACAACAGTTTTGAGGATTTCGCTATCTCCAAACCGCTTTTAACCAATATTTTAAGCAAAGGCTACACACAACCCACCCCCGTTCAGGATCAGGCTATTGAGCCTATTTTAAACGGACGCGACTTAATCGGACTTGCCAATACCGGAACCGGTAAGACAGGTGCCTTTTTAATTCCTTTAATTGAGGAAATTTTCCAGGACAGACAGAAAAAAGCTCTGATTATAGCTCCGACAAGGGAACTCGCAATCCAGATTAACGAAGAATTCCGCAGTTTCTCACGCGATATGAAATTATATTCAGCACTTATCATCGGCGGAACAAACGATCAGCGACAGATCTATGATTTAAGAAGAAATCCCCACGTAGTTATCGCGACCCCGGGAAGACTTAAAGATATGATGGAGAGACGCGCGGTTTATCTTGAAGATTTCTCGATCTTTGTACTCGATGAAGTGGATTTAATGGTTGATATCGGATTTATCCGCGATATTAAGTATTTTGTTTCTTTCCTGCCTCAGGAACGTCAGTCATTATTTTTCTCCGCAACAATCACACCTAACGTCAGGGAAATCCTGCAGGCATTCGTTCAGGATCCGGTGACTGTTTCCGTTAAAGTTCAGGACACTTCGGAAAATGTTGATCAGGATGTCATTAAAGTTATCAGCCGTGAGAAAAAGGTTGATCAACTCCACGATGTTTTAATTCAGGACGGATTCGAGAAGGTTTTAGTATTCGGTTCAACTAAAAGAAGCATTGATGTACTGCACAAGGAATTATTATTCCGCGGTTTTAAAATCGGTGCGATCCACGGAAATAAAACCCAGGGTCAGAGAAAAAGAGTTCTGCAGAGTTTTAAGGAAAACGAAATTCAAATACTTTTGGCAACAGATGTAGCTTCAAGAGGTTTGGATATTCCGGACGTTACGCACGTTATAAATTACGAGCTCCCGGAGTCGTACGACGACTACATCCATAGAATCGGCAGAACCGGCAGAGCCAATAAAACAGGCAAGGCTCTGACTTTCATTGATTAATTAAGTTTTTAAACGGACGGAGGTGAATATTAATGACAAAATTATTTGTAGGCGGATTACCGTTTTCGGTGACTAGCCAACAACTTGAAGAACTTTTCGCAACATACGGTCAAATCCAATCAGCCCAGGTTATTTCCGACAGGTATACTAACCAAAGCCGTGGATTCGGATTCGTAGAAATGGCAGATGAAAACGCTGCTCAGGAAGCTGTTAAAGCTCTTGACGGAAGCGATCTTGAAGGTAGAAAAATAAACGTTTCAGTTGCCCGTCCTAAGGAGGAAAGGTCAACCGGAGGGTTTGGTGGTGGAAGAGATAACCGCAATAAAGGCGGAATAAGATACTAAACTTGACTTAAAAATTAGTTAAAAAAGGGAGCTATAATAAGCTCCTTTTTAGTACGTAAAATTATTTATTTGAATTTAAAAAAAATTTATCGCCTTGCGGGATATTCTGCTTCGAGTCTTTGTCTGGTAATTCTTGAGTGGCTTTCTCTGGCGTCGATTCTACTTACTGCTGTAGCCCATCCTGCCAAATGAGTTCCGAATCTTTCGGCAAATGCGCGGAGTGTTTCGGCTAATGGCTGTTCTTTATATGTCGGAGGGTATTCTGCTTCCAATCTTTGTCTTGAGAGTCTTGAATGATTTTCTCTGGCATCAATTCTACCTACTGCTGCAACCCATCCTGCTAAATGAGTCCCGAATCTTTCGGCAAATGCGCGCAGTGTTGCGCCTACTGCCGGCTCTTTACGTGCTTGTGTATCTGCGCCTGTGCCTGGTCTACGTTCCATACGCGGATACTATCACTCGTAATCTCAAATTTCAAGGTATTTTTATGGGGCTAAATTGCAGGGGATTTAAGGTGGTTACGGATAAGTAGCAGAATTATTTATCCGCTTTAATATTCTCAAGGATTTTCGTAATCTCATTAATTCTGGCGTATCCCATCTCGATATCCTCAATAGCCATTTTATAAGCAGCGTTTTCCGATAAATCTCCCATTTGGGCGGCTTCGCCTTTTCGGGTCATAGCCTCAGCCAGGGCTTTTTCAGCCTCAGCAAGTTTCTTAGTCCACATTTCCAGCTTCGCTTTTTGTAAATCGTTCATATTTAAACTTTGCATCCCTAGGTTATGTTTTTGCGCTGTAAAAGTCAAACAGTAAAAGAAACGGAAAGAGCGGGAGGAGTAAATTATAAGTTATATCAACTCAGAAAGAATGACCGGAGTTCGTAGAGTTGCTTGTTCCGTTTACAGTTTCTAAGCTGCTGATAATCCGGTTAATATCTTCTATCCTCGCGTGAGCAATCTCAATTTCCTCAATCGACACTTTGTAGGCATTTTCAGATAAATAACCTACTTTCATAGATTCACTCTTCTTCTTTAAAGCTTCGCTTAAAAAAGCGTTAGCTTCACCAAGCTTTTTTTTCCACATTTCCAGTTTAGCTTTTTGTAAATCGTTCATATTAGATACAACCTCCTGTTAAAGGTTCTAACGTCCATAGCTTAAAGGGTCTTAATTTAAAAGTCAAAAAAATTTTTAAAGATTGACTTCTTGTAACATAGAGTACTACTCTGATTTTATGTCTGTATCTGAGGCTGAAGTTAGCGAATCTCTGGGTGCGGAGTCCGCTTCTGTTAAAACAAAGGAGAATCCTGTAAAAAAATTGTTAAGCTTCTTCCGCCGCTCCGCACCTGTTCAGCAGCAGGTTGCGGCTCCTGAAGCAGTGAGACAAGAACCTCTTAAGGTATCAAACCAGCCGCCACCGAAAAACGCACCAAAAGACTGGGAACATAAAAGAATAGTTGTGTCCGAAGCGCTTGATGAAGTTGCAGCCCAATATACCGCGCAACTGGAAATGGATAAAATAATTAGGGAAAAGCAGGCAGCTGCTCAAAAAGCCAAGGCGGAGCGCCTGCAGGCCACTCCTGGAGTTCCCTATCTCCGCAAAAAAACAGCAAAATCGATATACTAAAATACTTCGATAGATATTTGACCAGTGCATATATTAGTATAGTAAGAAGCAAAATTTTTACATCTGAGCGGATGATGCAGATTATTTTGAATCCGTACTTAACTGCATAATAATAGAATTTAGAAAGTTAAAAGAGACCTATGAGGCTTTTGAAAATTATAAAGAAATTAAATCTAGTTATTGATGAAGGTATATCATTATGCAATAGTTTAATTAATGCTCAATCAAAAAGGTTTTTCTTACCTACTAATTATCTTTAGTTTATCGATATTATCCTTGCTTATCGGTAGCGCGTATTATTTAGGCACACAACAAACAAAATTACAAACCAGCCCTGAAAATTATGTGATGAACTCAATTCAGTCAACGTCAAAACCTATTGAAACTTATTCGAACAGTCTTACCCTCAAAGAAATAAATTATCTGTCTAGGTTCTCGACTAATAATTCCGGAGATGATCGTACTGTTTTTATCACAATGAATGACAAATCTCAGGATCTCAAGATAGCCGATTTGGAATTAACTCCTAACAGTGTAAGGACCTTATATTCAATACCGATTCCCGGTGCGATGGGTTTTACTACTCCTATCTATTCTGCTGGTACCTATCTTGTTGCAAATATTAATGGAGCTGATATTGGAGACATTATGATATTTGATGTCAGTGGCAAGCAAATAACGTCAAGTGTTTATGGAACTAATGCAGAACTAGACAAGTGGATTATTCATTACAATGGAGAGTATTTAGGAAATGATGTAATCAGCATTAACTTATTTAAAATAGATAATTCTCAAGCCACCGCAAAGATTGATCTAAAAACGGGTAAAGTTATTCCCAATTCTTTAGTAGCTAAATAGCAGTAACTTGATTTTTTTGGTGTATAAATAATTAAATCAATCAATAATCTTGTTAAATATACGTTTTTGTTTCGAGTCCCGTCCACCTTTTTGTATTATAGAAATTAATTAGATTATAGAAGAATCATTATCCTAACTCTTTTTAAGTCTAATATTGATTAGAATCAATAATGATCCGTCAGGAGCGGGTGAGGGGGAGAAGCAACCTTTTTCTTTCAGAAAAAGCCGAACCTGCTTCATATTGGAAATTCCAAGCTTGACACTTTTATCAACTGATTGTAACCCCGACTCTTGTCGGTTAAACCGCAAGTCCGATCCCAAACTTACCTAGATACAAAAAGACCTCCCTTGCGGAGGTCTTTTTGTATCTGAGCGCTCAATGATGTTTTATTTGAACCGCTTTTAGCTCATTTTAATGATCTGATGG
>CAYOSW010000040.1:0-9867 GCA_964406775.1 uncultured Gammaproteobacteria bacterium
TTGAACCCAGCGTAATTTCTTTATAAAGCTTGGACTCGATTTCGGGTTTGAGCTTTCTGGCCAGGCTGGAATAGTTCACCAGTCCTTCCTCAACAGACTCGGAAAGAATGGGTGAAGATTTTATAATTGATTCGACCAGTTGCGGTACAGTTATCATTGTTAAAATTTTAACAAATTGTTAATTAAATAGCAACGTCTCTTGAGCAAAGTCATTATTTAAGTTATGATTTCATCTAATGCTAGGCTTTACCAAAGGCTTCTTCCACAAGAAATTCACTCCCTTAAATTTAATTACCATCTCCAGGAATAATCTGGTAGAGAATTACCGGCAACTTTCCGCTGTTAATCCTAAAATAAAAGTCGCGCCGGTTTTTAAGTCGAATGCCTATGGGCACGGAATCAAGCTGGCCGGGGAAATTTTGGATAAAGTGGGAGCGCCTTTTTTATGCGTGGATTCTCTGTATGAAGCTTTTCAGCTTAAGAAAGCGAAAGTTAAAACTCCAATTCTGATTATGGGTTATATCCACGAAAAGTCGCTCGCGGTAAAAAAACTGCCCTTTTCTTTTGCAATTTATGATTTAATTCACGCGCAGGTTTTAAACCAGTATCAGAAAGGGGCAAGGGTCCATATTTTTGTGGATACGGGAATGCACAGGGAAGGCGTAACTATGGATCAGCTGGGGGATTATCTCTTGGAACTCAAAAAACTTAAAAATATAGAGGTAGAAGGACTAATGACTCATCTGGCTGATTTGCCCAATCCCGGTTCGGATTTGACGAAGTTTCAAATTGAGAATTTCAGGAAAGCTAAAAAAATGGTTCTTGAAGCCGGTTTTGAACCAAAATGGTTTCATTTGGGAGGAATCTATGCGCTTGTAAAAGACTTTGATGAGTGCAATATGACCCGGGTCGGTAAAGCTGTTTACGGAATAAATGACGGCGATTCCAAACAGTTTAATCTGGGAATTAAGCCCGCTCTTAAATTAGCTACAACAATTGTCCAGATAAAAAGAATTAAAAAAGGTGAGAAAGTAGGGTACTCCGGGACTTTTACAGCAGTAAAAGATATGGATATCGGAATACTTCCTTTAGGGTATAACGACGGTGTTGACAGAAGGCTGTCGGGAAAGGGGATAGTTACCGTAAATGGTGCGGAATGTCCGATTATAGGTCTCATAAGTATGAATATCACGACGATTGATTTGTCGGCCGTAAAAGAGCCTGTTTTGGGGACTGAGGCGGTAATTTTCTCGGATAATCCGGATGAACCGAATTCCGTTGTAAATGCTTCAGCAAGAGGCGGAATATTGCCTCACGAAATGCTAATTCATATCGCAGAGTCTACGAAGAGAGTTATCGTCTAATTAGGATTTGGAAACCGGTCCTTAATTGAGGGACTATAAGCGCATTCTAAGAAAAACAATATTACTTGTATGGTGTCGTTGTATGAGTGAATGCAATTATTATTATCTTTAATCCGCTTACCTTTTGAGTCTACATATAAATCTTGCGAGATAGTTCCGTGCATTTCAAAAAGGCTGTCGAATGTGTTGATCGGGAGTTCAATTTTTTGTGAGTTAACGTTTTGATATATCCGCATATTCTTTTTATCATTAGTTATGTCTCTGATTAAACGGCAGGGATAACTGGAAGCATTTTTGCTGGTTGCGCATCTTGGTCCCACGGAACCGATACGGGAATTTTCAGGAGGCACTTCTCCGTTAATCCTTAATCCCAGAGCGCAGTTTAAGTCCTCCTCAAATGTCCCTTCAGGCCCTTCAGGGTCACATCCGAATTCAGAAACTTTTTTACCATTATAAAAATATGTTCCAAATCTGCTTTCCGCGTACCAATATCCCAGGAAAATAATCGGATTGAGGCCAACTGATTGGGATTTTTCGATTATCTTATAAACCTTTTCAGCGAACTCATTCTGGGGTCGTCCCGACCTCTCCGTATAGATTAGGCTATATAAGGCAATAAACTCATCAACTCTGGATGTGTCAATATTGGTATCAAAAATATCAAGGGCAGGCTTAAGATAACCGCAACTACTAATACTTTGTCTGTTGTTTGTAAGTTGCTCAGGTGTTATGCAGGCGTTAAAAGAGCTTAGATCGATGCTTAATTGGGCATTGGTGGAATCCGGGATTTTATAAAAAATAGGTGCGTAGGTGCCGTCTCCTAATATTTCCGGATCGCTACAGAGTCCGCTTTCGTCGGTTACGGATTCTTCCTCCTGGGTGTCTGAATTTATTTGAATAATATTGCCTGGTGTATCAGGATCACACCTTGAAGGTTGAGAGATAACTGATTCAAGCTCCTGTTCGGGGCATCCTGTCTCAGGACAGTCTGTCGTGGGCGGGGAACTTTGAAATAGCGGATCCACAACCGGTTCTTCTGAAAGTATCTCGGAAATAATCTCAGGCACAATCTCTCCGTCGTCCTGGGCGAAAACCGTTGAATTTATATTGAAGCCGAAAATAGTTTTCTCCAATATTCCCCGAGAGACTACCCTGAAATGAAAATTTTTAATAAGAATTTCTTTAGAGCTGCCGAAAAACGCAACATAAAGCTGATACTTTCCCGCGGGCAAATTTCTGGGAATCTGATAAATCCAAGTTCCCTGAGAATCCGTCCTCGAGACTGTTATCTGTTTTAAAGGGGAGAGATAAAATTTAATTTTAGAGTTAGGTTCAGCTTTTCCCGCTATTTGATCATTTTGAGAAACCAAATATTGCTTCGTACTCAGCATTTTACCGCTATCATAAGCTTTGGGAGGTTGGGCGAGGAACTTCTCGTAAAGCGGTGCGCGCAAAAACCAGACTAAAACTAAAATCCCCAAAAGCTCGGCGCAAATAAGTGTAAAAAAAAGTTTCTTTTTATTCTTCTTCCTCGGCCCGGGGAAATTTCCAGAAACTATCCGCATATTTTTAGTTTGCAGAATGGAGGGGTAATATGCAAGAGTTATTCGGCTCCTGAGGGAGTGGAAGTCCCGCAGTTTGAGTCTTCAATACAGACAAACCAGTTACCGTCATCCCCGTAATCAGGCTCAGGGGCACACGAGTTGCCTCCGGTGATTTTCCACCTGTTATAACAAGCCCAGCCGTTTTCGCAGGAATAGGGCGTCTCGTCTTTCCAATTGTTCGGCTGGCAGGATTGATCGGGAGTGGTTGGGGAATTTGCGATCCCTTCAGGATTATCGCATCTTGCTTCAGCTGCACATCTGAAATGCTTACCTTCAACTATTCTTGTTTCCGGCTGGCAGGAGGTATCATTTGAGGAGTAGAATAAATTATAGCAGGCGTAGCCATCCTTGCAGCTATACTCTGTTTCCCACTCCTCATATTCGCAGATAGCTTGAGAGTCTACTAATTCAAGCGGAGAATTTTGTGAATTAGTATTAATGCTGAGAGTAGTTGAGCCATTGGCAATTGGACGTTCTGTCTCTATATTAACTAGCTCAACAATTATATGATAGTCTCCGGTCTGTAAATCCGGGGATAAAGCGATAGAGCAACCATAGAGGCAGTTTTCTGTCTTTTCTTCAAGAAAAACCCTATTAAAATTAATATCCTCCAAATACCAACGGGTAACAAAATTGGGATTTTCGATAGGATTTCCGTTTTGAGAAACAACAGTCGCAACATAGAGCGACTTATCCTCTACATAGGAGGAGATTATTTGGATTGTTATTTGATCAAGGTCTAAATTAGTATTAAAAATGTCCGAAAAGTCTACTGAAGGGAAGATTTGAACTTCGCTTTGGTATTCAGTTAATACTCCCGTTGGCACTATGATTTTTACCGCGCTCAAATCAATATTGAAATTATCCTTTGCAGCTTTTATAAATTGTTGCACTAAATTTTGCTCAGGGATTAGATTGAACCCAGAATCTAACATAGCTGACAAGAAGACATCGCACTGGCCGTGAATGGCAAAATTCATAATGTGAAATTCAGTTAGAGAGTTTTTGGTTTTAAAGGAAGTAATAAGCTGATGTTCATTGTTATGTAAGTGTGGATAACCACCTCCGCTAAAAGCTTCAAAAATATTGAGTTTCTGATCATCAATTTCATCTAACGAAAACCCCCGCCTATTAAGGGTTGCATAAGTTGCTATGCGGTCAGTTCCCAGTTCATAAAAAGCTTGGCATAATTTATCCCTAGCTGACGAGCTGTTATAAGCAAAATCCAATCTGCGGTGAGATTTAATTTGATGTACAAGTTCGTGGGAGTAAAATAAGAATCCTGTTTGGTCGTTGTTCCAATGCCTTCTGGGGATTACAGAAAGATTGTCTACGGTAAAGGCACCCATCCCAGAGTCTCCTAATCTTGCAAATGAATCATCATCTATTACAATGGTGGCACCGTTATTTAGGATGCTACTGATATCATAACCCCATTGATCGTACGGTTCGGCTTCGTAACGACTAATATCGTCTGCTATGTAAAAGCGTCGACCAAATTTTCTCTCAAGCTGCGCAATAGTTTGATCCAGGTTTTTAAATACAAAATCGGCTGTATCTCTATCCACTGAATAAACAAGCCCTTTTTGAACATAGGGATAGATAGCTCGAGTAAAAAATATCCTTGCCGCCTGTCCTAAACCAAATGTTGGTGTTCCCTTCAATATAGGGAGATTGGTAGGAAGTTTAGTTCTTAGAACACGAGTTGCGCCTTCCTCGGCAGCCCTATGAAAAGCTGCTAAATCCTCCGGACTAAAGAGATTTCGAAGTTGAGATAAAGGAAAGCTGGATGAGGAATCAAGTTCGGCCCTTACTAACTTTCCTAAGCTAACCAACTCATCGGCGTTTTTTGTAGTGTTTAATAATACCTTTCCTCCTTTTGCGGGGATTGGAAGGAAAGCTAGGGCTAAAATAAGATTACTCTGTTCCTCGTAAGTTAACTTATTGAAATTTCCAACCTCGACATATCGAAGTAGAGCTTTAGTGCCCAGGATCGGATCTGTCGTGGAGATTAAAGACTTGACAGGATCCCCAAAATTCTCATCCCACCAGATTTGATTCCAACCAAAGTCATTAATTGTTTTTTGTATTATTTCTGCCAGCTTATCTTCTTCAATATAAAGATCGTATTCTTTATATTGAATAGATTCAGAACTTACTATTTGTTGAAATCTTTTTGAATTGTCTATTTCCGGAAAATAATCAAGCAGAGCTCTAGGGTTGTAACCTGCAGAATAGACATTTTCTACTAATTTGTTTATAAACTCTTCGCTGCTATTTTGAGCATCCGCTATAAGATCCCGGTCAGGTCTTTGCGGGAGATAACACTGCTTACTTAATAAATTGCAGTAGCTCACTATTCCATCATAATTTGTCAAAAAGACATCCGCTCCGTCTTCGCAAGGCGAATCAACGCCGTCTTTCTCACAGTAGACGTAATATCCTAAAGACTGGATAGATTGAACCCATCTTCCGAAATTTTCACTAAAGTCAATTTGAAGATCGTCATCGGATTGCGCTTTGGCTAGAGGTAAGATTTTTTTATGGATATATTCAAGCTTATTTTTTAGTGTGCTCAGTAATTGGCTGAAGCGATTATTATAGGTAACCCTTAGTTTTATGGTTTTTAAGAAGGCGATGTTATTATTTGTATCGTAATTAACTACCGAAAAATGATATTTTTTTATATCAAGATCTTCAGGTATTTGAATATACCAGCTACCATTTTTATTGGAATCGGTATAAAACTTTTTATTTGAGGGAATTAGCAAAACACCCACCCTTGTTTCGGGGATTGCCTTGCCGGTTAAAAAATCTCCTTGCCTTACCAAGTATTGTTTCTTAGGATCCATAGAAATAACAGAGTACGTTTTTGAAGGGGCGATAAAAAACTTTTGACTTAAAGGGGAGCGTAAAAACCAAACCAAAACCAAGATTCCTAAAATCTCAGCGCAAATTAGTGAAACAAAAAGTTTCTTTCTATTAACCTTTTCAGGGAGAGCTTTCCTAAAAATCAACTGCATATTTTTAGTTTGCAGAACGGGAGGAGAATATGCAAGTCCTAGCTGTCTCCGCCTTGTTCAACAGTTCTGCAGTTTGAATCTTCCAGACAAATATAATGCTGTCCATCGTCGCCGTAATCGCGTTCCGGCTCACACGAAGATCCTCCCGCAATTTTCCATCTGTAATAACAAGCCCAGCCATCCTGGCACGAATAAGGCTGTTCGTCTTTCCAATTACTAGGACTACAATCATTTGAGATTAAGGGGGTACTGTCGTCATCTGGTCCTGTTGTTTGAGGTGTAATTGTCTGAACCTCAATAGAGATAGAGTGGATACCTATACCAATTATGGAATTGGATCCTGATTTTGTGACATAAAGCTTGATAATGTATTGGCCCGGTTCTATATCAGGCATAATGGAAGAGCAGGAAGTGGAACCGGTCGTTTGACATAAAATATTAGTAAGTTCGCTGGCGTCTGTCTTATTCGCAGAACCTTCTCCCTCGGCGACCCAATTAAAAGTGTAGTTATTTGGATCCTCAGAGTAGCCGTTTTTAGAAAGTACTGAGTCAAAAGAAGCAGGCTGCGTTACCGTTAAAACTCCGTTATTTCCTTCTACAGTTGTGATTTGAATATCTAGTAGCGGTGGATTTGAATTTGCGGTAGCACCTGAGAGTAAATCCACGTCTTCAGCATCACCCTCTAGAGGGTCGATGATAATGACGTTTTCGGGTATTGTTTCTCCAATTGCTGATTTTGCGTAGTAATCGGAAAGGGTCATTGGAACAAAACCTGCTGCGCTAAAGCTTGTGTAGGTTATCTTGCCATCCGGATCAATAACCGGTACTTTAAGTTTATCTAAAGCTGTCCGAGCACCCTTATTTAAACTCTCGATTCCTTCCTGGCTCCAAGTTTCGCCGACTATCCTCAAGAATTCATCTGCGCTTACATAGGGTGTAATTTTTGCCATTAGCACACGGTCATCTCTTGTCAATCCAAACTCAATGAAATCAAGCTCACTTAAGTTTGCGCCTCTGTCTCTTAAAACCCTGATCAGTTCTTCTATCGCCTGATATCTCTTTGGGAAATGAGTGAAATAAGGTGCTTCCTGAGCTCCGAAAATTCGGGTATTAACTAAGTCGGCACCCAATTCAATCCACTCACTCATAACCGCACCATAAATCCCGCTGTCCTTGCCCTTAAATTCAAATGTGTCGGCGTTGTACCATTTTCTTCTAATCAAACTATACCAGGCGTTTGAATGTGCAAGCTCGTGGTTCATTACAAGATCTACATCACTTCCGGTTTTGATTGTGATATAAGCTTCGTTGGCAGTAGCCAAAGCATACCTGTTACCTAATTTCTCATAAGCATCCGGAGTAAAAAATATAATCCGATTATCGTCTACAAGTCCTTGATAATCTTTCTCCCAGAGTTGTATAGTTCTTCCGTTTGCTGAAAAATAGTTTTTTACACTTGAGAGAAAATTATCAACATAGGCTTGGGCGATTTCTTTTTTCATAGCTGCTGCCTCGCCGATATCGACGAAATGAAGAAGGATTTGGATTTGATTGCTTGATGATCCCGAATATAACCTGGCAACGTCTGTGTAAGCGCGGCGATTAATAAGATTCTCTATGGATGAGAGAGCTCCTGTTGGATCTCCCGCACCCCTTCGTATGATGCGCGCAGGAGCTGCATAAGCGTCGGCTAGTTGCGATTGAGTAAAAACTGCACCGTTTTTTACTATGGCCTCCCGTTTGAGGGTCATTGAGGCTATATTTTTCTCAGTAATATTAGCAGCAGTTTTTATGCCAGCCTGGGCTTGGGCCTTTCCGGGAACGAAGGATAAAACAGCTAAGAGCCCGTCAACATAATCCCAACCGTTAGTGAATTTATAACCGGAAAGAATATTATAAGGCCCTCTTAATCCTAATATTGGATCAGTTGAATTTAGAAAGAATTTTAAAAGACTACTTCTTTCCCGGTAATTTTTTCGAACCGCAATATCATACATAATTTCAACAAGAGTGGTTTCATCTATCTTTTCGCCGTAATGCTTATATGCTGGTTTTGGGACAGAGTCAATCCTGACGGTTCTGTTTTCTGCAAGGAATTCCTTCCATTCAGGAAAGAAGTCTATAAAAGATTCTTCAGGATAACCTTGTTGGGTTAACTCAAGCCAGAGATCTACAAAAAATCCTTTATCATAGGCGATTTCGTCAAGCCAGGCCTTGAGTGATTCAGTAGCGGGGCAAGTATAAACCGGTCCATAGAGCTCGTCGTAAGCCTCTTTATTCATATAAGTGACGATCTCTCCGTCATCATCAATGGCCGGGCAAATTCCTGCTTGATGCCAAAGTTTCATCCACTCTTTCCATTCAGAGCCCACGATCCTGTCCCAGTCGTAATCTGTGCCCGGAGTTCCGTCAAGCGCAGACGCTTTTTTTGGCTGAAAAAAACTGATTATTTTGCTTATTAAAGGGTTACGCAGAAAAAGATTGTTAGTTTGAATTCTGACTTTATAGCCTTTGGCATAAGCTAAATCATTATTTTTATCCAAATTAACAATAGTCAGGCGATAGGTCTTCGGTTTGGTTTCACCCGGTACCTGAAGAGTGAAGTTTCCTTGAGGGTCAACAGAAGCTGTTTTCTTAAGATTTCCCGGAGTGAAAAGTGCTCTTATTTGCGAATTAGGAATACCTTTTCCCTGCAGATAATCACCTGGGGAAACAAGATATCTTTTTTTAGGATCCATTGAGACAAGTGAATATGCTTTTGGAGGACTAAACAAAAACTTTTCAGTCAGGGGAGTGCGCAGATACCACAGAAGGGCGATTATGCCGATGATTTCCGTAGTGATAAGGGAAATAACGAGACCCCGTCGTTTCAGATTCGTTAATTTAAATCGGAGCAAAAAACGGGACATAGTTTTAGTTTCTGCGAACGAGACGTATTATTCAAGTGCTATTGTGCGTTTTGAGCTTGAGGGGTTCCGCATTCACTATCCTCTTTGCATATATACCAATTTCCGTCCTCGCCGTAATCAGGTTCAGGATTGCAGGAATTGCCTCCGGCAATTTTCCACCGGTTATAGCAGGCCCAGCCGTTTTCGCAGGAATACGGTTTTTCATCTGTCCAGTTCTTCGCATCGCACTGAGGGCTTTGTTCCGGCTGCACAGGTCCGGCTTGGGTGCACACAGAAGCACAATCGCCAAGCTGATTGGGAAATTCCCTAACATCGCCATTTTTTTGACATTTCCATTTCTCATAACCGCAGGTTGTCTCGCTGCAGCCTGCAAAATCATCATATTCAGACTCGCTGCAAATTGAAGGATCACTGTATGCTGTAGTGGTTTCTTCTTGAGCATACTCGGTGCTTGTATCTATTAAGCGGAAGAATGAGGTTTCGTCAGATTGGTAGGCGGTTGTAAGTTGGGTTGTTAGTCCGTATATTTCCACCTCTTGTAAGGTTATCCAATTTTGAACGCTTTCGGACAGTAGTTTTACATACCGTCCTTTGGTTGGGAGGAAGTTATAAGTGACAAAAGGCAGCCCGTTACGGCCTGTGGTGTCATTTTGAGGTTGCTGAATTGAATGTTGCCAGTTTTCCTCCCAGGCTACAAGGTCTTCTTCGCCTGTAAATTTACCTGTTTGGGATACAAAAATTTTGAATTGTTTAAACCAGGACGAACTATTTCCCGCCCACGGCCAGATAGCTACTTTCGTCAAGTAATATTCCTGAGTTAAATCAATAATCAAATAAGTTCCGTTAGGTGCGGTTCCTCTGATACTCCAGGATCCGATATTTTCAAGAGTACTAGTTTTGTCTCCATCCACTGCAAGATGGGAGGTTTCGGGAGTGAAGTTAGTTTTAGTGGGCTTATTTAAAGCTA
>CAYOSW010000041.1:0-9832 GCA_964406775.1 uncultured Gammaproteobacteria bacterium
ATGAACTAAATGCTCATATGATTAAAGGGGCGGAAGACGCGGGAGGGAAATTAGGGGTTAATGTTTTTCTCAAAGATGACCGATTCGAAGCAATTGAGTTTGCCATAAAAAAATTAGCCAAAAAAGGCGATACTATAGGAATATTCGGGAAAGGCCACGAGAAATCAATGAATATTCACGGCCGTGCGGAAGAACCCTGGTCGGATATAGAAGCTGTCCGGAAAATACTAGATGAACGAAAAATTTAAGATATTGGAGCAGGTTTTGGGACGGGAGAGAGTGAAGCTGGATGAACCTCTTAAATACCATTTTGCCGGTGGAATAGACGCGAAGGCAGAATGTTTTTATATTGCAACGTCGGTTCCCGAGCTAATTAAAGCTTTAGATTTGGCTAAAGACCTTAATATTCCTTTTTTTGTATTCGGAGGCGGGACGAAGATAATGTTTGCCTCGGAGGAACTGAAGGGTTTAATCATTAAAAACCGTGCCTCAGGTGTCAGAATTAACGGAGTTAAAGGTAAAGTCTCAAGTAAAGGCATAGGGGTTGAAGAAGCTATGGTTGAAGCTGAGTCGGGAGTATCGATGAATAAGCTGAACGAATTCTTAAAAGCACAGGGATTAAAAGAGCTGGACAGCTCTGTCATCGGTGAAGCAACAATCGGTGGCTCTTTATCGCTGGATCCGAGGCTGCAGTTTGCCAGCCAGAAAACAAAGGTCTGGTCAGATTCCGAAGTTTCTGATATAGATATTCTTGAGCTAAAAAGGACTGATATTATTTTATCAACGGTATTAAAAATTAAATCTGCAAGTTAAGTAAATCCTTCTTGCATCCTGAAAGGAAATTTTTTGTGAAACTGGAGAACATTCAAGGCTGGAAAAGCATAAATCCGTTTAAAAAACACGCATATTCGCTCAAACTTTATATGGCGAAGCAGTATGCCAGGTTAATCCCCGCTTCAAAAATTATCGCCATTACAGGTACGTTAGGAAAATCAACAACGGTGGCTCTGCTCGACTCAATCATTTCCCAAAAAATGGTTATGTCGGCGCCCGGTGCCACTGCGCTTCAGACTTCCCTCGAGAATTTCTTAAATCTTGCCGACGGTGTCTTTAAAATTACTCCGAAAATTGAAAAAGCAATTTTGGAACTTGACCCGAAAAATGTCGGCGAGGTGGATAACCTGGCCGAATTTGTTAAATTCAATTGTCTGACCATAACCCATTTTTCCGAACTGAAAGAAAGTTTCCCGGATGAATCAGAACAACAGGCCGCAGCTTACGAAGAGCTGGTCAGAATGCTTCCTGGTCAGGGGACACTAATTTTGAATTGGGAGGACGCGTTGGTCAGAAGATTATCGGATAAATATAAAGGCAGGGGTGATGTTGTCTTTTTTGGCTTTGATGAGAAGAATTGCCACGTCTGGGCAAGCAATGTCAGAATTGAGGATTTACAGACGGTTTTTGAATTAAATTACGGAGTGGAAAGAGTTGAAGTAAGATCTAATTTGTTGGGCCATCATCAGATTATTCCGGTTCTGGCCGCGGCTTCTGTTGCAATCAATATGGGTTTTAATCTGATCTCCGTTAAAAAGGGTATAGAAAAAGTAAATGTTCTACCGGGAAGGATGGAAGTAGTTACCGGACTGAATAATGCGGTAATTATTGATGATACGTATGACGGTGATACGAAAGCCCTGCTTGAGGCGATAAAAACGATTAATTTAATTCCGGCCAGAAGAAGGATTCTGGTATTAGGTGAGATGGCAGCCGACATTAAAACTTCCGAAAAAATTCATTTACAAATCGCCAGGGAAATTTATTCTAATAAAATTGATCTGGTGCTTTTGGGAAGCGGCCAGGCTAAATATATCGAAGAAGAACTTACCAAGCTCGGATTTATACCCGAGAGAATGCTTTCCGGACTTCAAAACCCGGCAATAGTTGCCAACCTGATAAAAATACTCGGAAAAGGCGATGTTGTCTTAATAAAAGGTCATCCGAACTTAAGGTTCAGTGAGATTGTTAAAAAAGTCAGTAAGTTGCGTAGGTAAATCCCGATTAAGTTTAAAAAAAATCTTTTTTGTGCGAAAATTAGCATATGCAGCAGCTTTTAGGATTGGTTTTAATTTCTTTTGCCGTCACAAGTTTTCTGATAGTCCCATTTATCGACTTACTCTTTTTTCTTAAACGCAGATTCGAAAGGGTTTCAACGGAAAAGAAAGAGTCCGAAACGCCCATCCACGATCAATTAATGAAGGCAGATGAGGGTGTTCCCTCAGGAGGCGGGATTTTACTTATAGCTGTATTGGTTATCTTAAGTCTTATCGCAGCCTGGTGGATTCCTTTGATTGAGCTCACATCGCTTAAAATTCTGTTAATTACGGCCATATCATTCGGAGGTCTCGGTCTTGTTGATGATATCCGATGGCTGACTACAAAAAGAAAAGGGAAACTTCTCGGATTGGGGAGAAAAGTGCTTCTGGTGATCCAAACTTCACTGGCTTTTTTAATCGCTTTTCTTCTTTATTTCAATTTAGGGATTAATAACATTAATATTCCCGCTATCGGAAACTTTGTGATTGGCGCGATGTATATTCCGATGGCGGCATTCATCATTGTTTCATTTGCCAATGCTTACAATATTTCGGATGGTCTGGACGGATTGTCCTCAGGACTTCTTCTGATCTGTCTATTTGCATTTTTAGTTCTTGCCTCATCTGTTTTTGATGAAACACTTTCGGCATTTGTCGGAATTTGGATCGGTGTTCTTATTGCTTATCTTTACTTTAATGTTTTTCCCGCCCGTATTTATCTGGGCGATGCAGGTGCATTCGGTTTCGGGGCAACTCTGGCGGTGGTCGGACTTCTGACCGGAAAGATTGTCGGGCTGGCGGTGATCGGAGGGGTTTATATAATCATCATCCTGTCCTCTTTAAGCCAAATCTTTTTTAAGAAATTCTTCAGAAGAAAACTTTTTCCGGTAGCACCTTTGCATATGACTTTAAAATTTTTAGGTTGGCCTGAACCGAAAATTGTGGCCAGATTTTGGCTGGCGGGTATTATTTTTGCCGCATTCGGTCTTTGGTTGTCTCTTATTAACTGATGAGAAGGATTAAGAGTTCTCCCGGAAAAAACTTCAAAAAGAAGACGTTCAGGCTGGATTTTCAGCTTCTGGCTTGTGTCGGCGCGCTTTTAATTTTCGGATTAATAATGGTTTACGACGCGGCAGTAGTCCAAGCCTTTAAAGATTACGGCGATAAGTATTATTACATCAAGCAGCAGCTTATTTGGATGGGGCTCGGGGTTTTTGTCTTGTTTTTCAGCACTTTTATTAATTATCAATTTTTAAGAAAATTATCCCTTCCTTTACTCGTACTCTCACTGCTTTTACTGCTGGCAGTATTTATACCGGGGCTCGGGTTTTCGGCGGGAGGTGCACACAGATGGCTGAATTTAGGCCCCGTAAATATTCAGCCGGCGGAAATTATTAAATTGACGAGCATTATTTTCTTCGCCTCTCTTTTTGAGAAAAAAGTCAGAACATTTCCTTTTTTAAGCATTGTTGCTTTAGTTTCTCTAATCGTCGGTTTGCTTCAGAGGGATTTGGGATCGACCGTGGTATTTTTTCTGACATCTCTTTTTATATATTATTTTGCAGGAGCACCGGCAAAGCATCTTTTGACTTTAATTCCGGTTTCGGTTATAGGATTTCTGGTTTTTGTTTTATCCTCAACATACCGGAAAAACCGCGTTCTGGCTTTTTTGGATCCGTTTGCTGATACACAGGGGTATTCATATCACATAGCGCAGGTTTTAATAGCAATCGGATCGGGAGGATTCGGAGGTTTAGGGATCGGTCAATCCAGACAAAAATTTGAATATATTCCAGAAGTAACGACGGATTCAATTTTCGCCGTAGTCGGGGAAGAACTCGGATTTATCGGAGGAATTTGTTTAATAGGTTTATTCGTTTTCCTTATCTATAAAGGTTTTAAAATTACGCAAGAATGTGATGAACCGTTCGGGCGTCTGCTAGCGTTCGGTTTAACCTGCTGGCTGGGAATCCAGACAATCGTCAATCTCGGGGCGATGGTTTCGGTTTTTCCCTTAACGGGTGTACCATTGCCGTTTATTTCTTACGGCGGATCAGCTCTTCTGGTAAATTTAGTTGCTGTAGGGATTTTATTGAATATTTCCAGCAGAAGTAGCGCGCAAGCTAAGTAAGATATCTCTTTCTGATTTTTAATTCGGCAACTTCCTGTTTAACCTCATCAGGATGTCTGGAGAAAACGGTTCTTCTGATATATGCACTGGTGTTAACGACGGCATTTAAGGCATTTGCCAAAAATCTTGGATGAATATGTTTTAAGTCATCCGGAATCTGGTCTCCGCCAAAATCGAGTGCGATATCGAGCATCGATCCCGCAAAATCAGTAACTTGTTCAACTCTCTGCCAAAGGCCCTGTAGAACAAGTCCTCTCTGCAGTTTTTTAGCTTTCCCCAATCTTCTTTCGTATGCTCCCCTGGGATATTCTTCAACTTCTCTGCGTACTAAAACCGGGAGTCTTCTCGGATCAACAGGATTAGGTTCCCAGCTGGCGACTGAATATCTTTTTGGTTTATCGGAAGATAAATCTCCCCGCCATCCGTAAGGCGGTTGATATCTTCTGGTGTGAGCGGGTCTTCTTCTGCGTTCAGGCATCTGCGAATTATAGGATACGAATACTTTTAGTGTCAATTAAAAAACAAACTGGTACAATTTATATGATAAATATATGAAAGTACTACTGACAGGTTCCCATTTTTCCCCGGCTCAAGCAGTTATAGAGGAACTTTCCGGAATGGAAAATGTTGAACTTATATATCTAGGAAGGAAATATACCCGCGATGGGGATTCCGCAAAATCGCCCGAGTCACAAATTTTTCCGAAACTGGGTGTTAAATTTATACCGATAATTGCCGGGAAATTAAACCGTTTCTTTTCATTTCAGTCGGTATTGTCATTGCTGAAAACTCCCGTGGGTTTTATTCAAGCTTTTTATTATCTGATGAAGGAACAGCCCGATCTGATTGTTTCCTTCGGGGGATTTACAGGATTGCCCGTTGTTGTTTGCGGATACCTGTTATCCATTCCGAGCATTGTCCACGAACAGGGTTTAAAATTGGGTATGGCAAATTTTATCAGCGCTCTTTTTGCCGATAAAGTTGCTGTTTCTTTCGAAGATTTCAAAGTCCCGGCATTTTTAAATCCGGAAAAATTTACAGTTACGGGGAACCCCGTCAGAAAAGAATTTTTAACGGAATCAGATAAACCGGACCCGGAAATATTAAAATTCATAAAGTCGGTAAAGCAGGACAAACCGGTTATTTTAATCACAGCCGGAAATCAGGGATCCCATAAATTCAATCTTTTGGTTGAGGATACATTAACCGGACTTACCGGGAAAGCCGCGCTGATCCACCAAACGGGAGACTCAAAATTTGAGGATTTTGATAATCTAAAAAAATTCCAGTCGGGGAATTATCTGGTCAAAAAATGGATAGAGGCAAGAGATATCAGTTTTATTCTGAATGAAGCGGATCTGGCTGTATCACGGGCAGGAATCAATACGCTTTCCGAACTGGCGTTAAAGAAGGTCCCCTCACTTATGATTCCGATTCCCGTAGGTAGTGAACAAAAAAATAATGCTGAATTTTTTTCGCGTTTGGGGTTGGGGGAAGTAATGGAAGAAAAGAAAGTTACTCCGGAGAATTTTCAGGAAAAAATATTCTCGATGTTGGCAAACCGGAAATCTCTTAAAAAATCGGCAGAAAATTCACACCGGAAAATTGTTTTGGGCGGAGAGAAGCGTATCGTCCAGGAGATACTAATTTTACTCAATTACAAAGAGCACCCTGAACTAAGCTTTAAATAGATAATGAGAAATGAAGAACGGAAGAAAAAACTTAAAAGACTGCTGCTGTTACTGATAATAATTCTTTCTGCAGCGCTTACCGCTTTTGTCGGACTCCAGGTTTTTAACAGATCGGTTATAAACAAATTTGATATCGAGGCCGATAATCTGACCTGCACCGACAGAGATCAGATTTTAAATTTTGTTAAAAAATCGGATCTCAAATATTTTACTTTCAGGAAAGAGGATCTTGAGAAAAATCTCAAGAAAAAATTCTTTTGCATCGGAAAAATAAATGTTCAGATAAATTATCCCGATAGATTAAAGATAGAAGCACTCGGACGGGAACCCGCATTTATACTCATCCCCCTCAATACTCAATTTGATACAAATCCTGTTATTAATCTGCCTGATGATTTTAAAATCGCAACCCAGTCCTCTATGGCGGCACAGCCTTTGAAAGTTATTGAAAATTTCATCAGCGGAATAAATGAATCTTCGGAAAGCGGAAAATTTTTGGTTGATGAGGAGGGTGTAGTTTTTGACAGTCTAAGCGGTGAGTTGAGTTTCCCCAAACTGCAAATAGTCGGGATAGATATAAAAGTTGGCGGAAAAATAGAAGGGGATTTAATCAGGAAAACGGCTGAAGCGGGTAATGGATTGAGGTCTATGGAGCTGCCGACGGATAATATGATAATTCTGGGTAATAAGCTGATAATCAATTCTAAACCGAGAATAATTTTTGTACTCGATAAGCGATTAGATTACCAAATCGCCTCTTTACAACTGATCCTAGCGCAGGCTAAAATGAATTCAGACCCGAGCAGGCCGGGTAGCGATAGTATTGAGTCAATTGACTTGCGGTTTAACAAGCCTGTGGTGGTTTATTCCAAAACTAAAAAGTAATTTAAGATTAAAAGGTATGCCGAAAGATAAAATAATTTGCGCTATAGATGTAGGTTCTTCAAAGATAGCAACCCTTATTGCGACGGTAGCGGAAGATGACCGCTTAAATTTAATCGGTGTTGCGGCGGTAAATTCCAGAGGAGTTAAGAAAAGCCAGATAGTCGATATCGAATCTGCGGTTGCAGCGATTGACGAGAGCGTTCAATCAGCCGAAAGGATGGCAGGTTATTCGCTTTCAAACGCTTATGTTTCGATGGGCGGTCCCCAGATAGAAAGTATCAATTCCCACGCAGTCGTAGCCGTAGCGGAACCTGACGGTGAAATTAAAGTTTCCGATATCGGAAGAGTAAACGAGGCGGCAAGAGCAATAGCCCTGCCTTCTTCCCGGGAGATTCTGCACGTTATACCGAGAACTTTTACGGTTGACGGCCAGGAAGGAATTTCCGATCCGATCGGAATGACCGGAGTCCGTCTTGAAACGGACACTCACATCATCACCGGTCCGACAACCTCTATGCGCAACTTAGTTAAATGTGTCGGAATGGTTGGTGTTGATACAAAGGAATTGGTTTTCTCGGGAGTTGCTTCCTCTTATGCTGTTTTAACCGACACGGAGAAGGAGCTTGGGGTTATTCTGGTTGATGTCGGAGGGGAAACAACCGACGTTGTAGTTTATGTTGACGGAGCGATCGCTTATTCGTCCGTTATTCCGATCGGCGGACGCCACGTTACTTCAGATATTGCCGTCGGATTGCGCATCTCTTTGGAATCCGCTGAAAAAATTAAGCAGTATTTGGCAAAACCTCATAAAATTACCGCTCAGACTGAGGAAAAAGCAAAAGACAGAAAAGAAGAAATATTGGATTTAAAAGAAATAGGCATAACCGAGGATGTTCAGAAAATTTCCAGAAAGGCAGTTGTTGATTCAATTATCCGCCCAAGACTTCAGGAAATCTTTAAATATGTCGGAAAAGAAATTAAGAAAAGCGGTTTCGGTTCCCAGACTCCCTCAGGATTGGTTATAACAGGAGGGGGAGCATTAACAGTCGGTATTCTGGATCAGGCTAAAATGATTTTGGGTTTTCCCGCCAGAACCGGCAAAGTCGAAGGGTTTATGGGACTTATCGATGAGATAGATTCGCCGACCTTTGCAACAGCTGCAGGACTCCTTCTTTACGGTGCTAAATCCTCGGCTCCCGAACAGATGAATCTTCCTGTTTTGGGAAGCGGTTTACCTTTAAAACAGGTTACTCAAAAAGTTACTGATTTGATTAAAAGCTTTCTGCCCTAACTGCTCGACAAAGTTGATTTTAGTTGTTAAAATCAGCCAATTATAGCCCTATGCTTATTAAGCCTGATGTACAAAAGTTTGCGAAAATAAAAGTTGTTGGTCTCGGGGGCGGCGGAACCAACGCGCTCAACTCGATGATCTCTCTCCAGCAGATTCAGGGCGTAGAATTCATAGCGATAAATACCGATGCTCAAGCTCTTTTAGGTAATCAGGCCCCGACAAAAGTCCAAATCGGTGAGGCTCTGACCCGGGGCTTAGGATCCGGAGGCAATCCCGATATCGGACGCCAGGCGGCGGAGGAGTCAACCCAAAAAATTCAGGATGTACTTGAAGGATCGGATATGGTTTTTCTGACAGCGGGAATGGGCGGGGGAACGGGAACAGGATCCATCTCGGTCGCTGCGAGTGTCGCCAAGCAACTCGGCGCGTTGACTGTGGCTGTTGTCACGAAACCTTTTGCTTTTGAGGGTTCAAGAAGAATGATGGTTGCGGAAGAGGGTATCGAGGCGTTAAAAGATAAGGTAGACGCGCTTATTGTTATACCTAATCAAAGACTTTTGGAGGCTGTTGATAAAACAATGTCCCTTTTTGAGGCTTTTAAATTAGCCGATTCCGTTTTGGGCCAGGGAGTCCAGGGTATTTCCGATCTGATCGTTGTGCCGGGACTTATTAACGTAGACTTTGCCGACGTCCGGACAATTATGACCAATGCCGGATCGGCTCTTATGGGTATCGGTCAGGCGGGAGGAGAAAACCGTGCCGCGACTGCAGCCCGTATGGCTATCGCTTCGCCTCTTTTGGAAGTATCCATCGAAGGAGCCAAAGGAGTTCTCTTTAACATCGTTGGAGGTCCGGATCTTTCAATGAACGAAATTAACGAAGCCGCTCAAATTATTTCCCAGGCTGCTGAACCGGATGCAAACATCATTTTCGGTACCACGATCAAAGAAGATATGGTGGATATGGTTAAAATTTCGGTTATTGCAACGGGATTTGACGAGACCCGCGTAAAATTACGCGAATATGCAGGAGTTTCAGGAGGTCAACGCCCCCAGCCGGGAATCAGTCAATCCAATTTCTCCCAGCAATCGACGTACGCTCAGCCCCAACAGCAGTCTTATCAGTCTCATCAATCCTCCGTTTCCCAGACAATCAGTTCCTCTCAATCTCAGGATGATACGGACGACAAAACCGAAGAACCCGCAGAAGAAGAGCCCGACGATCTCGAAATTCCAGCATTCTTAAGACAGAATAGATAAATGTTAGACCGCAGAATCGAACTTGAATCACGCGAATCTTACAATTCAAGACTTACCCGTAGATTAGAAGGCTGGCAGAGAACTTATCAATTTTTCTGGGAGTTGAGTAACGCATTCGGAAATAGATTATTCGGCGGTTTAGCTGAAGGCGCACTTCAGGAATTAAACAAAGTTGCCGACCGGGGCATAGGCAGAAAAAGATTTTTTAGGGTTGCCGGCCCGCTGCGGATTCCACTTACTCCGGTTGCCGCCTAAGTTACGTAAAGCTTGCAGGAAATTCCCGAATTCAGATACAATACCCACATGAGTTTTAAGCCTGTAAATTCACAAGTTAACTTTTCCGAAATTGATGAGGAGTTAATAAAATTCTGGAAAGAAAATAAGATTTTTGAAAAATCGGTTGAGAAAAATCCCGAGGATAATAAATGGAATTTTCTTGACGGACCGCCCTTCGTTACAGGTTCTCCCCACTACGGCTCTCT
>CAYOSW010000042.1:0-9719 GCA_964406775.1 uncultured Gammaproteobacteria bacterium
CTTTTGTTTCAACCTTTGCGGCATTTTTCTCAAGAGCTTTTGACCAAATAAGAATGAGTCAATATTCAGATCCGAATATTAAATTTGTCGGATCTCACGCCGGTGTATCAATAGGGGAGGATGGGGCATCCCAGATGGCGCTTGAGGATATCGGAATGTTCCGTTCAATTAATAATGGAGTAGTCTTATATCCATCAGATGCGGTTTCTGCGGAGAAATTAACCGGAATTGCCGCATCTTATAAAGGTAATGTTTATATTAGAACAACAAGAGCGGAGACCCCCGTAATCTATAAAAACAGCGAACAATTTAAAATCGGAGGCTTAAAGGTTCACAAACTTCAAAATAATAAGCAAATAAAGGAGTCAAAAATTTTAGTTATCGGAGCGGGAATCACACTGCACGAAGCATTAAAAGCTCAGGAGTTATTGGCAGAGGAAGGAACCGGAATTAATGTAGTTGATTTATATTCGGTAAAACCCTTAGATTCTAAGGGGTTAATGGAATTGGCAAAAGAATCAAAAATAATCCTCACCGTGGAAGATCATTATCCTGAAGGAGGGATAGGGGAGGCCGTTAAGTCCCTCCTATCTCTAAGCGGAATTCCCGTTCATTCCTTGTCTGTAAATAAAATTCCCCATTCCGGAAAACCTGCTGAACTTTTAGGCTATGAAGGTATAGACTCAAAAAGTATAATTAAAAAAGTAAAGGAATTAAACAATGTCCGCTAATTTAAAAACAACAAACTCCGCACCCATAAGTAAATTTTTTCTGGACGGCGGAGATCCTGAAGAGACAAAAGAAATATTGGATCTTCTCGGATTTTTGGACGGACAAACTACAAATCCGACTTTGGTTTCAAAAAATCCCGGAATTGCCGGAAGAATGGAAAAAGGAGAAAAGTTTACCCGGGAAGAATTATTAAGAGCTTACAGGGAAATAGTGACGAAAATTTCATCCCTGCTTCCGGATGGTTCGGTTTCCATAGAAGTTTATTCGGATATGGATACAACAGCAGAGGAAATGCTGGAGCAGGCAAAAGAGATGAACTCCTGGATACCGAATGCTCATATAAAATATCCGACCACTTTTGAAGGGCTGAAAGCGGCTGAACGCTCCATCAGTTTGGGGCTGAAGGTCAATATGACTCTGGTTTTTTCTCAGGCGCAAGCTGCTGCAGTTTATGCAGCAACAATGGGTGCCAGAAAAGGAGATGTTTTTATTTCGCCATTCATCGGAAGGCTTGATGATAAAGGAGAAAACGGAATGGATTTAATAACCAATATTAAGAAAATGTATTCATCAGGCGATGGACACGTTGAAGTGCTGGCTGCAAGTGTCAGAAATATTAATCATTTATTAGGCTCTATGAAGGCCGGTGCGGATATCGTAACTTTACCCGGTAAGCTGATAAAGGAATGGGTTGAGTCGGGTTCAAATGTGCCTAATGATAGTTTTAAGTATAATGCCGGTGATTTAAGAGCTATTTCTTATCAGCAATTGGACTTGGAAAAAAATTGGGACGAATTTGATATAAGGCACGAGTTAACTGTGTCCGGCGTAGAAAAGTTTGCAGTTGATTGGAATTCTTTAATTCGTTAGGTCCTCTATTGTCTTTTATAGCGTATCCTCAAGCACAAGATATTTTAGTATATTGACAGATAAATTAATTAGTTTTAAATTAAGAATAAGTTAAGTAATAATTAGTTTAATTTAATGAAAAATAATACTAACTCATCTGATCTTTCTTCTTTAAAAAACTTTTTGGAAATTCCTTACGACACTCTTGAAGAGTTGAATTTATCGGCAAAGTTAAAAGCCGAGACTTTGACTCTTAAGGCGCTTGAGGTGGAGTACATCACTTTTCTAAAGAAAGAAAAAAGAATTAAAGCCGTAACAATCTGTTTTACAGATCTTGAAGGCCGTCTGCATATGCTGGATTACGATAAAAAATTTCTTCTCGATTCCCTTGCCAATCTCACATTTGACGGTTCTTCGATAAGAGGTTTTTCCGCTCAACACGAATCTGATTTAAGACTTGAGGTAGATTGGTCGAGTATGCGTTATTTACCGGCGGATGTGTTCGGTCCGGGCAAAGTTATATTTTTTGCAAGTGTGCTGGACCGTGACAGAAAACCTTACCCTGCGGATTTCCGGGGCCAATTAAAGCTTATTACCGAGGAACTTAAGAAAAAACAGGGACTTGAAGCGTTTGCATCGGCGGAGATTGAAGGATTTTTGGTTGATGGAGTTTATGCGGAACAAAATTTTAAACAGGAAACAGGATTCAAGCTGATATCTTCTGGAGGCTATTATCATTCTTTGCCTTTGGACAAACTACGCCAGTTTATCGATAAATCGGCAGAAGCACAAAGAGCAATGGGTTTCCGCAATGAAAAAGATCATCCGGAAGTCGCTCCTTCTCAATTTGAGATGAATTTTTCCTATTCCGAAGTAGTCAGAGCAGCAGATAATATCCAGCTTTATAAATTGGTATGCAGACAGGTTGCAAGGAATATGGAGATGACAGCAACATTTTTACCGAAGCCTCTTGTAGGGATAAACGGTTCGGGAATGCATACGAATTTCTCACTGGGTAAAGCGGAAAAAAATATTTTTTATGAACCTAAAGGCCAGGATGGTTTATCAAAAATTGCTTGGGATTTTATAATGAGGCTTCTAAATCACGCCCCGGAGATTTGTCTAGTTTTAAATTCCTCGGTAAACGCTTACAGAAGACTTGACCCTCACTTTGAGGCGCCGAACCAGATTAAGGTTTCACCTATCGACAGGGGGTCGATGATCAGAATTCCGGTAGGCAATGAAAAAACAGCAAGGATAGAAGTGCGGTCCGTTGCGCCGGACGCCAATCCGTATATGGTTTTATTTACAATTATTAAAACCGGTATGGAGGGTGTAAAACTTGAGAGGGATGAAGAGAAAAGAGAAAGAGCTAGATTTTTACCGGACAATATTAATGATGCAATAAAACTTTTTAAGTCCAGCGACTTCATTACAAGTATTTTTGGTGAGGAAAATAAGGATAAATTTGTAAGCTATAAACAGGCAACAGCTGACAGAAGCCCCAAAGCTTTAGGAACGTTTGTAAAAGATTCTGAAATTATCTACCACCACGAAGTTACAAATCAGGTCCTTTGGAATGAATTTTAGTTTGCAGTAGTTGGCTAAAAAAATACAGATGTCTAATTTGTTAAAGCCGAATTTATTTAAACACTCTTTAGGTTTGCTAATACTCGGTGGTTTAATCGGTCTTCTCTCGGTCTCTTTTGCAGGGGCATCCGCCGGTGAATTTGACCCCTCCGCTATAAATTCAGGAGACACTGCCTGGATGCTGGTATCGTCCGCTTTAGTTATGCTGATGGTTCCGGCTGTGGGTTTCTTCTATGCCGGTATGGTCAGGAGTAAGAATGTAGTAAGCGTTTTAAAGCAGTCGATGGTTATTTTATCTCTAGTCACTCTTCAGTGGGTAATAATCGGATATTCTCTTGTTTTCGGTAAAGATATAAACGGGCTGATAGGGGGTCTCGAATTTTTCGGATTATCGGGTGTAGGCTTTGCGCCAAATTCCGACTATGCAGCAACAATTCCTCATCTGGTGTTTATGGCCTTCCAAGGAATGTTTGCCATAATTACTCCGGCGCTAATAATCGGTTCTTTTGTTGAAAGAATCAGGTTTAAAACATTAGTAATTTTTACCCTGCTATGGACGACTTTGATCTATGATCCGATAGCACATTGGGTCTGGGGAATCGGCGGATTTTTGAGAACTCAGGGAGCGTTGGACTTTGCCGGGGGAACGGTTGTTCATATTTCAGCAGGATTTTCAGCAATAGCCGCTGCATATTTAATCGGGCGGAGAGAAGATGCGAAAACGGCACATCCTGCAACTTCAGCAAACAATGTGCCTTTCGTAATTTTGGGAGCGGCGTTGCTTTGGTTCGGATGGTTCGGGTTTAATGCCGGTAGTGCGCTATCTTCAGGGGCGCTTGCATCGAGTGCTTTTGTAGTGACAAACATTGCAGCTGCTGCAGCCGCACTAACCTGGATGACTCTTTCCTGGTCACAGAATAAAAAGCCTTCAGCAATGGGAACTGTTACGGGGGCAGTCTGCGGACTCGTTGCAATTACTCCTGCAAGCGGATTCGTAGGTCCCATTGCCTCTGTAGCTATCGGTATTATTGCCGGTGTTATCACCTACCTTGCCCTCTACCTAAGAAGCACTAAAATTCCGGTCGATGATACGCTCGATGTTTGGGCTGCTCACGGAATAGGAGGAGTCACGGGTGCAGTGTTGACCGGTTTGTTTGCTGAAAGAGCAATAAACGAGTTTGGTAATAACGGACTGTTATTCGGTAATCCCGGACAGCTTTGGGTACAAATCAGCGCTGTTGCAGTCACTGCAGCATATGCTTTCTTTGGAACTTTTGCATTAATAAAATTGATCAACTACTTTAGCGAACTCAGAGTCAGTAAATCTGAGGAGAAGCAGGGGTTGGATATGGCGGTGCACGGCGAGGCAGGTTATAGACTCTGATATTCCTTCTTTGGAATAACTTTTTTCAATTTTTTAAACAATGAGCCAAAAAAGTCTCTGGAAGCAAGTGCAAAAATTATTGCAGGAAATATCAAAAAAACTTGAGTTGGATCCGCTTCTTATTTCCACATTATCGGAACCGGACAGGATTGTTGAAGTATCGCTTCCTTTAAGAAAAGATAATGGTGATGTCCGAATTTTTAAAGGCTTCCGTGTCCAGCATAACAATATACGGGGTCCATATAAGGGGGGATTAAGATTTCATCCGATGGTCAATATAGACGAGGTTAAGGCTTTAGCTTTTTGGATGACGATGAAAAATGCTGTAATAGATGTACCGTTCGGTGGAGGGAAGGGAGGGATCGCAGTTGATCCGGAATGCTTAAATGAAGAAGAATTGGAAAGACTTACGCGTTTATTCACCCAAAAAATATCTCCGATAATAAGTCCGGATTTGGATGTGCCGGCTCCGGATATCAATACAGATTCTAGAATTATGTCCTGGATCGTTAACGAATACTCAAAACCATTCGGGAAAAATATCCCCGCTGTTGTAACGGGCAAGCCTTTGGATGAAGGCGGATCTGAAGGTAGAGTTGAGGCGACAGGATTAGGCGGGGCTTACGCATTGTCGGCAATGCTGAAAAGCTTAAAAATCCCTCCGCAGAATTTAACGGTGGCAATTCAAGGATTTGGAAATGTCGGCAGCAATGTTGCCAGATGGCTTTATCAGATGGGTTTTAAAATTGTAGCAATTACCGATGTTTCAGGCGGTTTTTACTTGAAAAACGGTGTTAAAAACTTTGATGAGATAGAGAAACAATTTAAGGAGCACCGCAATTTTGAAGGAGTAGGAAGTTTTATAAACACTACTGATATTTTGGAATTGCCTGTCGATATTTTAGTTCCGGCGGCAATTGAGGAGGTCATAACCCGGAAAAATGCCTTTAATATAAAAGCCAGGATAATCCTTGAAATGGCCAACGGTCCGACTGATTTTGAAGCAGATAAAATTTTA
This sequence comes from uncultured Gammaproteobacteria bacterium, assembly GCA_964406775.1. Taxonomy (GTDB): domain Bacteria; phylum Patescibacteriota; class Microgenomatia; order Daviesbacterales; family UBA10151; genus JACPKO01. The sequence goes on from CAYOSW010000042.1 coordinate 5,574, forward strand.
AACAATAAAGGTGTCGTAATTATTCCGGATATACTGGCGAATTCCGGGGGAGTTGCTACCAGCTTTTTTGAATGGTTCCAAAATGTGAATGAACAAAGATGGCAAAAGAAAAAGGTTTTGGATAAACTCAGGACCAAGATTGAAGCGGCAGTTTCAGATGTTGTTAATCTTTCAAAAAAACATAAATCATCGTTGAGAGAGGCGGCATATACTCTGGCCCTGCAGAGAATTCAGAGTCAGTGGATTAAATCAGGCAAGCTTGCCCTTGTTTGAGATTAAACCTTAAGTAAATAGCCCACCAGGAGACCGATACCGGTAGCTGTTCCGCCGATGATAAGCAGTTCAACTGCGTCTCTTAAAGGTTTCTCGCGGCTTATCATTCCCCGGACATACCCTATGGTAAAAAGTCCGATTAAGGCAAAGATTACTCCGAGGATTGAGGAAACAGGAGGCCCGATCAAAATAACCGGAACAATTGGAATCATCCCTGCGCCCAAATAAGCAAAAAACATAATTAATGCGCCGATGATCAAACTATCGGTATGCTTGCCTGTCTTATCCATCTGATGAACTGCTTTTTCTGAGGAATATTGACCCGCTGCCATAGAGGAAGCCTCGACGGTAACCGCAACAAGACTTGCCAAAATTACTATTGATCTGTCCTGGACACCGGCACTGATACCGACAACAACTCCTGTAGTAGAGACGAGCCCATCCTGCAGACCGAAAAAAGCACTCCGTATATAATCTTCGTGGAAATCAAGTTTCATTTATATCCTAAGTATTAAACCAACTATAACTCCAATTACTGCAGCAAGTCCACCGACAATAAGCATCTCCATAGCGCTTCTTAATTTATTGACCTTTACGACCTTGCCCTTAACATATCCCAGAACAAAAAGTCCTAAGAAAGCTGCCGTGACTGAGCCAATAATACCTTCTATGTGAGGTAAAAAAATGACGGGTATCACAGGTATTAATCCTCCCGCTACATATGACAGAAACATAATCAGTGCAGCTGTAACTGTGTTATCCTTGCGCTGTTTTTTATCCAGTTCGTGAACTGCCTCGTCAGATAAAAATTCACCTGCACCCATAGAGACGGCTTCCACAGCTATAGTGACAAAAGCAGCGAGCAGGATAAATTTAAGATTACTGGTGCCTGTTGATATTCCGACAACCATACCGGTCGTCGAAACCAAAGCATCTTCAAAACCGAAAAGCGAACTTCTTAAATACTCATCTTTAATTTTACTCATAATTTATCTTACCTAATAATAAGACAGAAGCGGTTGAGAAAGAAGTATTAGTTTTGAGATTAACTTCCGTGTTTCTTCGGTTCCATACCGTTTAACATTTTTACCAATGGGTTTTCCTTGCGGGTATGGTGGGCAAGTGAATTAACAAATGCCAGAATTAATCCTACACCGGTTAATATATAGATGATGGTAAATCCCTTACCCAATGCTGTTTGAGGGGATAGGTCGCCGAAGCCGACAGTTGCCAGCGTTGTGGTAGAAAAATAAAGAGAATCCAGTAATGTCCAATGCTCTACCTGGTTGTAAAAAATTGTTCCTACAAGCAAGGTGATAGTTACTACCCCGAATAATCCTTTAAACTCCGGGTCCTGGAGAAGTTCCTTGAGAGTCTTCAAAAAGTGAGCTACTGCCGCAATAAAAGTGAACATATTTTTATACTATCACAAACAAACCACTTCAATTAAGAGCGTTATTTATGTTATTAAATTAATGTGTATAAAGTTATATTGCCTCTGGCTTTTCTTCTAAGTGTTTTGTTTTTCTCATTCCGCCTGCTCGATGTTCCTAAAGGAATAACAGTTGATGAAGCCGCCTTCGGATATAATGCATCACTGATTTCAGAAACATTGCGGGACGAGAACGGGCGTTTTCTTCCGGTATTCGTTCTTTCCCTTGACGGGAGGGATTGGCGCCAGCCGGTTATGCAGTATTCGGAAGTTATAGCCTTTAAAATATTCGGAAAATCACTGTTTATTTTAAAAATGACCGGTGTCTTTTATGCCTCACTTTCTGCATTGCTTATTTACCTTGTGGCCCTGCGTCTAAAGAATCAGAGATTCGCTTTTCTGGCCGTCTTATTTTTTATAACTTCTCCGATTATCCTGATTCACTCGCATCTGGCTCTTGATAATATATCTCCGCTCCCGTTTATCTTAATCTGGATGATCGGAATTATTGAATATGAAAGAACCAGATCGGTAAAGTATTTAATTCTTTCAGGAATCAGTTTGGGTATCGGTTTTTATGCTCATAAATCAATGAGATCAGCTTCCTCTGTTTGGGCATTGTTGACAGTAATTTATTTGATGTCTGCGTCTGTTAAAAATTGGCATAAGTTTTCTTTGGGTAGTTACAAACCGGTAATTTTATTTACCGCGTCAGTTTTACCGTTCTTTCTGATCTCTCCTTTGCTCGAATATAAATATGCAGGTGCCGTTTACGGATCACAGTCGCTGGAAGTGAAATCTTTATATGATTTCTTTTATTTTTACTTTTCTAGTTTTGACTTATCGTTTCTGTTTGTAAAAGGTGATTCGATACTTCACCACTCAACTGGAAAACACGGGATGTTTTTACTTTTTACGATGCCGCTTTTTTTCCTGGGAGCATATAAGGCTGTGTTGAAAAGGAATAAGTTTTTTATCTTCTTACTGATATGTTTTTTTGCAGGACCTTTGTTCGTTGCGCTGGCCGGTTCTGTCCACAGAGCCAGCAGAATTCTATTTTTAGCTCCGCTTTTTTCACTAATTTCGGCTTACGGGTTGATGCAGCTCATTGAATTAAAAGGAAAGCTATCTAAGGGACTGGCGGTCATTATTCTAATCTCCGGAATTTTAAATACGGTAGACTTTCTCAGATATTATTGGTTTGAATATGCAGAAGATACTAGCCATATTTTTTATATGACTCAAAGTATTCCGGTTTACAAAAAACTTTTTGATATTTCGTCAGAGAGAAATTTGACTCCCTATATTTCTGAAAATCTTTTGAATAGAAGCGGTGATTCCGGAACAATAGAAGACTTTTCCAGAAGTTTATATGTTACGCGGCCTGCAGTTTTAAAAAACGCAGCACCACTTCCGGCCGGGTCAATATTATTGACGGATGATCCTAGCGTACCGGACCTGAAGACGATGGATAGTGGAGTCCACGGGTATTACATCTATCTGAAGGATTAAAATTTAAATCGACTCTTTTTCTATAGCACTGATTCTTTTGAAACGGAAAGTTTTATTTATCAACACACTGGCGATTATCACAAATACCCACGATATTTTCGATACGAGTGGATCAATGAACACCAGAGGTATGGATAATGCAAATACTAAAGGCGCAATTAAGAATCTCAAAGAATAATAGGTAAGTTGTCTTTTCCCCATATCGGGATCAATCAAACCTGCCTTAACTGCATAAAACCAGATCGCGGAAAGAAGCCCTCCTGTAACAGCCAATGTTAAGCTGTAAAAAATTATTATAGTTTGAGAGTTGTTATAGTCTCCGAATAGATCAACCGGGAACGGTAAGAATGAAAGAAAAATAAGAAACAAGATATTCAGCCAGATAATATATTGATTAAATTTTCTTACCAGAGAAAAAATTGCGTGATGGGTTAGCCAATAGTAACCAATCATTAAGAAGCTGATGATATTTGCAAAGTATTGTGGCCAGAGATTGATGATTTCCTGTGCCAGCCGGGGAGAAGTTATATCGGAACCGGTAAGCGTAGGTAAATCAATTTTCAGAACCAGCAGCGTTGCGGCAAATGCAAAAACGCCGTCTGAAAAATTTAAAACTCTGTCCTCGTCTATAAGACTTTCGACCTCTCTTAAGGCTTTCTTTTCAGGTTTATCTTCCATTATTTATCAATCTTGAGCTGTTTGCTCAATATGCTGTTAAACGGGGAATCAATTTTCTGCATATTAGAACCAAGCATTTGAAGATTGCCGTTTGATAAAACTTGAAAATACTGGGATTGAGAGGAGGCAGTATCAGGAGTCAATTTGAGGATATTGGAATTGATTATTTCCCAGGTTCCGGTTGTTTTTGCCGGATTAGGATCTCTCTCTTCATAAAGATCTTCTAAAACATAAGAACCAGAATTTTGAGC
>CAYOSW010000043.1:0-9696 GCA_964406775.1 uncultured Gammaproteobacteria bacterium
GGAATGGACTTATATGGGTAATGAAAATTTTATAAGGCAGTATGCCGTCTTCAATCACGTTCCTGTATCCGTTTTCATAGACGGGATTTACGGTCAATTATTTAGTCCCGGAAGAAGTTTTTTCCTGTATTCACCGGTTATATTGATGGTAATTTTTTTCCGTCATAAAATAAAACAGCTCCGGCCTGAAGTTGCTGTATTTTTAATACTTTCATTAATTTACCTTATTTTCTTTGCCAGCCTTTACGTAGTCGAAGAACCTCAATACGGTGCCAGGGGACTCTGGGATGGTGAATTGAGCTGGGGTCCGAGGTACCTCCTGACTTTAATTCCGTTCGGAATGCTTATTACGGGAGTGATTAATAAAAATTTGAGTAAAATCCAGAGGATTTTGTGTTTCTGGCCGCTTATACTTATCGGTTTCTACATTAATTTTTTGGGTATATTTCTGCCTTATCAATTAAAACTTCACAATCTGGAGCCTGAACTTTACTTAAACGGACAAAAGTACACCAGTTTTTCTTATTCCAATCTTTTTCCGAGATACACGCCGGTATTGTCGATGTCAAAAGAACTGGCCGGTCATTTAAAAACTTTTCCTAAAACTTTAGATCACGGAAAATATAATGTGCGCTTTTTTGACGGTATAGATTTTCCGTTTCAAGCAGGCTCGGAGCGATGGAGAGTAATAGAACGCCAGGGTTATGTCGGTTTTGATAATACGGATAAAGATATCCGGTCACTTTTGCTGAGTTTAATCAATCAGCCGGTAAAAGAGGCCAGCAGTTCGCCTCTTTTAGTCAGCTTTGTTTTAAATAATACGCGCCTTCAGCAGACCGTTAAACTTGCGGCAGCGGAAAGAGCTATCCTCACAATTCCGGTGCAAAAAGATCTTTTGAAGGAAAAAGGGAATATTCTTGAAATTATTCCGGTTTTTGAGAACCCTCTCGTTTTTAACGATAAATCGCAGATTGCGGGACTCTTATCTTTTTCCGTAAACGACACTGCCGTAAATATGGAGAGTCTGGATTTCCCCTATGTTTCCAGACTTGGCCGGACCTCAGAGGAACAGGATTACGCGACTTACGGAAAAGATATATCCGACCCCTGGAAGATTTGGGATATCCATACCCAAATTTATGAGCGCACTCCCGATTTCTGGTGGATTAAACCTCTCTATTATTGGGATTTACCCCGCAGGCTATTTCTGTTATTGTTTTTAAGTAACCTCTTTTGCTTAATTTATTTCGGGCAGAAGGTTTTTACTCAGGTAAAAAAGTAACCTATGCTGAACCACGTTTTTAAGCCTCTCCTTTATCACAAGTATCTGCTTTTTCAGGTAACTTTAAGAGAGATCCGGGCACGGTATAAACAATCCATACTCGGTTTCGGATGGATTATTTTTAATCCTCTTGTCCAGCTTTTGGTTTATACCTTTGTTTTTTCTATTGTTTTCAGCTTTCCGACGGGAGGAGTACCGTATTCTATTTTCCTGTTTGTCGGACTTTTACCCTGGATTTATTTACAATCTTCACTTTCTGCTTCAGCAACGTCTTTGGTTGATAACGCAAACCTCTTAAAGAAAGTCCGCTTTCCAAGAGAAATACTTCCCTACTCCGTAATTTTAGCCAAGGGTGTGGATCTATTCTTCTCTCTGCTTCTTTTATTCGGATTTATGGTTTTTTATCAGATTCCTTTTTACCCGAGTCTATTAATGGCTTTACCTGTATTGATAATTCAGCTTCTATTAATGACGGGACTGTCTTTATTCTTATCGGTTGCGAACTTGTTCTACAGGGATATTCAGTATTTAACTAATTTAGGATTATTTGTCTGGATGTATCTTACTCCCGTTTTTTACCCACTTTCGATGGTTCCGGGAAAATATGTTTGGATTTATAAGTTAAACCCTATGGTAGGCATAATCGAAGGCTACCGGTCGGCTTTTTTTAATACCCCTTTTGATACGGGTACAATTATCTGGTCCGGACTTTTTTCAATTTCCATTTTTATAATAGGATTTCTGATGTTTAAAAATAGCGAAAAAGTATTTGCGGACATTGTCTGATATGACTGATATTGCCATCAAATTTCATAACGTAACCAAAAAATTCTTCCAGCAAGAAGAAAAAACTTTTAAGGAGCTTCTTCCGAGTTTACTTTTGGGAAAGCAGTGGGCTAAAGAATTGGTTGCGCTGCATAATATAGATTTTGAAATAAAAAAAGGAGAGACTGTCGGAATTATCGGTAAAAACGGTTCGGGAAAATCTACTTTACTGAAATTAATAGCCGGTGTTACGTATCCGACAAAGGGCAAGGTCGAAATAAACGGCAAGGTTGCGCCTCTAATAGAACTAGGCGCCGGATTTCACCACGAATTAACCGGGCTTGAAAACATTTATCTTAACGCAGCACTTCTGGGTATGCATAAAAAGGAAATTGAACTGGTCATCGATCAAATTATCGATTTTTCCGAACTTCGCGAATTTATTAATGTACCTGTTAAAAGATATTCTTCAGGAATGTATATGCGGCTCGGGTTTGCCGTCGCGATAAACGTCAGCGCTCCTATACTTTTAATTGATGAGGTTTTGTCGGTCGGAGATGCCGCTTTTCAAAAAAAATGTATGGATTATTTTAGAGAGGTAAAAAAAACCGGTGAAAAAACCATAATATTCGTCAGCCACAGCGAACAGGCAGTCAAGCAGTTATGCGACAGGGCGATACTGATATCCAAGGGCAATTTGATAGATGACGGAGATCCTGAGAAAATATTTAAAGAATATGACGAGCTCCTGAAAAATCCTTAAACTTCCGCTGTTTTCTTCCAAAGTTTATAACCTGCAAGAAAGACCGCTATGACATTCAGAATAAAAAGAGAGATTATCAGTTTTTTCGGAATATCCCAATAGAAAAGGCTTCTGATCCACCAAAAATCCGGAAGCCGCTCAAAAGTTTGAGTGTGGATATCCCAATACCTCCAGGGATCTGTATTAATTTTGCCCCAGTTCTTATATTCCGCACCGGCAAGACCCGGACCCAAGGGCGAAACAAAGGGCACGTCTATGCTCTCCAGATTTTGCCTCTGTCCGTTAATGTCAAACGATAAAAGTCCTAAAATCTGCTTTTTCCCAACGATAACCTTTTCGTTTAAAGGAAACCTTACTTCCATAGGAGACCCGTATTGAGCTTCAATAATTAAGTCGTTATTTTTTTGAACAAGGATATCCCCGGGTATGGGAATTTTTATAATTTCCCTTTGACCGATCTTAAGAATTGTTTCTTCCCCGATTTTTTTACCATTCAATAAAAATTTAACGCTCGCGGACTCACTGGATTCCTCTATCGGATGATTTATAAGTCCGACAGCAATCTCTCTTACGGGATTATTATTTTTTTCGTCAAACGATATATAACCTTTGTTTTCGATAACTCTCCACCTCTCAGTCCCAACCGGAAAGCTGAAATCAACACCGTCATAAAAGCGCAAATTATACGGTCCGTGATCCGCATATTTGGGAAAATTCTGCCTTAATTTATTGAGCTTCTTTGCCATATTCAGGATCGGGTTATAACGGGGTAAAAAATCACTATAAAGTGATGAAAAATATTCCGTTCCGTTCAGAAAAATTTTATGCTCCATTTCGTGAAGCTTAATCTGGTAAGGCATAACCAATCCGAGCATTTGAATTCCCAATCCAAATAATATCAGCGGATAAAAAATCCAAAGTTTTATTTTTTTGGTTAAGCCCGTATAAATTGAAGCCACAACAATCATTCCGAGCGGGATGATTGGTGTAATATACCTCGGACCCCAGCTTAACTCTCCGTGCCAATTGGCTACGATACCCTGATCAGGCTCCCCTATACGGTATTGAAGAGCATAAAAAACAATATAAACCAGGGATAGCGCAAGAAATGCGAAAAGTTCTGGCCGGATATTTTTCCTGATCTTCACCCAAAATAACGGTATCAGAATCAGTATCGGAGAATAGAGAAAAATGCTTCTTCCGGAACTGAATAACTGTCCGTGGAGCCCTTCAATGAATACCCCCAGAGGAAAAGATAAAGTATGTGCCGCATAAGTGACGTAAAATTGCGCTCCGGCAAAATTTTGCTCTGGTAAGGCACGTAAATTTTCATACCAAAAGTAGATTAATACAAAAGGGGCAAATCCTAAAAGAAAATATGCCAGCTGTCCTAAAATATTTTTCCATTCTCTTTTTAAACCGGGTTTTAATAAAAACAGATAAAAAACGATAAATGACGGAACTGTTAGTACAAAAGTCTGATTGTAAATCACACTTAATACACCGAATGATAAACCGGTTAAAATAAATATGCGTTTGTCTTTTTTTAAGGAATAAAATTTAATCAGAAGAAACGTCAGCATCATAAATACCAGGAAAGCCATATGTGCAAATGAGTGCTTGGCATATACAAAAAGATTTGTACCGATCAGCGAAAGAAAACTGAGCAATAACGCCTGTTTTGTCTTAAGTTTTAAGAGTTTTAAATAAAGAAAAATTATGACTCCGAGAATTGCCGCAAAAAATGAATTGGTAAAACTGGAGAGGAAAAGGATGAGCCAGTCACTTTCCAGAGGAAAATGTACCGGCGGATTAATTCCGTAATACCGGTAAACCATATCCGCCAGAAAAACAGCCGGCAAAAATGCTATCGAATATCCGAGTCCCGTCATAGAATAAGTTTTTCCGTTCGCGGCAACAAAAGAACTCAAATGGAGATTATCCCTGGTTGTATATTCGTAAACCGGTGCCGTCGGCTCGCCAGTGTAGTAAATATTTCTCGCAACAGCCAGATATTGCAGACCATCTATCGAGTCCAGAACACCGGCGGAGAATATGGAAAAAAAAGAAAATAAAAATACGAAATAATACGCAACTATTTTTTTCATTGTTTCTTGCCGTTTCTTATTGAAGTTAGTAATTGTAAACTTTTTTTATCGTAAATATTAAGCATAAGTCCGATCACGGCAAATAATACGGTGTAGATTGCGCCATACAATATTAACTCCCCGATATTCAAAGGTTTAATTTCTATAAATCTGATCAGCCCGAAAACCAGGGAACTTATTGCCAATAGCTTAAGATAGTAGAAATAATCTATATTAAAGACAACGTATTTTCTGATCATTAAGGTAAAAACACCGACCAAAATAACTGCTATAAAACTGTCCATAATAACAGAGCCCAGCACACCAAACTTCCAGATAAAAAACGCATCCAAAACAATATTAAGAATTCCTACACTTAACAGGATATTCAGTCTTTCACTCATTCTGCCTAAACCGAGTGCCACTGTACCTAACAGATTGCCCAATAGCAGGAAGATATAACCTATCGTTAAAAGGGATAACGGAAACCCCGCAAGATACAGCCATTTCTCGCCGAAAATAAAACTTACAATAGCGCTCGGAAATAAAACAATAAAAAGCGCAAAATAAGCTCCGATAAAAGGAATAATTTTATAAATATAAGTGAGTATGTCGCCTAATTTTTCCTTTTCACCTTCCATTAAATGTGATGTTAGGGGTAATAAAATATTGTGAATAGGCGCAAGAAATATAATAGAGGTTGAAGCGATCGGAACGATAATATTATAAATACCGACCTCTATAACCCCCCGGAATAATGTAAGGAAAAATATATCGCTTGCTGACATTAAACTGTAAATAAAAGTTGTGATGAACGCAGGAATTGCATATTTAACAAGAGATAATAAAAATTCCGTACTTTTTACGAATTTATTGCTCGTTAAGAAAGAATGCCTGCTCCAAAGCAGATAAAGATAAAAAGATATTGTCAAAACATAAGATGCCAGCCAGATGTAACCGTATAGATTGAGATTATTTTTTCCGAGAAACACTGCAACCGAGGAAAACAAAATGATAAAAAAACTTTTAACCGTATTGATTGTTGAAAAATATGCAGGCTTCTGCAGTCCGGTAAATATCTGGTTGATGCCGTTTAAGAAACCGTTTAAAATCAGAAAAGCGCAGAATATATAAATAATTGTCTCCGAACCGTAAACTTTAAAATACTTTTCGGCAAGAAAAGGTGTAAAAACCGCGATTAACAAAGCCAAAATTACAGAGACACCGATTTGGACTAATTGACCGTATAAAAAAGTATTCCAAAGTTTGCTGTAATTTTTTTTCTTTAAGTACTTCGGTATAAAGTATGAGATTGCTTCGGCAAATCCTAAATCTGCATAGGTCGATAGCATACTGAACAAACCGAAAACGGCATAAAATAAACCGTAATTTTCAATAGTTAACGTCCGGGAATAAATAACTCTTATAAGATAAGCAAAAACTGCACCGATTAAGGTAAGAGTGATCGCCAAAGCACTGCCCTTTAAAACTTTTACCGAGAGATTTTCTATAGCCATTCAGGATCAGACAAGTATAGCAAGTTCTGGGCTTTAGCCATACATTTTGTTAACATAACCCGTATGAACGATTTTAGAAACATAGCTTTTGCGGCTATAACTTTTTACCCCAAATGGCATAAGGGGAAGTTAAGAAGTATTGCTGACACCGATAAAATCCGCGGGGATTTAGCTTTGGAATTTATCCGGAAAGCGACTGATAAGAAATTCCGGGTTGTAATTGTCGACGGTAAAAGTTCGAAAAGTTTTAAAGGCGAATTAAAAAAATTTCCTAATATCAGATTTACCGGAAGAAACGGTTTTAAGCGCTCGCCTGCGAAACGTAAGGCTTTTAAAATCGCTTCTAAGTTACCTGATGTAAAAGTAATAATCGCGACCGAGGCGGAAAAAGTTTCAATTATAGATTCGGCACTGGATATTGCCAAACCCATCCTGGAGGGAAAGGCCGATATCGTTATTCCCCGCAGAAATGAAAAATTATTCAAAGAAACTTTTCCTGATTATATGTTTGAATCTGAAACGGAGGGGAACAGACTTTATATAAGTCAGTTAGAAGGTCACGGCATTAAAGTTCCCGGTGATCTGGATTTATTTTTCGGACCGAGAGCTTTTGCTAATAATCCGAAGGTTTTGAGTCTGTTTTTTAAAAAGTCTTTTGCTGAGTTAACCGACGAAAAAGATTCAAAACAGTATTTTGATCCTGAAGAATATGCTAATGCTCAATTTTTTCCGGTGGTTTATGCACTGAAGAAGGGTTTTAGAATCGCTGACGTTGAAATCCCTTTCAAATATCCGGAGGCTCAAAAAGCCAACGAAACTCAAGGCGCGAGAGAATTTTTTGAAGAAAAAAGAAAAGCTCAAAAAATGGGAATACTTCTGGAGTTAATGCATTTATTAAACTATCTGAAATAGTTTAAACCCGTCCCTGTCCAATATCCACCAAAGCTCTTGCAACTTTTTCAGCGGATTTCCCGTCCTGTATCCAGGGATTATCTCTTTCTAAAAGCTGGCGTCTGTAATTAGGATCAATAGATGTTCGGAGTGCATCTGTAATCTGATCCCTGTCTTTAACTCCGATTGCAGAACCGTCCTCAACAACCGGAATTAATAACTTAGGTGTTTCGGTTAAAGCCATAACCCCCGGAGTAACAATATGAACGGAAGGTTTTCTTCTCATTACCCCGGTTGTCCCCTCGGTTGATGCAATTGTTGTAATAATATCCGCAGCTGCGCCTATTTCAGAAGTCGGCAGATGATCAGTGTCAACAACATCAAGCCCTCTAGCCATCTCTCTGGCATCATCCGCAGATAAAGAACCTCTCGGATGTCTCCTGATTACAAGTTTTCTTTTCTCTCCGAGAATCTTGGACTTTTTCAATCCTTCCACCAGAATTTCAAAAGCCTCTTTAGTACCTCCTTTTTGCCCCATAAAAACAACCAGTTCGGTATCATAGTCCAGACCCAGATCCGAAAAAACTTTTCGTCTTACGGAAGCAATATCTTCCGTTGCAATATAGTCAAAAGCCGGCTGACCTGTTACTAAAACCCTTTCTTCAGGAAGATTCAGACCCCAGTTTCCGGCTATAGCCAGATTGTGTCGTCTTGACCCCTCGTTAATAACCAATAAATGACTCTGCATTAAATCCGGTCTTGCCTGATAAATCGGACCCATCGAATGCATAAAATCCCAGGGATAATCCTCAATGGCAACGGAAGGCCGGCCATAATGTCCTGCGGCCTGCTGCATTAATTCCTCAAGAGTAGAGTTGCTCGCAAATCCTGTGAAGAATACATCTCCTTTCATCAGCTCAAGTCTGCGGCTCGGACTTAACCTTCCGCCCGGTTTTAAATCCATACCCGAACTGATAGCGTCTTTTCCTGCTTCCCTGGCCAGAATCAATATATCGTGATGAGCTGCCAGAATTTTCAATGCCGGACCCATCGCCAAACCCGCTCCGGTATCCGTCAATCCGGCCCAAATTTTTAGCCGTTGTTCCCTTAAGCGAGGGAAACTATAGAGTAATTGTGTTGAAGATTCAAAATTGGGATCGGTTCTGCCTATCTTTTCCGGTGTATATTTTAGTTCGCTCATAAGTATTCAGGGATTTTAACAGATATTCCGGATGTGTCCAGAGGAATTTTTATAAGGAATCAAAAATATCTGCGGTCTTTATTTTTAATTCATTACTTTTATATTTACCGCTTCTTTTCTTAAAAATATCTTTACCGGGCAGAATTATATGGAACGGACCGCCATCTATCATCAATTCTTCTTCTTCAACCGTATATAACCGCTCATCACTTTTTTCCCTATCCCCCGCTCCGATCTCTTTAATTTTTACTTTTTTATCGCCATATCTTTTTATTAACTCCTCCGCAATTTCATAAATTTTGTATTTTTTCATTTTCAAAACAAATATTTCACTACCCTGCATTTGTGAAGCCGCTGAAAAAACCAAATTTACAGCATCCGGTATGGTCATAAAAAATCTTTCCATATTCCGGTCTGTAACAAGTACCGGTCCGCCCTTTTTTATTTGATTCATCCAAAGCGGAATTACAGACCCACGCGAATTAATCACATTTCCAAAACGGACAACAGCAAATTTTATTTCCGGATGTCCTGAATAATTCGGGGCGGCGATAACCATTCTCTCGGACATTAATTTCGTGATTCCCATAAATGTAGAGGGGTTAACTGCCTTATCGGTAGATATTGCTACCATTTTTTCAACGCGGTGGTCGATAGCCATCTCAACGACATTCTGGGTTCCGTAAACATTTGTCTTTACCGCTTCAAAAGGATTGGTTTCACAAAAAGATACGTGCTTTAAAGCTGCTGCGTGAAAAACGATATCGATATCGTTAAATGCCCGGTCAAGTCTCTGCCTATCCCGTATATCGCCCAGCAGAAATCTTAAGTTTTTAAACAAAAGGCTACTTCTGAGCTCATTAGATAACTGATGCTGTTTATATTCATCTCTGGAATAAATCCTGATTTGCTTCGGATTGTACTTTAGAAGTTGTCTCACTATTTCACTGCCGATCGATCCGGTTCCGCCTGTGACTAAAATTCTCTTGCCCTGAAAAGTTTTTTTGAAATTCATATTAAACTGCTGTCCATCCGCCATCAACCATCAATGTTGCACCCGTCACATAAGCTGACGCATCTGAAGCCAAAAACAGAACGGACGCAGCTATGTCTTCAGGTCTCCCCATTCTTTTCAAAGGGGTTTGTTTTGAATAATTTTCTACAAACTTTTTATTTTGATTATCGAATAT
>CAYOSW010000044.1:0-9694 GCA_964406775.1 uncultured Gammaproteobacteria bacterium
ATTACCGGTGAATACAGGTAAATACTTCTTACGGGACTAAATAATTGACCGTAAATCCCGTATATGAAAACGGTTACAGGTACGTGCTTGAAGACGGCATACTGCCTTATAAAATTTTCATTACCCATATAAGTCCATTCCCTGAATCTTAAGATTTCAAACCAGGAAAAGATTGCCAAAAATGGTAAGAACGGAAGACAAAATAGACTGAAGTCTTTTAGTGCTTTTATTAAAAAACTTTTACTAAACCGGGCTTTCGTAAGAATAAAATAGTAAATGCCGAGTGCGGGCAGGCTTAAGGTAAACGATTGATTATATGTGATTGCACAGATTCCGAAACTGATGCCTGCAAATATCAGAGCCTGTTTCTTCCGGGTTTTTGAGAAAATTTTAATCAGATAAAACGTCAGAACTAAGAAAGCCAGAAACATCATATGTGCAAAGGAGTGTTTGGTATAAGGCCAGAGGTTTGTCGCCAGAAGAGAAATCAGCGCGATCAACAACGAGTCCCTTTTATTTAAACCTAATTCCAAAAGGTATAAGAATAAAACAACACCCAGCAGTGCTCCGAAAAAAGAGTTTGTCAGACTAGCGAAAAAAAGAACCGGCCAGTCGTTTTCCAGGGGAAAATGCTCAAGCTGGGGACGTTTTCCGTAATACCGATATATCAAATCTTCACCGGCAACGGCAGGCAGTAGAGCCAGCGAAAATCCGAGACCGGTCGGGCTGTAAGTTTTTCCGTCTTTCCCTTTGTAGGTCCCCATATGGATATTTTTACCGGTTCCCTCAAAGTTAAATTCATATGGCGGAGCGGTAGGTTCGCCTGTGTAGTAAATATACCGGGCAACAGCGAGGTATAACTGACCGTCCTGCGAATCAACCGTTCCCGAGGCGAAAATTGAAAGCAGAAAAAACAAAAAAAGAAAAAGAGAAAAAATTAATTTTTTCATTTAATTCTTTTCATTATCTCAAGTTTAAAGAGTCGATGGTAATTTAGGGCGAATAGAATAGTTAAAAGGCTGAAGAAATAAAAATGGAAACTTAGAGAAAATTTATAAAGCAGAGGGGCAAAGACGAGCAGTATCAGAATTATCCAAAAAAATATAGTTTTTGAAATTTCCCCGAAGAAAAAGGTATTTACCTTTTTTAGAACTAACATCCCGGCTATTGAAGAAGTGATTACAAATAACCACATAAAAACGGCGGGTAGTTTAAAATTTATTGAAAAGAGTATAAAAAGGTGTATCCAATAAAAGAGCAGAGTATTTTTTCCCAAATAAGTTAACAATTCTGTGAAAGGTTTGACTAAAGAAATTTTACCGGCAGCTAAATTGGCAGCGGGATAAATTATTAAACTGAGTCCCAGAAAAAGACTGGTCATAAATTGATTCTCCAAAGTCTGGTTTTTAAAAACATAGCAATATAGAGCAATTAAGGAGCCTGTTGCGAGGATGACAATATTCCAGATTTTTCTCTCCTGAAGGAATTTACCCAATGAAGTTATACCTGCCCAGGGGATCAGAGCAAACGGTATGCCGTAAAGTATGCTGGTTGGAGCGCCGAATTGATTAAGAATCCGGTCGAGACCAATAAGAATTATGAGTACAATCAGTCCGTTAATTCTCCTGAAGACGACTACGAAAATTGTCGCAAGTGCGAGTGACCCGATTAGATTGGGGTTCGTAAAATTCAAGTAACTCAGGGACTCGCGGGCACGGTCGGCATAAGAAATTAAGAAAAGAACCAGGTTGAATAAAATTATTGAATAAACGCTTCTCTTTTTAAGCTGGTAAGTAAGAGACGTTCCGATTGATCCGAAAAAAAGAACCGGCGCAAAAAACCCTAAATACCAGAACGCTTCTGTAATGGAGGAGTCGAATGTCCGTCCTAAAGTTTTTGAATGGGCAAAAATCATTAGGATGCAAGCCAGGCCTTTTACTATGTCTAAGTTTTTATCCCGCATATTAGGCGGACAGATTGTGAGTAGATTATATGTTAAAACAGCGTATACCGCATTGAGCAAATCACTCTGGCGGTGTAATCGGCAAGCGATTATAATGTAGCCCTATGGTTGTCCCTTTTTATATTCCTTCAATCGGTAAAGAAGAACGAAATGCGGTTGATAATGTGTTGAAAAATAACTGGCTGACAATGGGACAGATTACTTTCCAGTTTGAGGAAGAATTTGCGAAATATACCGGTTCGCCATACTGCATTGCAGTTTCGTCCTGTACAGCCGCAATGTTTTTGGTTCTTCAGGGACTTAAGGTTCTGAAGAGGAAAATGCCTAAAGTGTATATTCCCAGCTACACCTTTACTGCAACGGCCGCAGTTTTTGCACAGTCAGATATTGATTTTGAATTTGAAGATATTGAACCGGAAACTTTTCTAATGAAAAAAACTGCGGGTTTATCGGTACCTGTTCACTTCGCCGGACTCTTAAATTCTCAGCCGAATGTTTTATTTGAAGATTCGGCCCACAGAATTATCAAAAATTCTTTTACGGGAAATATTACCTGCTTCAGTTTTTACGCGGTAAAAAATATGACAACAGGTGAAGGGGGAATGATTGCAACGGATGATAAGGAACTCGCTGATTGGTTAAGGAAAGCAAGGCTTCACGGAATATCGGCAGATGCCTGGAAACGCTATGATAAAAAGGGCGGAGCAAAAATTTACGAAGTAGAATTCCCGGGTTGGAAATATAATACAACTGATTTTCAGTCCGCGATGGGGCTCGTACAGCTTAAAAAACTTGATGAAATGCAGATTAAAAGAAAAGCTGTCATTGACAGATATAACGACAGGTTGGAAAGCGGAATTGACCGAGATGCAAATCATCTTTATCCGGTCCTTGTAAATAAACGGGATGAATTTATGGGTTATTTAAAAGAAAATAATATCGGATTCAGTTTTCATTTTCCTCCTCTCCATTTACAGCCGGCATATAAAACAAAAAAGAAAAAACTACCGGTAACCGAATTTGTCGGCGAAAGAGTTGTCACATTACCTTTGTACCCGGATTTAAAACCGGCTCAAATTGATTACGTAGCAAAACACGTTAAGAGTTGGTGGAAAAAATACGGTAAGCCCGAATTTAAATAAAATGAAAACGAAAAATCCCGGTCAGTCTATTGAAAAAACCCTCTCAGGAATTATTAAAACCTCAAAAAACGGTAATGCAGGGGGTAAAAAATTTGTACTTGTAACCGGAGGTGCGGGATATCTAGGTTCGGTTCTTGTCAGGAAATTGCTGGGACAGGGTTACGGCGTAATAGTTTTGGACGCACTTTATTTCGGTGACGATTCGATAAAAGATCTTTATGAGAAACCGGATTTTATATTTATTAAGGGTAACATTGAAAATATCGGCGATCTCTCAAAAGCATTAGAGAAGGCAAGTTATGTTATACATCTGGCTGGAATTGTCGGAGATCCTGCCTGCAGTGTTGATCCGGTCTTTACAATTCAAACGAATTTTTTTGCAACTCAGGCTTTTATTAAGCTTTGTAAATATTACAAGATTAAAAGATTTATTTTTGCCTCGACCTGTAGTGTATACGGCGCGGCAAAGAATAAATTGAATGAAGATTCCCCGACTAATCCTGTTTCGCTCTATGCAAGAAGCAAGCTCGAGGCAGAGGATGTTTTATTATCGGAAGCCGATGAATCAATAGACATTGTCATTATGAGAATGGCAACACTTTACGGCTGGTCATATCGCCCGAGATTTGATCTGGTTGCAAATCTTTTTGCAGGAAAAGCCGCGGTGGGGGAAGACATTATCGTTCAGGGCGGTAGTCAGCGCCGTCCATTGCTTCATCTTGAAGATGCGGCATCGGCCTTTACTTTGGCTCTTAAGGCATCTAAAAACAAAGTTGCCGGTGAAATTTTTAATGTCGGATTTACATCAGAGAACTACACGATTCTCGAAATCGCAGCTATGACGGAAAAAAGCAAAGAAGGAGTTAGAGTAATCGTTGATAAAAATGTTGCCGATAAAAGGGACTATTGGGTTGATTTTTCAAAAATAGAGAATACCTTAAACATTAAACCTCAAAATGATCTTGAGATATCAATACGGGAGATAATGAAAGAAGTAGTTAAGCGGAAACTGGATATAAGAAATCCGAAATACAGTAATTATCTCCAGGTTTTAAATACCCGTTAAGTCTTATCCTCTGTAATTTTCAGAATATATTTTTTTCCTTTATGTTTAAAAAAAGCGGGATATTTTTCATTATCTACGACCCTGAAAAGATTAAATTGTTCAGAAATTGTTTTATCAGGATTTAACTGGCTATCCGTCGGTGTTCTCTTCGGATAGAAAGAACCTTCTCCCGTTTGAGGGACTCCTTTTATTTCGGGAAATTCATTGATAAATTTTTTCACCATTTCTGTAATTTTTACACCGATTTTATTTTGCCATTCATTAATCAATTCACTGCCGTCGAGCCGGACTTGATCTCTTAAATAAACCGGCCCGGCATCGGTTTTTTGAACAGCTTCGAACATAGTTAAAGGAATTTCATTTTTTCCCTCCAAAATCTGCCAGGTCGCAGGGCTCCAGCCTTTTCCTTCCGGTAAATTACTCGCGTGAATAACGACATTATTTTTATTCAGATTAAGAAATTCCTCAGGAATTAATTTATAAAAAGACAGAATAAATAAAATATCACCTTCCTGTAGCTCTTTTTCTGAAAAAATTACATTGACCTGATGTATATCCCGCAATTCTCCGGTCAGTTTTCCAAGATGAGGCATCATCCAGTTATCCGGACTGTCCGATAAAAAAGTGATCTTCAGCTTTTTGTGATTCATTATAGATTTTAGACGCATTTAATTCTATCATCCTTTGAGATAGAATGAGTCTGATGAGCAAGGGAGATAATACGATAAGTTTGGTTATAAACACAAAGAACGAGGAGTCCAATATTAAGGACTGTATCGAATCGGCCAGGCAGATAGCCGATGAAATTATCGTTGTCGATATGGCAAGCACGGATAAAACCGCTGAAATAGCTAAGAAGTGCGGTGCTAAGGTTTTTCCGGTTCCCGACTACGGATATGTTGAGCCTGCACGGAATTTTGCATTAAGTAAGCCTAAGAGTAAGTGGACTTTGGTTTTGGATGCTGATGAGCGGCTTACGAAAACTTTACGTGCAAAAATCCAGAAACTTGTTAAAGAGAACAAGTACGACGGTTATAAAATTCCCTTTAAGAATAAATTCTTCGGAACCTGGATAAGGCACAGTATGTGGTGGCCGGATTATCATATCCGTTTATTTAAGACGGGCTTCTTGGATTGGCCTAAAGGAGTTCATCACGATGTAAGTTTTAAAGGCGCTCTTTCCGAACTTGAACCGATCGAAGAGAATGCGATTGTTCATAACAATATTGCCGATATCAGGGAGATGATCGAAATGGTCGATCATTATAGCGGGGTGGAGGCGGTGTTTGCCGGCAAAAAAAATCCGACAGCAAAAGATTTGGTTGAATATCTGGATCACGAATTTAAATGGAGGTTTCTCGAACATAAAGGCTACTTGGACGGAATCCACGGATTTATTCTGGGTAAGTTTATGAACATCTACCGTTTTCTGGAATTTGCAAAATATTGGGAAAAACAGAAATATAAAAAAATGTTTACACCGGAACAACTCAAAGAGGCGGCTGAGTCGGCATACAGTTTAGACCGGGAGAAAGACGCGCAAATTAAAAGATTGAAAGAAGATTTGGAAAAAATCCAGTCTGCCAAGTTTTACAGGATTTGGCAGGGTTATTGTAATTTAAGGGATAAATTTTTCAGGAAATAAAAATGAAAAAAATTCTTTTTCTGATCCCCATACTCCTCATTCTTTATTTCTGGAAAGAATCTATTTTAAATATCAACGATCACCTTTATGACTGGAATGACACGTTGTATACGATTTGGATAATTCAAAACAACCTTGATCATTTTAAAACTTTAGACTTCAAAAATATTTACGAAACAACAGCAATGTTTCCATTCAAATACTCCTTGTCGTTTGCTGAACATTTATATTTTCCTTCTCTATTGCTTCTGCCCTTAAGTTTTTTTATAACCAATCCGATAGCCCAGATGAATATTTATCTGGTTGCAAATCACATACTGGTATTTGTTTCCTTTTTTCTGCTGATCAGTTTATTCGTAAAAAACTTTTGGGCTAAATTAATTTCAGCCTTTTATATCAGTTTCAGTCCTTATTTCTTTACTCAGCTTGGTCATATCCATATGCTGTCTTTTTGGCCCCTTCTACTATCCCTGTACTTCTTATTCAAAGATAAGGACTTAAAACAGCGTAAGAGCTTAAATTTTATTTTGTCGGGACTCTTTTTGGGCCTCCAATTTACAACCGGGGCTTATCCGGGGATAATGGGTTTCTCAATAGTTAATATATATTTCTTCAGCAGGATACTTTTTGAGAAAAAGTACTCATTGATTTTAAGGCAATTTTTAACTGTAATACTCGTTTTCTTTATAACAGCCGGGGTATCAATCTACGGGTATTATCTTGCGAAGCAAGAATACGGAGGGCACCGTGATATCAGAGAGTTTCTGATATATTCTGCGCATTTAAGCGATTATATTTTTACTCCGAGGAATCAGAATTCCTTAGTATATTCAAACGATTTTTTAGGAATATGGCAAAAATTTGATCAGCACAATTACGGAGAAAAGGCCGCATTTTTAGGTTTTATTCCCTTACTTATAATTAGTCTCTATCTATTTAAAGTAAAAAAGGAGAATAATTCATTTAACGTATCGCTGAACTTAAACAATTTTACCTTTTTCCTTGCACTACTGATGATTGCAGGTTTTATTTTCTCTCTCGGGCCGAGACTTCACGTTAACGGGCAATACTTACAAATTCCTCTTCCTTATTATCTGGTGTTAAAATTTCCTTTTATAGAAAGTCTGAGAGCACTTGCTAGGTGGTCTTTTCTTTTATTCTTGGCCTCGTCTATTCTTATCGGTTTGGGTCTGGATAAGTACACTGCATATCTGTCAAAAAAATATTCACTGAAAATATCTCAAATTGCAGGAGCACTTATCTTCCTGCTGTTTGTATTCGAGTTTTACCCTTCTCCTCTGAGAGCCACTACTAAATATTGGTGGGATGATGCGTACCAGTTTATGAAAACAGACCTTTGTGCTAAAAATCATCCAGCGGTTTTGGAATATCCGTTTACATATAAAAATTATGATGCCGATATAATGAAAGACCTTCAATATAAAACCAATATTTTATTGGCTTCGACTCAACATAAATGTAAGGTTTTAAGCGGTTTTTCCGGATACGAACCGGACAGCTATATAGAGCTCAGAAACAATCTGGAAGGCGGATTAGGTGAGGATCAAATAGGGAGGCTTAAGGAATTAGGAATAACTTATGTAAAAATTAACAAGCTTTCTATGCTGGAAGAGGAAAGTAATTTATTAATTGACGGTTTGAAAAAACTCGGATTATCAGAAGTGTTTAACGACAATAGATCTATAATTCTGCAAATTAATAAATGAAGAGACATCCTTTCTGTTCGGTCATCGTTTTGAATTATTATGGGGAAAAAGTGGTTTCGGACACTTTAGACAGTCTATTAGCCTTGAATTATCCCAAGGACAGTTATGAAATAATTGTTGTAGATAATGACTCCCGGGATAAAAGCCGGGAAATACTTGAAAAATATTCAAAACTTAATTCCAATATCCGGTTATTCTGGTTAAATGAAAATAGGGGCTTCTCGAAGGGCAATAATTACGGGATTAGGCAGTCCAAGGGTGAATTTGTAGTCCTGGTAAATAATGATTGCCGGGTAGATAAAGCGTGGCTGAGCGAACTGGTGAAAACTGCACAAAAAAGTAAGGATATATTCGCGGTCAATTCAAAAATTTTACTTTATCAGAAATTTGTAAGTATTAACTTTAAGCTTAATCCGAAACTGATTCCTGTTTATGTTTGGTTGTCAGCCTCAAAATTATTCAAAGATTCAAAGTCTAAAATCTTATACCTTCCATTTTGGAAGAAACCGTCATCAGCCGGAATGAATTATACGCTTTGCAATTTTGAGGCCTATTTTGACCCCTTCTATGACGAAAGTATCGAAATTACCTTGCTTCTGAATTCAAGAGGTTTTAATCTCACTAAAGCGACGCAAAATGACATTGCCTTGTTCAACAACAAAGCTGTGGAAATAACTAAAGTTAATGTTGATGGTGACGATATTGAATGTAAGATTAAAATAAACTTAAAAGATCAGAAGCTTAAAAACAGTTCGTCGGATAAAATTCAGAACGTCGGAATTATGGTTTTTCAAGACGGTTATGCCAGAGATATAGGAGCTTTGGTAAGAGACAGTCAGCAATATTACGAATTCGATAACGGTCAGTACGAACACGAGCGAGAAGTATATGCTGCCTGTGGGGCAGCGGTTCTCTATAGAAGAAAGATTTTAGATAAAATCGGGTTACTAGATGAATCATTTTTTATGTATTACGAAGATGTTGAAATTTCCGAGAGAGCGAGATTTGCAGGTTATAAAAATATGTATTCTCCGAAAGCTGTTGCAAGACACTTTCATGCGCTTTCTTCTAAAGAGTGGTCGCCTTTTTTTACATATCACGTAGAAAGGGGCAGGCTTATGCACGTTTTTTATAATTTCCCCTTATCGGTTTTTTTCGGTCAGTATATTTTATATAACCTGATGCATCTTGCTTTTCTGATTAAAGTTATTTTAAGTTTCAGGAAATTTTTCTATGTGGTCAGATCTAGAAAAAATCCTGAAGGTGAGACTAAATTTCAAAGAAGAGTTCAGGTCATCAAAGCTCTTCTTTTTTTCGCAGTAAATTCTCCTGAATTGTTTTATAAGAGGTGGAGATTGAGCAAATCCCGCTTACCTAGGGCCGTTGCCGGAAACTATAAGAAAATTACCGAAGGATATTGGTATTTTAATAGATAAATATGAAAAAAACCGCCATTGTTTATGATAAGTGGCTTCACTCTATGGGAGGAGGAGAAGTTGTGGCCTGTTCGGTGGCTAAGATCCTTCAGAATGAGGGATATAAGGTCTTATTCATCTCCGGCAAGTTGGTTTCAACAGACACTATTCTAAATAAACTCAAAATTGACCTCAGCGGTATTGAGTTTAAGCAGGTTTGGAATGATGAAAGGTCCTTGAAGAAGCTTTCCGAAAATAAGGACTTATTCATCAACATTTCTTTTATGGATTACTCAATCGGCTTTGCAAAAAGAAATATCTACTATGTTAACTTTCCGACCAAACTATACGACAGCTTTAGAGGAATGGTACTCAACAAATTCATTTTTCCATTGCTCGCCAGAGCAATTAAACCGGTAGAAGCCTTAAATCAAATAGATGCGCCTGTTGTAATCTTTGGAAGCCCGGCTTATTCATTAGGAGAAAAAAATAAATTTGCTCTTACTAATCTAAAAAAAGGTGAGTCCCAACAGGTAGTTTTTAAAATCTATCTGGAAAATTTCTACAAGAATTTATTGGAAGATATTGAATATACGATAGATAACGGCACGATTACAGGCCGGAAAATTGAAGTACGCCACAGTTCAAATACCCTAAAATTTTCGGTTAAATTTACGGCTTTATCAGAAACTGCATATTTGAATTTGAATATTCATAATCTTGAGAAACACAACCA
>CAYOSW010000045.1:0-9474 GCA_964406775.1 uncultured Gammaproteobacteria bacterium
ATTTTACAGACGGTGCCGGTGGATGGATGGTTGTTACAGTTAATGGTCAAAGAGGTGATGGTACTACTGATGTCCAAATTACATATAAAACAGCGGATATGCCTGAACCAGCAACAAGGACAATCCCTAATATGAGTACAGCAGACCAAGAATCATTGGGAGTGACTCCCGGTGCATTTACAACAGATCCTAGAGGAAATCCCGGGACTCCTATAGATCCCAGGAATGTCGGTGGATTGTTAGATTATGGAAGAAGAAATAATGTAGATCTTCCGAGTAGTTTACCAAGTGCTTTAAATCCTGTAGGAACTACTCCCACAACACCAACAACTCCTACCACCCCCACTACACCAACTACTCCCACAACACCAACAACTCCTACCACCCCCACTACACCAACTACTCCCACAACACCTTCGAGTGGCGGTCTTCCTCCCCCACCTCCCGGCTCTGGATTACCAGCAGAAGTCGGCTCCCGACACGCTGTACAGGGTGAATATCACGGACTTCAAACAACAACTGTTCGCAATGAATATGATGGAGCTTGGACTACTAGCAGTGCTGGCCATTTTTCCCAGGTTCATAATCCAACTTCTGTAGATTTAGCTCCTAATGGAACCGTACCTGGACTCGAACCCGGAACTAGCAGTTGGAGTATTCTGGATGGACCTTTTGCAGGTACGAGTGTTAACACCGGACCGGATGGCGGGATTACAAGCATTACAGACCAACACGGACAAACATTTACTCCCGACGGCCACGGCGGAGCCTCGGTTTCGGTTAGAAATTCGGATGGTAGTATATCATCAAGAGGGGCAACTGATCAAGAATTGAGCTGGTTAAGTGCTATGGAAGGTCAGCACCAACAGAATAACGCTGGCGTTCCTGATGTTTTTGGGGAACATTCATGCTTTCTCGCAGGTACTCTTATTTCAACTCCTGAGGGGCCTGTGTCCATCGAGAAACTAAAACCCGGAATGAGGGTCTATAGCTTTAATGAAAGAACCCATCGGCGGGAGATATCGGATTTTAAGGAACTGGATATCAATCTCGTAAAAGAATACCTGATTATTAACAATAAAATTCACACTACCACCTATCACCCGTTTTATAAACTCGCTAATGGAGTTCTTGTAACCATAAACGCGGATAAACTTAAGTTAGGCGATATTCTGTTGTCCGAAAATGGTGAACAAATACTCATAAAGCAAATTGACAGAATACAAAAAAAGACCACTGTTTATAATCTGACTAGCGTCAGTCCAAACAATAATTTCTTTGCCGAAGGAATATTAGTACATAATTACGAAGGACAGCCACCCGGAGGACCGGAAGAAGCCCCGGAAGGAGGAGGTGGGGGTGGTGAACAGCCCGGTTTTGACGGTTCGCAAAGTGTAGACCAGGATCAAGGTGATCATAGTGCTCAAAGCAATACTCCTCAAGGGGGCGGTGATAATTAATGAGAACAAAAGCCCTGTTCCTGTTAATTTGTTTTTGGATCTTACAGATTAAAATTCCTTCGGCGGTATCAGCCCAAGAAATTCCCGTTTCCGTCCAGAAGAAGGTTATTGCCTCTACTAAAGTAGATGTTGCCGGTGATTTTATTTTTCCCGATAAGGAATGTTCGGACAAATCCAGGGGTGACGCAAATTGCGATAATCAGGTGAATCTTTTTGATCTTTCGATTTGGCAGATCGAAACGAATTCAGGTTCAGGGGGTATGGCTGATTTTAATAATGACGGGGTCGTTAATCTGCTTGATTTTGCGGTTTGGAAACAAACTTATTACGGGTCTTCAAAACCCGCATCCGGACCGGTTGCCCTGTTAAATACTTTCGGGAAAATTCTCGGTCTTTCGGTTAATGCCCAGTCTACTACCACCCAAAATACCATTACCAATTCCCAGGCCGTAACTTCTTTAAACAACAGCTCGATCGTTTTTAACACCAGCTCTGACGGAACAAGTTCGCAGGTTCAATTTGATGCAAACTCCAATCCGGTATCTGCAGTCCAGCTTGATTTATCCGGAAATCCTCAGACTCAGGCAACTTTTTTAAGAACAGGAGACGAGGTTGTAACCAGTTTTCAGGATGGAATAACAATCCAGACTTTAAGAAAACTTGAGGGTCCTGTCTTTCAATTTTTCAGCTCAAACGGACAAACATTGGCCGTTAAATCCTGGCCATCTCTAGGATCTCTTGCTAATAATGACCCTCCCCTGGCGGTTACTTTACCGACAAAAGAAGGAAAATATTTAACACTGACTATCAACCCTAACGGTACGAGTATTTTTACTCAAACTGACAGCCAGGGAAATATCATAACCCAAAGTCAATCCAGACCCAGCGGTGTTTATATCAGCCAGGATTTGAGACAAAATATACAAACCGAATCCAACACCAAAATCGGACTCTCGACTATCCAGATGCCGAACAGTTTAGGAGGCAGTACAACCTATCATTTATATAAAGCAGGGCTTTTCGCGGTAGTTCAAACGGACAAAGACAATAATTACTACATCGCAAAACCCTTAGATATAAGCGGAGACAGCTGGAACTTAACTTCAAATGTCGGCGGACAGGAGTCGGAAAAAACCGTCTCCGATCCTATATCCGAGGTCGGAAGCAATACTCCAAACCCCAAAGAGATCGTTGCCGGTTTAAATTACTACAAGTCCCTTCCCCAAACTTCTAACACCCTCACCTTCCAGGACGGATTCGGAACCAGTTCAAAGATACCTCTCTCTCAGCTGACCCAGGGTGACGATATTCTGAATATAGAATCTGCAGCACCGCCTAATTTACAGGCAAATAACAACTGGTTTACCGCAATCAAAGAAGCTTACGCCAGAACCGATTTTGACACTCAGTATGTTCCCCCGGCAACTAACGATGATAATAGAGGAAACAGCCGAGGGAGAACCGGCGGTGATGATGATAACCGCAGTAATTCAGCGGGTAGTGCAGCGGCTGCCGCAGCACCGGGTACTGACTCTCAAGCTCAAATTGGCACCGGAGGAAACAACGGGACAGTTACTGTAAACGGAACTACTCAAACCGCTCAGGTAACCAACTCTGCGGGCGCAACTGTTGCAACAGGAACTACGACAACGGGCGGGAATAACACAATGGGATCCGGAACCGGCTCAAACAGCAATGTTAATTTCGATGTGATCTCCAGGGTTATTCCGATCGGCAGCGGCGGAACTCCGACTCTGGGAACACCTGTAGCCACACCTCCGCAGGAAATGAAGGGAACCTGTTTTACTGAGGGCACTTTAATCTCAACTCCTGAAGGACCTAAGGCTATAGAAACATTGAGGCCCGGGGATAGAGTTTACAGTTATAACACGAAAAATAATCTGAAAGAAATTTCAAAATTAGGAGAACTTGATGTCAATCCCGCAACTGAATACTTGGTAATCAACAATAAACTCAATATTACAAAGTATCATCCGACATTTGTTAAAACTGAAGCAGGTCTGAAAAACTTGCGGGCAGATGAACTGAAATTAGGAGATGAATTAATCTCAGATAACGGCAAAACAGTCTTAATAACATCTATTGCTAGTGTAAAAGCTAAGACAACTGTTTATAATTTATTAAGAGTGTCACCGAATAATAATTTTTTTGCCGAAGGCATATTAGTTCATAACAGTAATTACGATAACATCCCCACCGAAGCTGTCGATCCGGGTCACGAGGAACAGCCAAGTTATAGCGCTACACTGGAACCCTCGCAATCCGAACAAGGTCCAACCGAGGCTTACGGCCAGGGAGGCTACAGTACAATGGAATAAGCTATGAAAAAATATTTTTATCTTACTGCCCTAATAGTATTTTTACTGAGTATAGCAACACAGCTCCCCGTTTCCGCCCAACAAACCGGACTCGTTTCCTTCAGCCCCAGCCAGGCAGATTTAAAAATTGGCGATGAAAAAATAATCGCTTTAAATTTAAATTCCTCCTCAAAAATTTCCGGTTTTGATTTAAAATTTAATACCTCAGGACCATTAATAATTACTGACTTTGAGAACAGCCTCACTTTCGGCTCAGACTTCGATCCTTTCAGCGCCCGTCAAGTTACCGAAAAAATAGAAGGAAGCTCTTCAAGAATTGCTTATGTTTTTACAGCTCCGGAGGAAACCCTGCCTCAGAGCGTTACTATATATGTAAGAGTAAAAGGCAGTTCAGGCGGACAGGGAAAAATTACCCTCGAGTATAACAATTCGCAGATTGTTGACGGTGCAGGAAAAGCTCTGCAGGTTACTCCGCTCACCGCAACTTATAATGTAAATTCCAACCAATCATCCTCCGGCTTTATTGATCCTTCCCAGGTTCCGCCCACAAAATATCCTGAAAGCGCCGCTGTTGTGAACATTAAGACTAAACTTTACGGCGCCGGCAACACTCCCGGTACAAAGGTTAAAGCAACCGCCGTTGCAGTCGGCCGTACCGGTGAAGGCATCTATGAGACTCAGCTTCAGGAATTTTACCTGAGCGGAAACGGCGACGGAACGTTCTCCGGTAAATTTGCGTTTCCCGACTTTAAGGACGGCAATAAGTTTTCGTTGATGATTAAGGCCGACAAATATTTACTGAAGAGAATCTGCAATCCCGATGCTTCGGAAGAAAAACCCGGCGGATATAAATGTACAACTCCGGGTCTGACAATTAAATCCGGAGAAGAAACTTCATTTGATTTTTCTAAAATTTCACTTTTAGCCGGTGATCTCGGAATAGCTGACGGTTATCTTAACGGATACGACCTCGGGATTGTCCGTAATAACTTAGGTAAAAATGACTATAGAAATAATGCGTTAGCCGACTTAAATTACGATAATGTCGTTGACGGCAAAGACTTCGAAATTATCCAAACCATTGCCGGAAGCACCGACAGAAAGGCGGACCAATAATGGAACCTCTTCCTCCTGCAACCAATCCCCTTCCTTTACCGGACACATCAGGCCCCATAAATTGGATTAAGAACCATAAGAAATTGTTAATTGTTTCCGGTGCAGTTGTATTCCTTTTCATTTTCCTGATCTTTACCGTTTTTCAGATTTTCAAAGACCGGATATTTAAAAAAACGTCGCAGCAAACTCAAGTTACCGCCACTCCTAAACCGGCATCAAGCCTGAATTTAATGATAATTAAAAGCTCGAAAACTACCTACTCCTTATCGGAAAAAGTCTCAATCAAAGCTATTGCTGACTCAAAAGGCGAACCCGTCAGCGCTTTTGATGTCACGATCGATTTCGATCCCGAATTCCTAAGCTTAACTAATAAAAAAAGCCCGACGCTTCCCGATTTCATATATTACGGAAGCAATACCGGAAAAATCTTAAGAGTTTCCGCAGTTCAAAAACCTGAATCAACCAAACCGCAGGTTTTTGACAACACAACTCTTTTTGAATTTGAATTCACTCCGAAAAAAGAGGGCAAAACCGCATTCAGGACAATTTTTATACCTAATGCAACTAACGATTCTAATTTAATCGGCACCCAAAGCACCGATATCCTGGACAATGCGATAGGTGCCGAGATAGAAATTACCAAATAACCGATCCCAATTTAAAAATGAAAACTGTCCTATTTGCTTTGATTCTTCTTCTGATCCAAACCTTACCCGGAACCGTTTATGCCCAAACCGACGACTCCCGCAGATACCAGGATACTCTTCAGCTTGAGGAATTGGCCTGTAAAGTCAGCAGTCCTCAGACAATGAAGGACTGTATTGAGGAGGTCAGACGTATCGGCACACCGATTGTTAAATTGATCGCTCCCCTCGTTTGCGAGAGCCGTCAGGATTGTATGTTTGATTTAACCAATATTAACGCCAATGTTATTTTTACCTCCCCCAAACCGGAATTTAAAATAATCCGCAAAAATGATTTCGGCTACCCGCTGTTTACTTTAAACAACACTTCCGGGATTAATTTTTACGCTCTTTCTTTCGAAGACAAAGACGATAATCCCTGTGCGATCGGGACGGTCTGTCCTCCGCTTATCACCATCGATAATTCGCATAGTCTGGTTTTTCAGAGAAATACCTTCGATAAGATACACGGACTGGCTATTTCCATTAATAATACGCGTCTTTTGACTATTTCCGATTCGGAATTTTCCGACGGATTCAAAGGAGCAATACAGTCAACGTCAAGCGTGCCTCTTGAGGGGGTTTTGATAAATCAAAATACCTTTGAAGGAAACGCAGGAACAGCTCTGAGCTTCCAGGGCAACAGCTTAACACCTAATTCAACCCAAGTAAGCAACAATAAATTCATAAATAACCATTCCAAAGGCGCCTATGAGAATTGTACCTACCCCTGCACAGGCAGTCAGGTAAAAATTAACGGTCCGACAGCTAATTTAAGTTTTAAGCAGAATAAAGTTCAGGGCGGAGTTAATACTGTATTTGATTCCCTTGGTCTTTATGCGTCCGGCATTCAGATCGGAAACACTAATGTTAAGAGCGTCTATTTATTCTGCAATGAGATCACCGGAAACCGCGGTTCGGGAGTAGTCCAGACTCCCCCTTTCTCCAACCTCTCCGGTATCGTTATCTCAGAAAACAAGATTTGGGGTAACGGACTTAATCTGAATATTCCCGTGGCCCAAATTGACAAAAACAATTGTTTTGCGCAGGATTGCACCCAAGCTTGCTTCTCAGCTCTGTAGTTTAGAGCTGGCCGTGCGTGTAGAGTTATGATATGATTACCCTTCATATGCAGGCACTTGATTTTTTGAAGGAAGTTAGGGTAGAATTAGGCAAGGTAGTTTGGCCCACGAGAGATCAAACTATTAGGCTTACTTTTATAGTAATATTCGTTACTGTAATGGTAGCCTTTTTTGTTGGCGGAATTGATTATATTTTAACGGCTATCAGCTCGTTGCTATATAAATAAATCCCAACTTTTAAACAATGGACGATCAAAATAATAATCCAGCCCAAGACGATCAGACAGCGGACGCAACAGTTCCGGCAACTTCTGATGCTCAGGAATCCCCCGCTCAGCCGGAAAATCCTTTTGCAGCTTTGAAAACAGAATCAGAAAACGGCGAGGAAACAAGCCAGAACAAAGAAGAAACAGCTGAGGCATCCCCGGCAGATAATACTGCAGATAATACTGACGAAAGCTCCGCAGAACCGGTACCTGCAGAGGAAGCTCAGGAATCTGAAGAAACTGAGGCTACCGAAGAGCCCAAAGAAGACGAAAAACCGGCAGTCCCTGTAAATCCTAACGCCCGCTGGTATGTAGTTCACACTTTTGCTGGCCACGAAAATAAAGTCGCAACCGCCTTAAAACAGCGTATCGAAGCTGAGCGCTTGGAAAATCTTATTTACGATATCTTAGTCCCGACTCAGGATAAAATCGAAATCAGAGGCGGAAAGAAAGAAACCGTTAAGGAAAAAATCTTCCCCGGATATATTTTAATTAAGATGGAACTGAGCGATCTTTCCTGGCTTGCAGTCAGAACCACTCAGGGAGTTACTTCGTTTATCGGAGCCGGAAATAAGCCCACCCCTATTTCCGAAGCAGAAGTCGCAACAATCGTTAAATTTACATCCCAGGGCGCACAACCGACATTTAAAGATGTCTTTATGGTTGACGATACGGTTAAGATTATCGACGGTCCGTTCGCCGAATTTATCGGTAAAGTTGATTCTGTTGATAAAGAAAAAGGAAGAGTCAGAGTTCTCGTTTCTATTTTCGGACGGGAAACACCGGTTGAGCTGGACTTTTTACAGGTTCAGAAGCTATAATTCTAAATTCCTATGGCAAAGAAAATTAAAACATTTATAAAATTAACAATACCTGCAGGCGCTGCAACCGCGGCTCCTCCTGTCGGACCTGCTTTAGGTCAGCACGGGCTCCCGATTATGGACTTTGTTAAAGCTTTTAACGAAAAAACCAAAGAAAAATCAGGAAATCTTTTGCCTGTTGTTATCACCGTTTACGAAGATAGAACTTTTTCCTTCATTACAAAACAGCCTCCGATTGCTGAAATGATTAAAAAAGCCTTGGGTGTTGAAAAAGGTTCAGGAAAAGCCGGTCACGAAACTGCCGGAACTCTAACAAGAGCACAGGCTGAGGAAATTGCTAAGAACAAATTGGAAGATTTAAATACCAACAATGTTGAAGCAGCAGTTAATATCGTCGCAGGCGTCGCCCGCTCTATGGGTGTTAAAGTCGCCTAAATTCTTGACACCCCTTTCCTTCAAATTTCATAATGAGTAGTGTCTGTAAACCAAAAAGGCGTTGTTCATCTATTTGTAATCCTTCTTTTACTTGCAGGGGTTGGGATAGGTCTATATCTAGTCCAACACCCAGCAATATTTAAGCCTCGTGCAGATGAAGCGGTCGCAGATCCATCTCTTTGCAAAGCCTCCGATGCCAAATCTTTCGGAGAGTGTTTATTTTTAGCCCGTATTAACCCAACGATCAACAGGATTGAAGTAACCAAGCAAATTATATGCAGTTCAAAGACAGAGTGTACTAATATAGGGAGCGCTGGTGGGTTTGCTCTACAAGAAAGAACTGGTTCTTTAACAATTTTCGGAACACCCGGAACTAATGCCGGAATTAAACGAATCAATGAATATAACTATACTTTGCTCGGAATTGGAAGTAATGTCAGCAATCTTACTCTCAAGGATTTAATTTTTGATGAAACAACTGCTTACTGCCGATACATAAAAGCCGGAACCCCTGACCAGCTCGACGATGATTGCGCCGGAACTCTAGTATTAGGATCAAATATTGATAATGTTACTGTCGAGAATATAACAATCCTGCACTCCAAAGGTAACGCGATCTCAGTCAGGCAGGCTAAAAATTTAACAATCCGGAAATCTATAATTTTTGATGCCGGAGGAAACGGCATTTGGTTTGATGATGGTAAGAAAGAGGATGATTATTGGTGTCAGCACCCTGATTACAATCTAGTTCATCTCTGCCCTGTTGATCCTAATTTGGTAAACCGCAATATCATTATTGAAAATAACCTGATCGCAGACTCTCATATCGCAGGTATAGAATTCTATGCCTACGGGGAAAGTGCATCAAAACCAAGTTTTATAAGAAACAATATCTTTACGCACAACCATAAAGATTCATTATACGTAGTCTGCCCTCCTCCTGCTTCAAATGCAAACCCACCAGTAGTCGGCGGTCATTGCCCTGGAGGCCAGTTGGCATTCGGACGCAGCGAGTGGTTAGCAATTCAAGATAATATTATCCGGGACGGCATCATAGATGAGAAAAAACCCAATGACCCATACTTTCCGGCGCCCGGTAGTGCCGCTCAAGGTGGTGGCGAAGGTAAAACTTTCAAAGAATTAGGTTTAGTTAGCGCTGGTATTGAGTTGGGGGGTCAAATCCATAACATTACTATCCTCACTAATCGGATTTATGGTGTTGAGGGAAATGCAATCCACGCAGACTTTACTAAAAATGATGGGACAACTCAT
>CAYOSW010000046.1:0-9259 GCA_964406775.1 uncultured Gammaproteobacteria bacterium
CAAGCAAAGTTTTTTTATAACCTGATATTCCTTTTCTGAAGATTATGGATATGCTTCCTATATCACTATTACTTGAAGTTATAGAAAACGCTCTTCTAGAACCTTTTTTATCAGGATAATTAAGATCAGGTAAGATTATCCAAACATATTGCCCCGGTAAGAATTCAAAACTATTTTTCTCAAAAGAGAGAACCATTTCATAAGTATCTTCTGCAATAAGTGTTTTACTCGCGACTTTCGCCAAAAATCTTTTATTCATAATCAGATTCTTGGACTTCAGGAGTCTCTCTACTTTAAGAATTAAGTGCCTAAGCTGGCTTTAGAACTTTTTCACCATCCCTAATTACCGTTTCTATTCCAAAAAAAAATTCCACCTCACCTTGATCATCTAAAAGCGGAGCAATTCTTAAAGAAACCTTATAGAGGTGACCATCTTTATGTTTATTTGTTAGCTCGACTGCAACGGCTTTTTTCTCAACTAGAATCTGGTGCCAAAGTTTTTTATAAAAGTCAGGCTTCATTTGGCCTCCCCAGAGTGAAGGCTTATTTCCCAGGATTTCTTTTGCTGAGTACCCTGTTACCTCTTCAATCCTTCTATTGATATATAGGATTCTTCCTTCTTTATCTGTGATTAACACCTGGCGATCTAAATCTTTCAATATTGGATTAACTGTTCCACATCTGGAACATTTGATATCAAAGGAAGGTAAAACGAAGTTATCGATACCTAAGAGTTTGTTGCAATGATTACATCTATGCTCTTTTTTTAAGGTAATCTTATCAGTTATATTTACAGGCAAAGTATCTACCCTGGGAACTGAATTTTTAATTTTGTTCATAAAACTCGATTATTCAAAAAAGAGCTTCATGAGCTTCTAACATTAAGTATAGAAAAGACTGTTTAGTTATTCAATAACCAGGACTCATATTCTAGTCTATAAATTTTTTGTAAGCTACGCGTTTTTTCTCGTTTGAATTTATGGAGATAAAAGTTAGTGTTTAGCAAGCCATTTAAACCTATTTAACCATAGTAGCCATTTTGGGGTGTCAGTCTTGGCTGCGGGACAGGGATGAATCTCAATTTGTTTAAACAAATTGTCGAACCAAATCAGAGATTTAGTTAGAATCCCTTAACCCCACAAAAAATAAAAACAGCCATCTCGAGGATGGCATTTTCATTTTGCTGCGGGACAGGGATTCGAACCCCAATAAACGGATCCAAAGTCCGTTGTCCTACCATTAGACGATCCCGCAAAATAAATACTGTAGTTTGGTCTAATTCAGAGCTTGTGACAGATTAAACGCTACCGCATATATTCTTTGGAATTTTACCAGAGTTTAGTGATTTCTTGAAGCTCTGCTATTACCTTGTGTGCTTTTACTTGCTTCAATCTGGTATCATACCAGGGATGGATTTCGGACAACTGCCAAAAAGCGCTCTGGAACTCGTATCAGCGCTCGCTATAGCTGTGAATACTTCCTTTGCTCCGGCATTACCACCCCCTTCGGAAACCGGCCTTATACATCCATCTTTAATTTCTTCATACAATTTACCTGCCGAGATAATTTCACCGAATCAAAACTCCCAGCAACAGCAAAGCATAGAATCAGGTTCAAGTGACGGCGTCAATCTGGTTCTCGTAACTAAGGAGCCTGTGCCTATAGAAGTGGCAACTGTTGAACAACCCGTAATTTATACTGTAACCGAACCTGAAAAACCGGTAAAAAAATCATCAGCATCAGATGAGGAAAATTCTGAACCGAAAATCGAAATAATTAAGGAGGTTAAAGCGGAGGAACCGTCACCTTCTCCCGTTTCAACCCCGACGCCCGTACCCAGCCAAACTCCGGCTACCTCATCTTCAGGTAATTCAAATTCGGAAAAACTTTTTCAGATGGTTAATGACTACCGTACCGGTATGGGACTGCCTGCTTTTGAAAAGGATGAGCGGCTCTGTAAAATTGCCCAGGAGCGCGCGCCTCAAATAAACGCTGAATTAAATAGCGGCAACTTACATAAAGGTTTTAAAGATTTGAACTTATCTTACTGGGCAACAGAAAACATCGCCGCTTATTCCAGTATTGAGGAGAATTTAAAATTTTGGTTATCTGACTACATTCACAAAAAAGCCATTGAGAGCAGTAATAAGTACAGTTGCGTGGCTTGCACCGGTAGTTCGTGTTCCCAAATATTCACCAGCTTTGTAGAGAAATAACCCTTTATTTGATTGGTAATGATTTTGTACTTAAATTTAAGAAGTTTTTTTATCGTGTTCCAGAATAACAGGAGTGGCTAAAACTTCTGCCGTCTTTTTAAGAGGAACGCTTATATATGGGAACTCCTCAGCCAGTTTTCTTGCAAGCGAGGGTCTAGCTTTTTGAATTTGGTTTAAAATTGACTGCTCAATGTATCCTGCATCCGTCCTTTTAAGCATTGCCTCAAGTTCAGCATCAGGCTTTTTAATCCCCACTTGTTCTCTGACATCAGCCAGCACTTCTAAAACTTTGGTTATTTCTTCTTCCGCTATCAGGTTTACTCTTAGATGAACTTCCTCCCTCAAGGTATTAACGTATGACGATCTGTTTTGCGAAACAAGAATAAAAATCGATAAGAAAATTGCCTCCAAAGACACAACCATAGTAAGCAAACCGAAAGGAAAAGGATCAAATGCAATCGTTCCAGGTATCAATCCGGTATTTAAGGTTATCCAACCTGTGAAGAGTAAAATGTGAAAGATTAAAAAGGGCGTTGAACCGCATATTTCGGTCAGATCATCGGATAATTGGGTTAAAAGTGAGCGCGAACGCAGAGATTTTGCCTCAAACGATTTAAAAAATTGTCTTCTTCTTTCCGTAGCCTGAACGTGATGATTTTTTTGATCGGGGTCGGACTTATTGGTTGCATCCATAGACAGTTAATCTAATAGTGACAATTGCGGAGGTTCCAGTCAAGTACCAGGCTGATTATCTTGAAAAAAGTGAAGATTTTTTGATTAACTTTGCGCTATAAATTATCTCTCTTACTTCCCCGTCATCTCCTTCTATTTCGTTTACTCCCGACATTCTGGCGTATTCCTGAAGATAGTCGGATAACGAGGCCTCGTTTTCTTTGAGATCTGCCTTTAGTTCCTTAACCTTTTTGTCCAGATCCGCTGCCTGAGGTTGTTTTAAAATCTGAGCTTTTGTATTCTGTTTTACTTTAGCCGCTTCCTTGGCCGCTTTATCGTGTTCCTGGAATGTCGGATCATTATTAAAAATATCATCGAGCATTTCCTTGTGCTTTCTCGCCTCATCGCTTAATTTATCTATAGTGGCAATATGTCCCTTAATAAGGGATTCCATATTGATTAAAATTTCGGAATTTTTACTTCCCGGTTCGAGAGAAACCTGAGTTACTTCCTCCGGATCTGCTGTGTTTTCGTCCTGAGCCATAAGAAAATAATATAGATTGTTTACAAGTATTAAGTCAATCACTAGAATTTTCTGAATGGACCTTCTTTTAAAAATTGAATCTTGGCTAAGTTTTAAAAAAGTCCTGCTTCTTTTATTCCTAAGCGGTTTTTTAGTTTACGGTAATGCAGTTCCTAACAGCTTCGTCTGGGATGATGAAGAGCAAATTGTTAAAAACGCCATCATCCAGGATCTTGGAAATATAGGGGAGATTTTCTCAGGAGCCACCTTCCAGACCGGCGGAGGCGGGTTAACAGGCTATTTCTTCCGTCCGCTTATAACTTTCACTTTTATGCTGAACTTTTTCTTTTGGGGAGAAAACGCTTTTGGGTTTCACCTTTTTCAGATTTTTTTCCATATTATTAATGCATTTTTAATCTTTAAAATCCTCTTACTTCTAATACCCGATAAAGCTAATTTCAAAAAACTTACCTCTTTAAGTTTAGCCTTAATTTTTACAATTCACCCGGCTATTAACGAAGGAGTTGTTTATATCGCGGCGGTTTCCGAAGTTATGTTTACATTCTTCATACTAACGGCACTATATCTCGTAATTAAATCGGAAGACCGGAAACCTGGAATAAAGAAAATTTCAGCGGTTTTAGGTTTATTGCTTGCGGCGATGCTTTATAAAGAGCCTGCTGTAATAGGTCCGCCAATTCTCGCCGCATTTTTGTTTATATACAATTTTAAGTACAAGCTCAGATGGTCTCTTTACTTAGGCGGTCTGTTTACTTTCTATTTCTTTTTAAGACTTGTAGTCGTTCAGACCCCGATACAGCACCCTTTATATTCAAATATCTCCGAAGCGGGATTCCTCCAAAGACTTGCAACAGTTCCTCTTGAATTGACTCACTATCTAACTTTATTGGTCTACCCTCAAAAACTTTCGGTATCCCAGCATTTTGTCGTGCTCGATCCTGATTTATTTAATTTTTACCTCCCGCTACTTCTCACTTTATCAATCTTTTTATTTTCTGTTTTTTACGCTTTTAAATCCGGGAATAAACTTGTTTCCTTCGCAATTTGCTGGCTGATTATCTCTTTCGGTCCGATTTTAAATATTATCCCGCTTGATATGACTGTTGCCGAGAGATGGTTATATTTTCCGTTTATAGGTTTTTTGCTTTTGATTGCGGGATTTTTAGACGGTTTGAAAAATAAACGAATCTATTCCGCAGTCTTAATAATTCTATTTGTTACGTCAATTCCCTTATCAATAAGAACCGTAATCAGAAATTTTGACTGGAGGGACGGACTGACTCTCTATTCGCACGATGAAAAAATTAATCCGGACAGCTTTGATCTGGAAAACAA
Source organism: uncultured Gammaproteobacteria bacterium (assembly GCA_964406775.1). Classification (GTDB taxonomy): domain Bacteria; phylum Patescibacteriota; class Microgenomatia; order Daviesbacterales; family UBA10151; genus JACPKO01. The sequence goes on from CAYOSW010000046.1 coordinate 4,768, forward strand.
CTTAGGTGTAGAACTGTTCAGGGTAAATAAGGTAGATGAAGCCAAAATTCATTTTGAAAAGTCGCTTAAGCTTCAGCCAAAATGGCACTTTGCTCAAAATAATTTAGGCGCAGTTTACCAAAATCTTGGCGAGCTGGATAAAGCAAAAGAACAATACAGAAAGGTTCTGGAAGGCTCCGATTATTATTTAGCTCACGAAAACTTAGTATCAATATTCCTGATAGAGAAAGATTATAAATCGGCCAAGGATTGGGCGGAAAAATCCCTTCTTAAACTACCGCAAAATTCCGTTCTTTGGCGGGGGCTGGCGATTGCCGAATCTATGCTGGGAAATAAGGAAGCGGCCCTTAAAGCCGCGGAGAATGCCTATACTCTCAACCCGACAGAGCAATCAGCTTATATTTACTCAACTCTTAAAGCCGGCAAGGAGCTTAAGTTTGAATAATAAAGCGCAAAAACCGCGCAATATAACGCGCAATAGGCTCATAATGAGCTTGGTGATATCGCGCAAAAATCACGCAAATAATTGCGCAATGTGTTATACTGTAACCAATGTTTAAACCGAAATATACCATCTCCCCGGAAGTCTTCGGTGCGGTTTCCGAAATTGCCGAAGTTAAAGTCGTTGTAGAAAGAAGCCGGGTTTTACCTCTTAACGAACTACAGCTCAAACGCGAAGCAATGATCAGAATGGTTCATACCTCTACCTCAATTGAGGGAAATCCCCTTGAAGAATACCAGGTTGATAAAGTGTTATCGGGAATGTCGGTTGCGGCTGACGATAAAAGTATTACCGAAGTTAAAAATTATCAGGAAGCTTTAAAACAGGTTGAGAAATTAGCTGACGAGGGTAAAAAACTAACTCAGGATACTATTCTTAATCTGCACTCGGTTGCTATGAAGGGTCTTCTTCCTGAAGAAAAGACCGGCAAATACCGTCCGGGCCCGGTTTATATTATTGACGATTTGGGCGACGGCAAGGAAAAATTAAGGTACGAAGGACCGCCTTCGGGAGAGCTTAAAAAACTTGTCGGAGAACTCTTAGATTGGCTTGATAAGGCGGACAAGGACGGACTTCACCCGGTACTAAAAGCCGGAATCTTTCATACCCAATTTGTCCATATTCATCCTTTCTCAGACGGAAACGGTCGTGTTACCAGACTGTTAACAAATCTGCTCCTTTATAAAGATAACTGGGATTTCCGGAAAGTGATCGTTTTGGAAGAGTTTTATAACAAAAACAGGCAGGATTACTACAATGCCTTGGCTTACGGATGGGACACAAAATTTCATACAGGTGCGGATTTAACAGACTGGATTGAGTATTTCTTAGCGGGATTTTTAATCGAAGCGCGCAAAGTTGCCCAAAAAATAAACTCGATCGGTTTAAGTAAGACTGACAGTAAAACTCCGATATACCTGGATACGGATGAAGTAAAAATTATGGATTTTCTGGCTACAACTCACAAACTAACATCAGATGATATAGTTAACCTGCTCAAGATAGCTAAAAGAACATCTCAGCTTAAGCTGAAAGGATTATTGGATAAAGGAGTCATTAAATCTCAGGGAAAGGGCCCAGCGACTTATTATATTATCAATGAAAACTGAGGCTGATGCGCGTTATATTGCGTGATAATTGCGCGTTTAGATAAATAAGCCTTCCAGTGGACCTGCGGAATAATCATTTGCTCTTTTAGGGTAAAATTCCCGGCTTGTGAGAATCAGCAGGTTGGCGAAATCAGCCCAATCTTTTTTCGGAACAATCTTCATCAGCTCTTCTTCTATTTTTACAGGATCATTAGCATTATCGGTAAGCCCCAGTTTAGGCGCCAGCCTCATTACGTGGGTATCGACAACTATCCCCTCATTAATTCCGTAAGCGTTGGCAAGCACCACATTTGCCGTTTTACGCGCAACTCCAGGTAAGGAGTCGAGTTCTTCCATAGTTCTCGGCACTTCCCCGCCGAATTTTTCAACAATCATCTTACAGGCCTCAACAATATTTTTAGCTTTATTGGAGTGGAATGTAACTTTGGTGATTGCGCTGTCTATTTCCGCATAAGAAGCTTTCGAGAAAGCTTTTGCGTCGGGATATTTTTTAAACAGTTCGGGCGTTACCTTGTTTACCAATACATCCGTGCATTGAGCCGCCATAATCGTTGCTACAAGAAGTTCCAGAGGGTTCTTAAAATTAAGCGCAGTAATCGGTTTGGGGTATATCTTGCGGAGTCTTTTAATAATTTCCAAAACTTTTTCTTCTCTGGTCATTTCAACCTAAATATACCATTTCAGCTTCCCCTTTGGTAGGTTTCCTGCTAAAATACTGAGAACCTGCGCCGCGGTGGTGGAATGGTATACACGTTGGACTTAAAATCCAATGGCCATCGGCCTTGAGGGTTCGAGTCCCTCCCGCGGCACAAATTTTATTGAGTGACTTCAGTCACTTAAAAAAATTTAGTCGGGTATGGGAGTTGAATTAAATCTCTGATTTGGTTCGGCTTTGCTTTTAGCAAAGCGCGTGTTGTCCCTCCCGCGGCACAAAACGGGGATTAGCTCAGCTGGTAGAGCGCGCGCTTTGGGAGCGTGAGGTCGGAGGTTCAAGTCCTCTATCCCCGACTTAGTGATTGTAATGATGAGACAAGGCTCCCCTATCCCCGATTTTATAAAATCTGTGAAATATCCTATAGTTGACTTATCTCCTCTTCAGCAAGTATAATTATCACCTACTTGGCGGGTTGTAATTACTCTTACCGATCTGCCAAAATTACTGAAGGAGGTCGGAATGGTCAAAAAAGGTAAATATGAGAAATTCAATAACAATCTCGAAAAACTCGCAGTCAGGATTACGGAATGGATCGGTACAACTCAATCCATTATCGTTCACACCTTAGTCTTCGCGGGGGCTCTCAGTCTGGTCCTTTTCGGAGTTAATTCCGGTCAGGTTCTTCTTGTTTTAACCACTCTTGTATCTCTTGAAGCGATTTATTTGTCAGTTTTTATTCAGATGACGGTTAACAGAAACACTAAATCTCTTGAGGAGGTCGAGGAAGACATTGAGGAAATTCAGGAAGACGTTGAAGGACTGGAAGGCGATGTTGAAGAAATCTCCGAAGAAATTGAGGATATCCAGGCTGAAGACATCAAAGCCGATATGGAAGAAGAACAGGCCAAAATTTCCCTGAAAAATATCGAAGAAGACCTTGATAAACTTCAGCAGGATATTACTAATTTAAGAAATAATCTGCCCGTTAAACAAAGCTCCAAAAAATACTTAAACGGCTAATTTTTATGCTATTATCTTGATAGAATGGAATGCATTTTCTGCAAGATAGTTAAAGGCGAAATTCCCTCTTTCAAAGTCTGGGAGAATAATGAGCATTTAGCATTTCTCTCAATCGCCCCGATTATGCCAGGTCATACTCTCGTTATACCGAAAAAACATTCGGATTATATCTTTGATATGGACGATGCGGACATTTCAGCCTTAATGGTGGCCTCAAAACCCGTTGCAAACAGACTGAAGAAGACCCTTAACCCGATAACTGGAAAAATCGGAGTTATGGTTGCCGGTCTTGAGGTTCCTCATACCCATATCCACTTAATCCCTATGGATTCAGAGGGTGATCTGACATTTTCGAAAGCTAAAAATGCCAGTCCCGATGAACTTAAGAAAGTTTTGGAAAGAATAAACTCTGTTCCCTAAAAGTATGAAAAATATAGTTGCTGTGATCGATGCGGGAGGAAGAGGATCCGCTTTAATTGATGCGTACGCCAAATCTCCGGAAGTTGATGAACTTATAGCTATCCCCGGAAATGACTTAATGCAGATCAATACCAGTAAACCCGTCCATACTTACCCTGATTTAAAAACCACCTCAAGGGACGAAATTCTTAAAATTTGTCAGGAATTCGAGGTGACCTTGGTGGACGTGGCCCAGGATAACGCTGTTGAAGCCGGAGTCTCCGATCTTTTGAGGGAAAACGGCTTTAAAGTGACCGGCCCTTCAAAAAGTGCAGGAAGACTTGAATGGGACAAGGCCTGGTCCAGGGATTTTATGGTCAAATACAGCCTCCCTGTTCCCTCGTATAAAGTCTGTAGATCAAAAGAAGAAGGCTTAAAGTTCCTTCAGGATCAGGAAGATCAGGCTTGGTTTATAAAGGCCGCGGGTTTGGCCGAAGGAAAAGGTGTAATCCCTGCCAGGAACAATGCCAAAGCGGTAGAGGCAATAGAACAAATGAGTAAATTCGGCTCATCAGGTGAAACTTTTTTGATCGAGCAGGCTTTAATCGGTGAGGAATTCTCGGCTTTTGCCATTTCCGATACCGGAGGCTATCAATTTTTAGGTATGGCTCAGGACCACAAAAGAGTGGACGACGGCGATATAGGGCCTAATACAGGCGGTATGGGCTGCTCTACTCCCCCTCTGGTCGTAGACGGGGATATTCAGATTCAGATAGACGAAATATTCAAAAAAACCTTTGACGGTAT
>CAYOSW010000047.1:0-9205 GCA_964406775.1 uncultured Gammaproteobacteria bacterium
TTAAATCCTGTATAATTCTGAGCTTAAGCTATGTCGTGCGAAAATCCGGGGTATTTAGATTCAACAACCAGAGCAATTTATGAGCAAACCGAGTCAGGTTTTAACGGCTCCTTTATAAAAATTAATCCATTTTCTCCGTTTGGCCCACGCGTTAACCGGACGGCCACTGAAATTTTGAGAAGTGCCGGATTTAATGCGAGGTATCTGGATACAGAAGCTACCCACGGTATTGTTTACGTTCCGGGAGCTAAATTCTGCCAAATTTTTGACTGGCAATATCAGCAGTTTGTTGATGATACGCAAAGAGCAGGACTTCCTCCTTATATGATGATTGCTTTCTTGCCTAGAAATGCCCGCCAGGATATCCCCGACAGTCTTGATATGTACAGAATTCCCCAACAAATTCACAAATACTGGATTAAACCTCTACTTTAATTTAACGTAGAACTTCCACATCTATTTCTTACTTTTCTCTTAATAATTTGAGTTTAATAAAGCGTAACATCGTACTTATTACGCATTAGTAATATTAATGAAAGGAGGTAAAAAATGGGTTTAATTATAACGTTAATCCTAGCAGGGCTGGTTGGATGGATCGCGTCGATGATTATGAAAACAGACAATCAAATGGGCTGGGTAGCCAATATTGTTGTTGGAGTAATCGGCGGATTTATAGGTACCGCGCTTCTCGGCTTTATTGCTCCAGCAACACCAACCGACAATGGTTTTAGTATTTCGGGTATTGTCGTAGGAGTGATTGGGGCTTGTATAGCGATATTCGTCTGGAAAGCGGTTTCAGGAAAAAGAGTTGCCTGAAACTTACAGTCATTATCGATATTTAGTAAAATCCGCCCGTAAGGGCGGGTTTTTTAGGCTTAGCGTTCTGGTTTCGGCCCTCTTATCGTTATATCTTCAATCACACTTTGAGGCTAAATGAGATAAATAAAACAATATTATCCAAGCTTGGTACTTCGTAGCGCAAAAAACTTATTAAAACAGTAGTTTTATAGTTACTATATCCGCTTTATAAGAAATTGTTTTATCTATTTCAACTGGTAAATATTAAACAAGTAACTTTCTCAAAATATACTATCTGGTCACAGTTATAGTGGCGCTATTTTCAGCAGAAGGAGCGGCTACTGTAACTCTATTTCCGGAAGCACTTTTGACTACAGTGTATGCGGTATTGTAAGTTGCACCTGAATCGGTACATATAGAATTTGCAGGAGATTCTGTGCCTGCAGTAGGATCAATCGGTAAATCTGCTATATAAGTCGGAACCAAAACCGAACATAAATCGATATTGCTCGCCCCGGAAGTCGAAGTGATTGTTTTAACAGAAGTTGTAATCCCCGAAGGAAGGGAGCCTCTGTTATCAGAGGCATACTGGTTAATTGCATTTAAAATTGTATTGACATCACTTTGGCGCTGAGTATTGTTGGCCTGGGAAAATTGTCGTGAAGGGTTAATGGCTACCAGGACTATTGCTAAAAGAACTGCCAAAATGCCGATAACAACAAGCAATTCAATGAGCGTAAAACCACTTTGTCCGATTAACTTTTTTTTGAAGGACAGCTTCATATTATTAATACTAAATCCATTATTACTCATTAGGTTTTAAGTGTCAATTATCTACCTGGTAACTGAGATATTAACCAGTTCGGCCTCTGGGGCGCTGACAGTTACCCTGTTGTTGCTTGTGCTTACTGCGACCGTATAGCCTGTATTGTAGTTAGTGCAATCGGTATAACTTCCGCTGCTTGGGTCAGTAGGCAAGGCTGCCACAAATTCACTTACTAAGGCAGAGCAGATATTTAAACCGGAACTGCTGATCGTTTGAGATGAGGAGGTTATACCGGAAGGTAAACTGCCATTTTTAACCATATATTGATCAATAGCATTCAGAACGGTGGTTACGTCGGCTCTTCTCTGAGTATCCCGGGCCTGTGATAACTGTTGCGCCGGATTAATTGCTGCCAAAACTATTGCAATCAAAAAGGTTAATATTCCAATAACTACAACCAGTTCAATAAGTGTAAAACCTTTTGATTTAAACACATCTCGAGCGAATATTTTTTTCATAATTAATTACTACTTCAGTTTACCTGTAGTTATTTCAATATCATATTTTGAACTAACAGGACTCGAGCCAAGAGCCACATTACTAAAGGTCTTTTTAAGCTCGTTTAAAATTTCGTTTCTAGATTGAGCATCTACAGTGAGTTTCGACAGGAAAATTGTATCTTTATCTCCTGTCCCCTCAACATTAGCGGTATCGATATTGTTAAAACCTAATTTTAGGAGGCTCGCTTTAACTTTAGCTGCCTGGTTTGCTATTCCGGTACCATTATAAATTTCAATTTTTAAGTCCTGTTTAGATATGAAATTAACCTCAGCTGAAGCAGAAGCTGTCGGAGAAGGCTCAGCAGATTGGACTACTGCTCGTGTCTGCTGTGGTTTAAGAAAAGGCAGATAAGATCTTAGGGAATAAACAGTTAAACTGCCTGCTGTAAAAAACAGTAAAACTGTGACAATAAGCAATACCCGATTTCTTTTTGATTTATACCAGAATTGTTTATTAACTTTTGGGTCACTAGTTTTTTCAAGCTCCAGGTTTTTTTCTTCTTGTTTAGTTACTTCAGACTTAAAATTGGCTTGTTCCAGTAATTCATTGTTGTTTAAAACCTGACTTGCAGTTTCTTCGGTCAACTCTTCTGCAGTATTTAAATTTTCATATACTATAGCTGGAACGACTGAAACTATTTCCAGACCGTTTTTTTTAGCTTCTTCCACTACCGGCTCGAACATCCCGGCACTTCCGGTAATTAAACCAACAGTATCTCCGTAGTTAATTTTGACCTTTGCTAGAAGAATTTCGTCCAAAGGAACTTTATGAAAAAAGCTTTCTTTCTGAGCTAAGAAATCTTCGTTATTATCAATTTTTTTAGCAAAAGTTATATTTTTTGCCAAAATGAGTACTGCTTTTTCTTTATTAAAATTGAAACTCTGAAGAAACTCTGCTAATACTTTTCTGTATTCTTCCGGATTAAGTATAGTTAGAAAGGAGCTAATGCTTGGGGGTATTTCTAAGGATTGTTTCCCCCCGGACTCGTAAACAGTCAGTTTATTTCTATCCAAAAACAAAATAATATTCGGTTTATTAAAAAACATATCAGTCTGTTTCCAACCAGGAAGTCACGGTAAAAACATTTCCACTTAATGTGCCGCTAACTTGAATGGTTCTCTTGAAGACTGAGTCGGAACTCGCTGAAGTTATTGTTTTGGTTGTTGTCCCAGTTACTGTTATTGTAGCACTGCCAAAACCCAAATTTAAAGTCTCTCCTGAATAATTTGGGTCACGCAGCAATCTCAATATGGCATTTTCTGCTCCTGATTGAGCAATAAGTAAATCTTCTTCTCCCAGAGCGTACTTTGAGGTTGCCTGAGAATTAGAAATGGTTACGATCACGGCGCCGGCTGTAATAGTAATTGTAATCGCCACAAAAACCAGCAGAACAACCAAAGCCTGCCCAGTCTCAAAAGTTGATCTGACTTTCATCTTCTCCCTCCAGTAATATAAAAGGTTTTTGTTTCTACGCCCTTGTCCCTTTGAGCTACGCTATTAACCGTAAATTGGATTTTTACTGTATCTTTGCCGCCTGAGTTTCCAAGTCTTTGGAACGAAAGTGAAGAAATTGTAGATTCTGAGCTATTGAGGTTATTTGTACCTAAATCATTTGTTAAAACAAGGTTACTTCCGGAAAGCGCGTAAGTATAATTCACACTACCAATAACCATAGTTAAGGAATTACCGGATCCCCCGAGGCTGGCTGGGGTTGAAACAGCGGATGCTCGGTTAATATCGTAGGATAATCTGGCCATAATAAAACGGCCGTCCTGCTCAACTGCAGAGATTGATTCTGATTCGGTCCTCACATCTAGGATTGACGCAAATATATTGCTCAAAACCAGCAGAAAAATTACTAAAAGTCCCATATAGATTATTAACTCAACTAGAGTAAAGCCTCTGTTCAAATTTGAAATCTTAAATTTGAAACTTAATTTTTCTCTCATAGTGAATAATTTACTGATACATCTGAAAGTACAGGTGTGGCGCTGCCATTACCACCTAAGGTTGCTTTATATCTGATGTAACGGCCAGTCATTGAAGTTAAAGGAATTGAACCGGGTATAGTGTATGAACCAAAGTAGTTCCAGGTGGCATTATCGTTATTGATAGCAAGCTGTAAAGTTAATGTTGTTCCCGAAGGAGTTGAACCGGTAAAAGTCAGGTAATTAAAAGCTGCTGAGGCTCCGGCATCAAAAGTCGAAGACTCGATTGTGCCGCCTGTTACATAAGCTCCTCCTCCGGATCCGCCTAATATTACGTTAAGTTCAGAACCATTATTATTATTTCCGACAAATGCATAATCTCCTGAGACGACAACGGAATCCCCAGGTCCGCCCAGATTAAAACTTCCGTAAAGAGATGGTGAGGAGGGACTGGCGACATTTACAATCTGAAGTTCTTGATTATTAAGGTCATTTGCAAGAAAAGCATAACTTCCGCTTATGAAAATCCCATTTACCCCATTGCCGACCTCATAGCTGCCAGTCAGTGAAGGTGAAGACGGGTTTGAAGCATTTATAATATAGAATTCCGGAAAACTGGCATTGTTCGCAGTGCCCAAATAGGCTGTATTCCCTGAAACAAAAATGGACTGCCCGTCACCTGTACCTGAAACATTTAAACTTGCTGTCAGGCTCGGACTTGAGGGGGTGGAAACATTGACGATAATAAGTTCATTAGAATTGTCGGCAGTTGCCAGATAGGCATAGTTTCCGGAGACATAAACTGAGTTAACATTACTGCCCACTTCATAACTGCCTGTTACCGACGGAGAAGCAGGATTTGAGATATTTAGAACATATAATTCTCTATTGGCGCCGTTACCGGCATTTTTGCCCACATATGCATAATTACCAGAAACAAAAATGGAAGTTGCATCTTCATTTCCACCTAGGTTAAGGGTCGATGCAGTGGTTGGTGAGTTTTTATTAGTTACATTAATAATCATCAATTCACTGGAATTTCCACTGGTTGATAAATAGGCATAGTTTCCGGAGACATAAACCCCGGTAACATTTACGCCTAAATTCATACTGCTGACTTGGGTTACTGAAGCCGGATTTGAAACATTGAGGATATAAAAAGCGCTTCCTCCGGAGTTAGCTACCCCTAAATAAGCGTAATTGCCGCTGACTGCAACGGCCAGACCATCAGTGTTTCCAGCTGCATTGAATGTTCCGGCACTTGTTGGGCTAGTCCAACTGCCGCTCGTTGAAGCCGCCAGCTGAACCTCTCCTCCGGAATTATTAGTAGTGACTGTATTTGTTAGTGTATCTCCATTAAATTGTGCTTGTGTTGTTTGCAGCCAAGCAGCATTACTTAAAAATCTGGTGAAATACTCCGTACCGGTTACTGAGCCGGAATAGGAACCTGACCAGGAAACAGTATAGTCAATTTTTTTGGTTGACGGGTCAACTGTTCCGCCGCTATCAACAATTGCCCCACCCGCGTCTCTTTGAATGTCTGATATGACCAGTTGTCTGGTAAAGTTATTAATAGATTCGGCTCCGGTAACTAAACTCCACGCAGATCCCGCAACTGCCGGATGATATGTACCATTGACCGCAAAAGTATTCCAGCTCCCCTCTCTTACTGACCGCGCCGCTTCAGACATTTCGCGCATATAGCCTGTAGCCAAAAGTCTTTGCGACTCCTGAGCTTTTCCCTCACGGGAGGCAACTAAACCGGTTAAAAGCGCAGGCAAAAGTATCGCAGCCAGACCAATTGCTACCAATAGCTCAACCAAACTTTGACCAGTGGAGTTAAAAATTTTCATTGTATGGATACTGCTCCGTATCTATTAACAGTTATAATCTTCGACTCTCCTCCGCTTGAGACAGTAACTGTATTGGATCCGTTAGAAAAACCCGAAACTTCGCCGGACCGTTTGGAAAAAATTACAATTGAGGAGGGAAAGGTTGTTGACAGGCTTATGTCTGAATTCTCAGTAACGACAAAGTTATCAGTATCTGCACCAGAATATGATGAACCTTTAAAAAGAGTATATTGATTTGTTTGAATATAAACTCCCTGAGGCTGCGATGTTGATCCGGAACCGCTATCACCTGCCATAGCTTTAAGTTGTTGAGATTTTAAGTCAGACACCAGGGATGTCACCACAGTATCAAGAGAGGCTTTGGTTTGAGGACGAATAAGATTTATAACTGCAAATGAGGTTAAAACTGTAATAATTCCCATTATTAACAGCAGTTCAGTTAGGGTAAAACCTTTACTAAAATTTAAATTATTCAACTTTAATCCGGACGTTTTCACCTTGTCCTAATATCTCCAATCAACTGATAAATTGGGGCAATTATTGATAACATCATTCCCCCTACTAAAATTCCAATAACTACGAGCATTACCGGTTCCAAAAGAGTTGTTATTGTTTTGAGCTGATTGGATACCTCATTCTCAAAGTAATCTGACAATTCCTGCATACTTTTTTCCAGAGTTCCGGATTTTTCCCCGGCTTCGGTTATACGGAGCATTATGCCAGGCAGAATATTCTTGTGTTTTAAAAAAACTTCTGATATTTTTTTTCCTGATGCTACAGTTTTTTCACTCTCCTGTATGAGCTGAGAAATCTCCTTTTTGGAAACAACATTTTCTGAAAGAGTTAAGGCTTCAGTTATTGGAATACCTGAACTAAGCAAAAGGCCCATACTGCGGGTGAAACGGGTTAAATCAATAAGCCTTGCTAATTTATTTAGTAATGGTAATGAATATAAAAAATTGACCAATCTTCTTTTTTGATACCGATAAAAAAGCAAGACACCAGCTATGATTAATATCCCCAAGGCAATCCAAACCGGCCAATACGAAGTTATTAAACCTGAAATAAAAATCAAAATCTTGGTTGGTAAGGGCAATGTAACTTTGAGCCGGGAAAAAACTGTAGCAATTCTCGGGATGACAAAAGTTAAAATCATCAAAAGCACCCCGCCAAAAATCACAAATACAAAAGCCGGATAGGTTAAAGCAGCCTTAATTTTGTCAGAAAACTCAATATCTTTTTTGATGCTTATACTTAAATCTTTCAGTGTTGTGTCTAAAGTACCTGCCTCTTCAGCAGCCTTAATGAGGTTGAGTGTGACCGGATCAAAAGCATTTGGTGAGCGGGAAAAAGATTCAGAAATAGTTTTACCCTGACCCAAATCGTCCTTTAAAATTTCCAGAATGTTTTTCTGACTTCCTTTTACCTCTGCCAGCATTGAATCCACACAATCAAGAATCGGAATCCCACTGGCCAGCATTGTCCCCAGATTGGAGATTAAGCTTAGTTTATCTGCATTTGATAGCCGAATATTTGCGTTGCTCATTCTATTCTTTGGTTGCTCTAAGAACTTCCTCTATTGTGGTTAAACCTTGTTTAACTTTGGCTAGACCGTCGTCAGTCATAGTTGTCATCCCTTCCTCTCCTGCTTTTTTGGATATTGTGTCGGAGTCAGATTTGGAATCAATTAACTCCTTAATTGCCGGGCTTACTTCTAAAACTTCAAAAACACCGATTCTCCCCAGATAGCCTGTTTGGTGACAAACAGGGCAGCCCTTGCCTTTGTATAATCTGACTTCTGCTTGATTTGCAAAAAATTTAGTAATAAGTTCCGGGTGGAGTTGTTTCTGGAGGTCTTCCGGTCTGCCTGTAAAACTGACCTTGCATTTCTCACAAATTTTACGAACCAGACGTTGAGCGATGATTACATTAACGGTTGATGAAACTAAAAACGGCTCAATATCCATATCAATCAATCTGGGAAGAGCTGTTGCAGCATCGTTGGTGTGCAGGGTTGAGAGCACCATATGACCGGTCATAGCTGAATTTATGGCAATACCTGCAGTTTCTTTATCTCTAATCTCTCCCACAAAAATCGTATCCGGATCCTGGCGCAATATTGATCGCAATCCATCGGCAAATGTTAAATTAGTCTTTGGATTAACCTGGATCTGGTTAACCCCTTCCATTTCATATTCCACCGGGTCTTCGATTGTCGAAATATTTCTTTCACGGGTATTTAAAATTTTTAGGATTGCATACATAGTAGTGGTTTTCCCTGATCCTGTTGGACCGGTTGATAAAACCATTCCGTAAGGTTTTGAGAAACCGTTTTTAACTTTTTCCAAATCTTTTTCCTCCATCCCTAAATCAGAAAGAGAAAATTGCCGGCTCTTTTCGGACAACAACCTCAAAACTGCTTTTTCCCCATCAACCACGGGGACTATTGAAACCCTAATATCAAGTTCCTCTGCCTCCAGTTTTAACTGCATTTTTCCATCTTGTGCGCTAAGATGTTCATCAGTGCGTAGACGGGCCAAAACCTTAATTCGGGTAATAATCTGATCGTGTAAATTCTTGGGGACTTTTAAAACGTCTGCTAAAACTCCGTCTACTCTAAATCTGACTACTGATATTTCATCCTCGGGTTCTATATGAATATCAGATGCCTTGTTCTCGTAAGCATATTCAATTAGTGTGTCAATAATTTTAGCCACTGGTGCTTCCTTAGAAACTGAGTTATCTGCTTCATCGACAGCTTGTTTCAGCATATCGTCAAAGGTTTTTTGGAGCTCTTTTTTATAAAGTTTTAATGAACTTTCTATATCTCTGGTTGTTGCGTAAAAGATTTTAATGGGTCTGGCGACTTTTTGCTCCAACATTTGCAAAAACTCCGGGTTATTAGGAAAAGAGGTTGCAACCTTTAGCTGTGTTTTATCAGACCCAAAAGCAATTGCTTTATTGTTTTTAGCCGATGATTCGGGAATTGTTTTCAGTACTACATCTTTAATCTGTAATTTAGATAAAACAACAAAGGGTAAATGTAAATTTTCAGCAATCAATTTACCTAAATTTTCATCAGATATCAAATCCGATCCAATCAGTAAGTCAATAAAAGATTCTAAATTGTCTTCACTCTGCTCAAAAACAGCTTTAAGCTTACTCTTATCAATAAAATCCAGTTCTAGTAATTTATTGTAAACATCATTCTTGTTAAGGGCAGTCATAAATTTATCTCCTGGTAATTTTTACTGAACTGTTGTTTTTCACAATGATAGCTTTTATTTTTGAAACGATTT
>CAYOSW010000048.1:0-8497 GCA_964406775.1 uncultured Gammaproteobacteria bacterium
CAGACTAAAGGCGAGGAAATTACAGTCGCCGCTGTCAAATCCGAAACCACACTTGACCCAACGGGTGCCGGTGACGGATACCGGGCCGGTTTTCTGGCAGGATACTTGAATAAACTTGATTTAAAAACCTGCGGACAAATGGGCTCGGTTACCTCTTGCTACGCTATCGAAAAATATGGTACAACCAATCACAAGTTTTCGCGCGATGAATTCAGGAAAAGATACAGCGCCAACTTTATTGACGAATTGAATGATAAAATCTGACGTAAAAAATTTAAAACTAGCTCCAGAAGGTAAGAAAAGAATTGAATGGGCGGAGTCGCAGATGGATGTTTTGCGCCTCATTAAAAGAAGGTTTGTTAAGGAAAAACCTTTAAAAGGCATTAAGCTCGCTGCCTGCCTTCACGTTACCGCTGAAACCGCCAATTTGATGATCACCTTAAAGGAAGGTGGAGCGGACGTCTCACTTTGCGCTTCAAATCCTCTTTCCACCCAGGACGATGTTGCGGCATCCCTTGTTTCGGATTTCGGTATACCGACTTTTGCTATAAGGGGTGAGGACCGGAAAAGTTATTACAAACACTTAAACGATGTTTTGGATTTCCATCCGCATATTACAACCGATGACGGAGCGGATCTGGTTACTCTGTTGCATACCGAACGAAAAGCCCAGCTAAGCGAAGTTATCGGTTCAGCCGAGGAAACAACTACGGGCGTCATCAGGCTTAAAGCTATGCTTAAAGACGGTGCGCTTAAAATACCGGTAATGGCTGTTAATGATTCGGATACCAAACATATGTTTGACAACAGGTACGGAACCGGACAATCAACAATTGATGGAATTATCCGTGCAACTAATGTTCTGCTTGCCGGTAAAAAATTTGTGGTTGCCGGATACGGCTGGTGCGGAAGAGGTTTGGCATCCCGGGCCCGGGGACTGGGAGCACAAGTAATCGTTACGGAAATAAATCCGGTTAAAGCTCTGGAAGCCGTAATGGACGGATTTGAGGTTATGCCTATGGAAGAGGCCTGCAGAGTTGCCGATGTAGTCTGCACAGCTACCGGCAATAAGGATGTCTTAACCCTGAAACATTTCAAATTAATGAAAGACGGAGCAATAATTTCCAACACCGGACATTTCAATGTTGAACTCGATTACGCGGGTCTTCTTAAGGCGGGTAAATCTGTACGGACTTTACGGAATAATTTAGAGGAAGTGATTTTGGGTACTAAAAAAGTTTATGTTTTGGGAGAAGGAAGGTTAATTAATCTGGCAGCTGCAGAAGGTCACCCCGCTTCGGTTATGGATATGAGTTTTGCCAATCAGGCGCTGGCTGCCGAGTTTTTTGCCAAAAACCGCGGGAATCTTGAGGTAAAAGTTTACACAATTCCGGAGGAGATGGATCAAAATATAGCTAAATTGAAACTGGATGCACTTAAAATAAGTATCGATATTTTGACTCCGGCTCAGAAAAAATACCTCAACTCCTGGCAGGAAGGTACTTAGCCTTTAAAGAACGGGAGGGGTAGCAAAACCCGATCCAAATCCTTTTCTATTGCTAAACTGAATTTTTCCTGATGCTCCGAATCAACCGGTCTTGCGGTTACCAGACCCCTTGCAAGACTGACAACGGCCGCAAAAACATAACCTCCGTATTCAAATAAAGCATTTGATGAGCCGATAGACAAATCCGATGTAAGCGAACGAACTCTTTTCGGATTCTTAACAAGAATAACGGCGTCTTCTATTGCAGCAGGACCTCCCCATTTTTCCATTCCGCTAACGTTACCTCTGCAGAGGCGTGCTGCTAAAAGTCCCTTTTCAGAAAAATATGCCCCATCGTCTTTTTTGTTTTCCAAACTAAAGACATTACAGTAACGCCCTTCTAGATCCCCGCAAACGGGTGATCGAAGGAGCATCTGCCAGGGATATGAGTCTTTAGGTAAAGCCAAAAGCTCCTCAACTCGTTTCATAAAAGGAAGTATATCAAAAAGTTATAGGATAATATACACTCAGAGTTCAGTTTTCAGCATATTGAACGTCTGTTTTTTTGCATTCTTTACCGGCTGACCCCAGGCTTTTGAGGCTTTTACAAACATTTTCTCAATGTCATCATTTTTGGGAAAGTGAGGATCGTTAAATTGGGCTTCCAGATACTCGTAAACCATTTGCCTGGCTTCAGGTTCTTTTTTCCCAAACTTTTTACCCAATTCCTTAAAAGTCAGAGTAGTTATGTTATCCGGATGACCCATATCGTCATCCGAAATCCGACATCCACAGTTGTAACACATATTTTTTATTTCATAAAAACTATATGTTGCGGACTAATCGCCCTAAGCACATAGAATTTTTTTGTGCAAAGAGTTTCACTCTCGTGCACAGAATAACTATGATTATGGTCAATTTGCGGCGGTTGTGCAATATAGAGCTCGCATTCAAAAATCGGATTATAACTCGCTCTATGTAAACGTCAATTTCAAAATTGGACTAAAATTTTGAAATATGACCTTTATAGATATAGAATAACTTGATGCCTCCTAAGAATCCTTTCAATTCCGTTAATATTATTTTGATTACTAGTTTAGTGTTCTCAGTTGCTGTATATAGCTGGGCAAGTTCATTTTCCTCGGAACTTCTGACTATTATCCGCCTTCAACAGGTTTTTGCACTGACCGCTTTTTTATTTGTTTACCTTGCCTTGGTTGTCAAGCCTGTTTATAGCGCCTTTAAATCATTTCCGCTTTGTAAACGTCAAAACAGTATTCAAAAAGGATTTATCTTTTCTTCGCTATATTTTGGATTACTTCACAGTGCAATATCTTTTTTCGGCCAGCTCGGAGGATTTTCAGGTTTAGGTTTTTTAAGTGATAAATACCTTCTGGCGATTTTTTTAAGTTTTTCAGCACTTCTGATTATCCTTTTGGTGTCGCTAAGCAACATCAACATACTGCAAGAAATTAAATTACCAAAGGGCAAATTTTCGTCGGGTTTGTTTTATGCCGCAGGCATTCTTGTACTCATTCACGCTCTGATGCTGGGAACTCATTTTCAGGATCTCTCATCATCAATTCCAGAAATTACGATTATGTTAGCTGCACTACTGCTGGTACTTGAGTCTTTGAGAATAGATAAGTATCTTCAGGAAAAATTTTCCATTATCCCGAAACTCGGTCCGGTTTTTACCGTTTTTCTGGGAATCTCAATAGGATATTTCTTCGTAACCTTGGTACCGGCAGATTCTCCCCTATCTTTGGGAATCCACTCTCAGCATATCCAGCTTGCAAAGCAGGCTCAACAGGGAAACATTCCGGGAGGGGCTCAAAACATTCCCGGCCTTATAGGCGACAGAACTAAACGGTTCACCGTAGATTTTGATTATCCCGAAAATATTCAGCCCGGACAGGAAACGGAACTACTATTTAAAGTATATGATGCTTCTAGCGGAAATAAGATTTCGTTATTTCAAAAAGTATATGAAAAAGCTATACATCTTATAATTGTTGACCGAGATCTTAAATTTTTCAGCCATATTCATCCGGAGCAAACGGCAGACGGCTTTCTAATCAAGACAATTTTCCCAAAATCAGGAAATTACCATATTTATACCGATTTTCAGCCTTTAGGCGCGATCGAACAGCAATTCGCATTCAGTTTAGATGTAGGTCAAGACTCTGAAAACTTTTCTAAAATTCCGCCCGATACAAATCTGACAAAGACTTTTGGTAATTATGAAGTTACACTGAGTTTCCCTAAACCTTTAACTGCCTCATCTTTATCCATAGGAGGACAAAAATTAACATTTACAATTAAAGATGCCACATCAAAACAGCCTATTAAAACATTAAAGCCCTATTTGGCTTCTTTCGGACATCTGGTAATGATTAATGAGGATACTTTTGACTACCTACACGTTCACCCTGCGAATTTAATTGCGCCTAAACCTGATGAAAATAGCGGGCCTGATGTATCATTTTTACATTTAGGGTTATACGGGCCGATTAAGCCGGGAATCTACCGTATTTTTGCCCAATTTAACCCCGACAATAAATTATTTACGGCAGATTTCACTATAGAAATAAAATAGGTAAATTGTTAAAGTATTCTAAATTTATGCGACGCCTGATCTCTTCGGTTTTGCTTGGTTTATTGTTTTTTTTAACGCCTCAAACTGCTTTAGCTCACATTTTGAAGTCGGACGGTTCAATTGGCGCAGTTCTACATATTTCACCCGATGATGATCCGATTGCAGGTGAACAAAGCAGCTTTTATTTTGAATTTAAGGATAAGGAAGGTAAATTTGATCCTCAAAAGTGCCTTTGTAATGTTACCATTCTCCAATCAGACAAAGATATCTATAGTCAGCCTCTTTTTAAGGACAATCTCGAGCCTAGTTTAAAAAATGCCAGCTTTTCTTTTACATTTCCTGAACGAGATGTATATAAGGTAAAAATTTCAGGTACATCAGTTGGTGGAGAATTTGCGGCTTTTGAGCTCATTTACGATATTAGAGTAGAAAGAAGCGTAAATTCAGAGCCGGTAAAAAGTACAGATGAAGAAAATAACTGGTTTTGGTCTCACGCGATACACCTTATTGGCGGATTTCTTCTAGGTGGTTTTCTTGTATTTGCTTTAATTGCGCAAAAAAGGAAAAAGGTTGCGGTTATCATTTTGGCATTATTTTTAGTGGGTCATTCTTTACCGGTAAAAGCTATTCACGCTGCTCACGACGGTCGGGTGAGTTCGGAATTATTTGCGTGCTGTTTGCCTGTAGCTGCCATAGTTCCAGTTGCTCTGGCATTTAATTCTGAACTTATCCTAGAAAAGGAAGAAATATTGTTCAAAACTCCAAATTTCAAATTTCAAATTTCGGACTTACATTTAATCCGCCCTCCCCCTCTTTCCTAATTTTCCGTTAGAAACCAAAAAAGAAAGGAGGTGATATTAATGAAAAATTTATACAAGTATTTAGTTTTTAGTTTAGTTTTTTTTCTCAATGCCAATGCAGTTTTTGCTCACGCTGTAGTTAAACCTGCAAGTGTTGGGGTTGGTTCATTTAATGATTTTACGTTGGGTGTACCGTCTGAAAAGGACGCCTCAACAACAGCCATTAAATTGTTTGTTCCTGAGGGTATTAATTCGGTTACGCCGATTGTTAAACCCGGGTGGAATGTTCAAATAATAAATTCGGATAAACAGGGAGAGCCTGATGACGATGGAAATACGAATCCGATACCAGAAGCCATAGTTTGGACTGGCGGATCGGTTCCAGCTCATCAGAAGGATTTCTTTATGTTCTCAACTCAAGTACCAGCTAAAGAAACTGAGCTGGACTGGAAAATTGAGCAAACATATTCCGATGGTTCCGTTGTTTCTTGGAACTTGGCTGCGGATGCCCAGCCTAAGGATGAAAATGGTAATCCGGACTTTTCCAAGTCCGGCCCGTATTCAAAAACAATGGTGGTTAATGATTTAAAATCTGGGACTCCTGGCAACGATCACGGAATGTCACAGACAGAGGGGCAAAGTAATCAACAGAGCACCTGGCCATTGATTCTATCTGGCCTTGCGCTTGCGATTTCTGCTTTTTCTATTGTTTTGCAATACAAGAAAAAGTAAAGCTTCTTACCAGGGCGGGGGTTTTGCTCCGCCCTGGTAGAATAGGGTCTATGAAGATATTTTTTACACTAATACTGCTTCTTGTGTCTTTTATTAAACCTGTAGAAATTCAGGCTCACGCCATCGGCCAGCCTCCGTTTTTTAAGATAAATGGTGTTTATACAGACTATTATCCGGTTCCTTCAATATCCCTTAATGAATTTTATCTGCCCCAGGATATCTCTAAAACAAATTACCTTATAAATGACGTCTTGCAGTTTGAAATTGACACAACAGCGATGCCCGCACCTCCTGAGATTATTCAAAAAACAAAATTCAGCTGGGATTTTGGAGACGGTCAAAAGGCCCAAGGGCTGAAAAATAGTCATAGTTATCTTAAGCCGGGTACTTATTTTTTGGAAATAAAGGCCGATTCGGGTGATGGCGGAGAGCCCCAAGTCCTGCAGTCAACAGCAATTAACATACTTCCCGATCAAAATTATAAGCTGCCAAAATCGATCATCGAGATAAACGGGAAGACCTCGAGTGATCCACTTCTGGATATAATCGAGGTCGATTTCGGTAAGCAGATTACATTTGATGGTTCGAAGTCTGACCCCGGTTCATCGGAGATTACTGAATTTTTTTGGGACTTGGGAAATCAAACTTCAAAAACGTCGCCGAAATTCACCTTTAAGTATGAAGAAAACCCCTATGCCATTTTTCCGGTTTTGCGTATTAAAACAAAAGACGGGTTTGTCTCGGACAGCTATGTACAGCTTTCCGAGCCTGTTAAAAATTCCTCAAGCGGAATATTTAACAAACCCGCCTCTTTTGATTTAAAAACAATAGCTATTGCGGCAGGCATTTCCCTTGTCCTAACTTTCGCTATCTTTTTTACCTACGCAAAACTCTTTGCATCCAAAAGTAAATAATAACAACCTGACTACCGCCATACAGCAATAATCACACCCATAACAACTAAAGCTACTAGCAAGTAGCCTGCATTAATCGCAACAAGCTTTACCGGCTTTTGTTCGTAAAGATATCCGTTAACAAAAATTATCAACTGATATCCGAGCCAGTTAAAGAATCCCGTCGTAACACCCAGCATAACTCCGCTTGTACCCATATAACTGCCAGCAAAAACCACGTTGTGACTTAAAATATAAGCCATAATCGCCGCCGACAGTAATCCGAGACCCATCATCTTTACTATAAAATCACTTCCCATTTTCCCCGCGGCTCCGCTTCCTAAACCGGAAAGCTTTCTCCAAGGCTTACCGAACAGTGCATCCGAATACCACGCAAAACCGATCGCCATATAAACGACAGCAGATACTAAAACTGCCGCCCAATTTACTGGAACTTCCATTATAATCACCCCCTTAAAAGTATTTTATTCTTAATTTACGTATTTAAGCAAGAAAATTTTCCTACTTGAGTTTTTTGCCCTTTTGTTTGAATAATCTTCTAATGGTTTTGGTTGACAGAGCGGATATAGACGGTCGTTTTATGTCTTCGGGCGGTTACCAAAGATTTACGGAATCCCCCGGACTTTTAATCAAACCCAGATCGGTAACCGATATAAATTGGAACCCGGGATCGGAATTTCCGCTCAGAGAACAAACCCTTCCGAACGGCATCACTCTTCAGCTGGCGCTAAGTCCGAATATTCAGGGATTCCGCGCAGAAAGCGGTATGGATTTTGGGACTAATATTCACCCGGCTGCCCACCTGATGGAGCATATGATGCGCTACAGTGCCGATATACCGGATTTGCGCAGACTAATGAACCTGAGTATCGTCAGATGTAAAGGAACAACCAGTCCCCAATATCTTTCTTACGCACCTGAGCTTGATAATGCCCGCGCTCTCGAACTCTCAAGAGAAAATCCGGGATTCAGCACCGATATGCTTTATCTTCTGTTTGCTTTAACAGCCAGAACCGATATAAACGATACCAACAGAACAATTGAGGCTTCAAGAATGACTACCGAGTCACTCGGCCGGCAGGATTCCCCGATCAGCAGATTTTACGACCGTGTATTGCCTGTTGTCGTAGATAATGACGGAAGATCTTTGCCTACGCTGGAAGAAGAGCTTTCGCACTCAACAGACGACCTACTTGAGCTTCACCGCCGTCTTCCCGTTCAAACTACGGTTTTGCAGTTTTCAGGAAATCCGCAAAGGAATTTGGACCTAGCGGCGGCTGAAATTGCGGATGCTGCCGCAGAAACGTTCGGAACTTTAAAACCCAATACAACTTTTACCGACAGGCAACAAAAAAACGGCGGATTTTTCAGAAATCACGGAACCCGGGTCAGCGTTTATCCGGCTTACGGATTTTTAAGTGATTACGTCGGCGTTTCAACGGTAAGTAAAAAATCAGGCGATCCGAGAGCTGATTATGCCGAACGACTGTTTGTTTTTCTTCTTGACGAGGAGTTCCAAAAACAAATGAGCAGAGACGGACTATTTTATGCAAATTATTTTTCAGCTAACAGTTTTGAATTGGACGGTATTAAGATTAATTTTTCCGGACTGCGGACTTCTCAGGCAGGAAAAACTATGGATTCTACCGAGGAGGTAATAAAAAGAGTGCTGGAGGGAGAGGTAGATGCTGATTTAAATGCAAGTTTTGAGGCTGCTAAAAGAGGAGATATTAATTTTCATTTTCAATCCTTGGGGATGGCTCGGATGGATTTGGCAAGATATATGGGGATTCCT
The DNA here is from genome assembly GCA_964406775.1 of uncultured Gammaproteobacteria bacterium. Lineage (GTDB taxonomy): Bacteria > Patescibacteriota > Microgenomatia > Daviesbacterales > UBA10151 > JACPKO01. Next base: position 8,327 of record CAYOSW010000048.1, read on the forward strand.
ACGTCCGGTAATTGCGCCGCTCTTTACGAATTAATGAGGAGTATGGAGATTAATGAAGTTTTGGAGGGGGGCAGAAAACTTCATCAGGACCAAAGATTAGGTCTTATTCACTACGGGCCTGCTAATTTAATCCCCCGGCCAGGATTTAATTTTACCTCGGAAAGTGCTCTC
>CAYOSW010000049.1:0-7846 GCA_964406775.1 uncultured Gammaproteobacteria bacterium
CACCTACACCAACACCGACTCCAACCCCTACACCTACACCAACACCGACTCCAACTCCTACCCCGACTCCAACACCTACCCCGACTCCAACACCTACCCCGACACCAACACCGACTCCAACCCCTACACCAACACCGACTCCTACACCTACTCCAACCCCGACACCATATCCGAGCAGAACACCGATACCGTCAGTTAACTGTACCGCAGGCCAGGTATTGGTAGTTATAAACGGTCAATTGCAATGTCAGATACAGAGCCAGACTCAAAATCAGACTCAAAACCAGACTAATAATCAAACCCAAAATACAACGGTAAATACAACTGTCAACGCTACAGGGGGAACATCGTCCTCATCTTCTTCGAGTTCCAGCTCAGTTAACCTAACTGTTAATAATCCGACAAAAGAAGTTACTAAAGAGATAGTCAAAGAAGTTCAGGTTGTTAAAACTGAACCTCAGGTGGTTATGCAGACTAAAGGTGACATTAAAGAATTACCGAAAACCGGATTACCTCTGGTAGGATGGGCTTTGGCTTCATTATTGCCGGCCGGTGCAGGATTCAAAAAATTCGGTAAAAAATCAGATGAAACCAGTGCGAATTCGGTTTGGATGGAAAAACAGTTAACAAGTTAAAAGTCGAAAGCGTTTAAGCTAGAGTTGATCTCGTTATTGACACTCCTGCGTAAATATGATTCAATACACTAGTTAAGTAATTTAATTTTTGTCTACATAGTTTTCCCTAAAATCAGATAATGCATTTTAAATAATCACTATACGCTAATTACTAAACCCCATTATTATGGCCAACACACGTTCATTTAAACCAAAACCGCAATCCGAGCAATCTGCTGATGTAGAGCAGTTTGTCGGTAATCCACAACCCGAAAATTTAGAATCAGCACCTCAGCCGAGATATACTGAAGAGGGTGGAAGAGGCGATTCTTACCGTCCACGCTATGAAGATAACGGTTATTCAGACAGAGGAAATTCCCCGTATTCTAATGGAGATTACAGAGGCGGAGGCGGTTACAGAAGGCCTTCCACAGATGCAATGAGAGACGTCCCCACAGAAGAAGTTTCAGGGTATCTGGACATAATGCCTGAAGGTCACGGATTCCTAAGACCTAAATATACGCCCTCTGATATGGATGTATATATTTCAGCAAGCCAAATCCGCAGATTCAATTTGCGCGGAGGAGATTTCGTTGAAGGCGGAGCCAGACAACCTAAAGAAAACGAACGCTATTTCGGACTCTTGCAAGTAAGTAAAGTTAACGGTCAGGATTCGGAGAAGTTTGTTTCAGAAGTCGGTCCATCGGGAAGGCCGGGACGTTCGAAGAGAGTTAAGTTCGAGGACCTTACAGCAATTTATCCTAATAAACAATTAAATCTTGAAACAGGCAAGATGCCGCTCTCGCAAAGAGTTATCGATCTTATTGCACCTATTGGATTCGGTCAAAGAGGAATGATTGTTTCTCCTCCAAAGGCCGGAAAAACATCAATCCTTAAAGATTTAGCGGCGGGTATTTCCAAAAATCACCCTGATGTTGTTTTGATGGCTGTTTTAGTCGGGGAACGTCCGGAAGAGGTAACCGATCTTTCGCGTTCGATTAAGGGAGATGTTATCGCTTCAAACTTTGATGAGCCTGCAGAAAACCAAACCAGGGCTGCTGAGATCGCATTGGAGCGTGCGAAGCGTCTTGTTGAGGAAGGTAAAGACGTTGTTATACTTCTTGACTCAATTACCCGTTTAGGACGCGCCTATAATTTATCCGTTCCTCCGTCTGGAAGAACACTTTCGGGAGGCTTTGATCCGATAGCGCTTTATCCCCCAAAGAAATTCTTTGGTGCTGCAAGAAATTGCGAAGAAGGTGGCTCGCTTACCATTATAGGTACGGCTTTGGTTGATACTGGTTCAAGAATGGATGATCTTATTTATGAGGAATTTAAAGGTACAGGAAATATGGAACTTCATCTTGATAGGAAGCTTGCTGAGAGAAGAATTTTCCCTGCAATCGATATTTCATCCTCAGGTACACGCCAAGAACAGTTAATGTTCACTAAAGAAATTTATGACAAGATGGTAGTTATGCATAGGATGTTAAGGCTCTTAAATGAGAATGAACAGACTGATCTTTTCCTCCAACAGCTTGCAAAAACAGAAGAGAATAAAGATTTCCTGGCTTCCCTTAAAGACTTCAAGTAATTATCTTCCGGTACCGTTAATTTTCTCAAAACTTGCCTTTTTAGCTTCGTCAAAAACGCAGATTAATCTTTTTTTGGTCATTGACCGTATCTGTTAAAATGAACTCTGCCAAAAATGCATTCTTTCTTTTCCGACCTCAAATTGCTTTTCAAGTTCCTTGTTTTATACCAGGCAAAAAAAACCGCTAAGCTGGTCAAAGCTCTTGAAGGATTTAAGAATAAAGCTGTTGAGGTATTGATGCACAGAAGAGGGAGGATGCAGAAATATTTTTTTCACGCCTCAATGCTTGGGATTGTGGCTGTCGGGCTTTTGTCTTCCGGAATCTTCGGTTCGGATGCGATAGTTGTTAAGTCTTTTCCTGGAGTAGGTCAGCCTGATCCGACTGTAATTGAGAATTTTGACCCTAACGCCTCAGGACTCAGTCTTCAGTCGCTTGTTGATTTTAAGACCTCCATTTCGGAAAAGCCCAGATCGGAAATAATCGAATACGAAGTTCAGGATGGGGATACTTTATCTACAATCGCCCAGAAATTCGGTATAACCCAGGATACTATAAAGTGGTCAAATGATATGGAGTCAAAAGACAGTATTAAACCCGGCCAAAAGTTGAAAATCCTGCCTGTAACCGGAGTCGCTTACACGGTTAAGTCGGGAGATAATCTTGAATCGGTGGCGAAGAAGTTTGATACAGGCTCCCAGGGAATCCTCGATTTTCCTTTTAACGACGTGCCGGATGATCAGAAATTGGCTGTCGGCCAACTCTTAATCGTGCCTGACGGTGTTCCTCCGGAAGCAAAAGCCACGCCAAAACCGCAGCCAAAAATCTTGTTTGCTCAAGGGCCTAAGACTACCTTCTCGGCCCCGGGAGGAGCCAACTTTATGTGGCCTACCACATTCCAGATGATCTCCACCAATTTTGCCTGGTGGCATCCGGGGATAGATATGGCAAACCGCGCGGCTCCTGCTGTCGCAGCATCAGATGGAGGTACGGTTATTGTTGCAGGCTGGCCGGATAATTATGGTTACGGAAACAGGGTAATGATTGATCACGGAAATGGCTACCAGACTCTTTATGCGCATTTATCCAATATCTATGTGTCTGTCGGTCAGACTGTTTCACGCGGTCAGTCTGTCGGCCAGATGGGGTCGACAGGGAGATCTACAGGCACGCATTTGCATTTTGAGATAAGGTATAAGGGGATCGCAGTGAACCCCCTAGCGATTTTAAAATAATACCAACACTTTTCTATTGGGCTTGAGTTGAAATCTCGATTTTGCGATACCTTTGCGAGATTTGCACTACTATCAAAATCGTTGTTTTGATAGTGTTTCAATCTCTAAAAGGAATTCATATCAAATCGCTGACTTTCTTAAACTGCTTTAATTCCCGGATTTGTTTTTGTTAAACTATCTCAATGTCTAAAATCTTCAGGACTTTCCTTTTTAAGCTGATTCTCACGGTAGTTATTTCAATTTTTATCGGCTATCAGATTGCAAAAATTGAATTTGGTGTAGCCCAACACAGCTTCAGAAAAATTCTTGGTGCGCAAGTTTCAATTGATAGGGAATTGGAGGAGAAGATTACCGGATTCTTGTCAGACAAGCAAGGGGATTATGCCGTTTATATCAAGGATTTAACTGCCCAGAATGGTAAGAATGCCTCGATTAATTCTGACCAGCCTTTTGAAGCAGCGTCCCTATATAAGCTATTTTTAATGGGTGCAGTTTTTGAAGAAGTGAATGCTGGTAAACTGACATTAGATACCGAAATTTCAGCCAAAATGAGCCATCTGGACTCTGTTTTAGGGTCGCGCGAATTCGGATATGAAGAGTACGATGATTCCGAAGTTATCGGATACACAGTAAGGGAAGCTCTTCAGAGAATAGCGGCGTTCTCGGATAATTATTCGGCGATAATGCTGGCAGAAAAGGTAGGATGGGCGAAAATGCAGTTGCTTGCCCAAGAAATCGGTGCGACAAATACTTCTATCAAGAGTCCCATTACGACTTCTGCTGCCGATGTCGGCTTACTTCTCGATAAGCTCTATAGAGGGGAGATAGTTTCGATCGAGGCTTCTGAGCAGATTTTAGATATGCTTGCCAAATCTCAAATGAATAATCGGATACCCGCTCTTTTGCCTGAAGGAACTAAGATTGCACATAAAACAGGCGAGCTGGCAGGAGTGCGTAATGACGCCGGAATTGTTTTTCTCGATGGCCGTCCTTACATAATTGTAATTATGAGTAAGAATCTAAAGGGGGAAGACGACGGAGTTGAAAACTTAGCACAAATATCTAAAATTGTTTATGATTACTACACTGCTGGTGGACCTGAGCGGAATTGAACCGCTGACCTCCTCAATGCGAATGAGGCGCATTACCACTGTGCCACAGGCCCGATCAACGAACCCTGATAATTTATTACTTTCAAATTTGTGGACCCGAGGGGAAGATCCTCTCGCTTAATGCGAGTTGAACCTGATCAAAGATCAGGTTAATTCCCTGCCTGGATCTAAATTTTAAATCTCCACAAAAAGTGGAGCTTTAAAAATCTGTGGACCCGAGGGGAATTGAACCCCTTGCCTTCTCCATGCCATGGAGACATCATACCGGTAGACCACGGGCCCGCAAGGAGATATTTTACCTTTTTTTACTTTTGTAGGGCAATAGTTGCGAGTAGTTTATCTCTTTACGGCAGGGGGAGTAGCAACATTAGGTTGGTCTTGTAACTGATCAAGCGGAACTTGGGGTAATTTTTCGTTTTGTAATGCACCGTTCTGCTGTCCTGCAGGAGCCTGAATCTGCGAATTTTGCGCACTTCCTGTAGCAATTCTAGCTTTTAAGTCCTTCAAGTATTCTGCGGCAACCTTGTAGTCGGGGTTTTCAGTATCGGTCTGAAGTAATTGCACAACTCTTTCCGCTACAGCCTGTGCCTCCTGCAGATTACCTTTATCTCTTAAGGCAATAGATAGGTTGTAGTAAGCATTAGCGTAGTCCGGTTTTAAGTTCACAGCATCGTCAAAGAAGCGTATAGCCATATCATAATTTCTTATCGAATAATACAATCCCCCGACGTTTAGTCTCAAAAGGGGGTTGTATGGGTCTAAAGCTATGGCTCTTCCGTAACCATCCAGAGCAAACTGAAGAGCGTTTTCTGCAACGCCTGTAATTTGTCTGTATATAGAAGCCATAATCTCCCAGTTTTGAGCTGATCTGGGAGAAAGAGCGACTCCTGATCTTGCTTCATTTATTGATTGGGAAAGGAATTGCTGAATGTTAGTCTTGTCCTGATCCGTAAGCGAGCCGGCAGGAGAAGCCTCATTAGGAGCTTTGGCGGATGCGATTGCGTTAGCAATTAGGAAATTAGTTTGAGCCATATCGGTTCGGTAAAGGTCAATAACCGGATTTAAAGTTTCAGCCTGTCTTAAATAATCGTATGCCTGAAGTCCTCTTTCAGAAATCGCATTAAGACCCATTCTGTGATAAACATCGGCTGCAACAACTCTGTAGGTTTGCCAAAGTCCAACTAAAGTTAAGATAACAATCGGTATGAATAAGATAATAGGAAGGACATCGCCGGTAATTATGCCGTCCAAAGGCTGGGAGTTGATGCCAGTTGCTTCTTTAATACGTGCTGTTTTTATACCTAAGGTGAATTCTTCGACTTTACCCTCGGATTTTCTTAAGGAAATGAGCGCTGTAATGATCAATATTCCAATGATCATCGTTACAGGAGTAGTAACGTGAAGTGTCAAAAGCAAGACAAACATTATGACAGCCAAAGCAAGGCCCAGTGTGAAGCTGTCCACGCTTTTGATAACTTTCAGAGCCAACTTAACAGTCATCAAGGCAAAGAATAAGAAAGCCAGGAATCCCAGTGCTCCAAGAGTTGCTAAAATCTGGAAAAATTCGTTATAAGAAGTGTCGAACCGGAAGTTCCAAAGAGGGGTCAGGTTAATAGCGGCCGGTTTGTATTGGGTGAAGTTAAACAGGAAAGTCGAGGGTCCGGTTCCGAAGGCCGGTGCGTCACGGAAAGCGGAGATTGCTACCTGCCAGGAGGCTTGTGGGGTCAGCTGTAATTCCTGAAAATTCTTTGCAAAATCTTCGCGCTTTGTTTGCAGAGGATTCTTCTTAGCAAGCGGGATAAAGCTTAAGATCAGCACCAGTACGCAAACGATAAGAGGAGTTAGCAAAAAGGGAAGAGATCTTTGAACTTCTCTCTTATCTGAAAGAAGTATTATGGAAAGCACTAGGAGTAGTCCGAGAATCTGAATAGCCAGATTTCCGATTAAAACGATGGTTAGTCCAAAAACTATTGAGGCGATAAGGGCTATGGGCATTCCCAGTACTTTTGTAGGTTTCAAAATATGTATATATATTATAGGAAGCAGTATTAAGCTCAGAGCGCTTGTAGAAAAGGTATTTCCTGCTGGATTGAAGGCCATATTCTTGGCAAATGCAAGAGGAAGGTAGACTCCGGCGTAGGAAAGAATTCCGATCAAGGAGTTGATAACGGCGCTTCCTAAAAGCGTGAAAACTATTACTCTGGACTGGAAAATTCCCTTTACATTTGAAACGGCAATGAAATACAGAAGAATATAAAGAATCCAGGATATGGCCGAGCCGTGAATCCTCGGGAAGTTACCGAATATTGATATATATCTCGAATCGGAAAGGAATGTAGATATTAATACCGTAACAGCAAGTAGTAACAGAGGAAGATCAAGGGGTGTGCGTGTAATGATAACTTTTCCCTGCAGAACCCAAGTAAACGACCAAAGAGCCAACAATATAAGTACGGCAACGGAGAGAAAGACAATCTTCGGCATCTCAAAAAACTCTGTCGTAAAAGTAGTAAAGAATAGGGGTGTAAGTCCGGCTATCAATACTAAAATTGAAAAAATAAGCTTTTGTAGAACGGCAGAAATATTTTGGCGCATTTTAATTCTAAATTTATCCTAAATTTTAGATTCTAATTAATGTAAACAGATTTTGAACACTTGTCAACAATCAAAAATGATATAGAAACTAAGGATTTTAATGTATTCTTATACATATTGATTGCGATGCTACTGCTCATTAATTATGAACCAGTCAAAGGTTATATCGGTGGCTGCAGGTGTTTGTATGGAAGCTGTAAATTTTTCTCCGTCGATTTTTGATATTACGGATACCGGCAAAGCTGTTTGAGTGGTCGGAGTTATAAGGATCCTTGAGTTAGGTCTTACGTAGGTACTCTTTATATCTACCGAATCTAAGCCTGCAGGAATTCTACCGCTGCCGCTGATCTTGCCCGAGATAGTTTTATACTCGGAAGCTATGATTGTTTCGGCTGTAAAAGCCCCGTCTTTATTTATAGTCACTTTTCCGTTGAAGATATTTATAGCCTGGGCTAGAGGATTATTCTGAAGGAACAGTACCGGGAATGCGCTGATTGAGTTGCCTTCGGTTACAGCCAGAGTTCCGTCAACCGTTAAGTCTCCGGCGACTGTAGTTTTACCCAGGAAGTTTTCACCGAGAGCTTTAAATGTTCCGGAAATTGTTGCATCGAGAGTCTCCAGGTTAATTGTTGAAACTTTGTCCGTTACCTTCAAATTAGCCAATGTTGCGGAAGATGAGGCGGTAAGTAATTCTTCGG
>CAYOSW010000050.1:0-5907 GCA_964406775.1 uncultured Gammaproteobacteria bacterium
AAACATCCTGTCGCCTTTTTTAAGATAAGGCGTTAAATCAAATTGGATCGGAAGCTCTGTTTCGTCTTTAGGTTCGGTTGAGATTTTTAATATCTCTCCAGTGGTAATTCTTTTTATGCCGTCAATTATTCCCAAACGGAGTTTTGGGCCCTGGAGATCGGCAAAAACCGCCATCGGTTTATTTAATTCTTTAGCGATCTGGCGGGCCTGGTCGATCTGCTTGCCTTTTTCTTCGTGGGATCCGTGTGACATATTCAGTCTGACGATGTCCATTCCGGCTTTGGCTAGTTTCTTCATAGCCTCGTAATCCCAAGAAGACGGACCTATCGTGCACACAATTTTGGTTTTGCGGAAGATGTTAGAGTCTGACATTAATTGTATCCTATAGTTGCATTTTACAATTTCCCGATTAAATTGTAAAGAGTCTGTTTGGCTAAATTGAAAATAGCTACAACATAATAGATAATGTAGGGGATGAAAGTTCTTACGTTTTTGCTGAGCAAAAAGGCAAGGTTCTTGATTAAATTTGATAAACTCCGAAAGGAGCAAATTTAATGAAGGTTCTTATTGCTGGCGGTGCCGGATTTTTGGGGTCAAATCTTTGTAAACGGTTACTCGACGAAGGTCACGAAGTTTTTTGTCTGGATAATTTAATAACCGGAAGGGAAGAGAATATTAAGGATTTAAAAGATAATCCGAGATTCAAATTTGAGAAAATTGATGTAACCGACGTTGAAAACTTAAAAGATATCAGTTTTGACCGGATTTATCACCTCGCGTCTCCCGCCTCTCCGAATAAACATACCGAAAAAAGCTATCTGGCGCTTCCGTTCGAAACGATGAAAGTGAATTCCTTAGGAACCTGGGTTTTAGCGCAATTTGCAGCAAACCAGGGAGCAAAATTTCTATTTGCCTCAACCTCGGAAACTTACGGCGACCCTTTAGAGCATCCGCAAACCGAAGAATACAGGGGAAATGTTTCAACAACCGGAGTCCGGTCGGTTTACGATGAATCAAAAAGGTTCGGGGAGACTGTCGTCTCCGCTTTTATCCGTTATAAGAAGTTAGACGGGCGGATTATCCGGATTTTTAATACTTACGGACCGAGGATGGACCGCGACGGCAGGGTAGTGATCGAGTTCGTAATGTCGGCGCTTGAAAATAAACCTCTGCCCGTTTTCGGAGACGGAAAACAAACGAGATCGTTCTGCTTTGTTGACGATCTGATTGACGGAATGATTAAGGCTATGGAGTCTGAGAATACGAAGGGCGAAGTTTTTAATTTAGGGAATCCCGACGAGTTTACGGTTTTGGAATTGGCCGAGAAAGTCTTAAAAATTACGGGTTCGGATTCCAAGATTGATTTTGCGGATGCTCTTCCGGAGGATGATCCGAAGCGCAGAAAGCCGGATATCAGTAAGGCAAAGAGAGTTTTAAACTGGGAACCGAAAGTGAAATTGGATGAAGGACTCGAAAAATTAATAGAATACATTAACTCCCTGAAGGGGTAACCGAAGGCTTCGGGACTGGCCTTAGGGCGCCAAACAACTCCTTTTTAATTCTTTCAACCGCTTTAGGATTATTTTCTGCCGAGTCGTACTCATATTTTGTTTGCCATCTGTTGGCTAGTGAATACCCGGGATTAAAAACACGGTAGCTGGTTGTAGTATGCGCCTCTATTCCGTTGTAATGGGCAGTCTTTCCGAATAAGACAGCGAAAAACTGTTCCTCAGGGTCTAATTTTTTCTCTGCCGATCCGCTATAGTACCAACGGTAAGTTCGTTCAGCTGTAGCTTCTTTATCGGTGATTTCGTCTTTAGGCTCATCAACTTCACCTACAGGCTGAGAATAATAGTCCCTGGTAACGTTAACCTCATAGCCTGTGGTCGTTTCTCTGTCAGTCCACCTGTGTATCCGGTAAAGATAGCCGTTTCTTGAAAAATTCTGGGAATATTCCTCACCTTTTTCGTCCGATTTCATCAACTCTTCCTCTTCCCGGAGACCGAAAGTAAATTGTTGTAAAATCCGGCTGAATTCCGAGCTTAACTCTCGGGCATTATCTTTAAGTTCAACTTCGGTAAATTCCTGCTGACCGGGCTCCGGGGAATGTGTTGTTTCGGTAGGTTCGTGAATTGCCACTAAATTTATTATGTCTATCTGTTCTGAAGCTGTCAATAAAAATAATTTATACTATGGATATGAATAATAAGAACATAAAATTGCTTTCATATTTCTACCTTTTTGTAGATTTTAAATTCTTTGCGCCGGTTATAGTTTTATATTTTGCCGAAGTTACCGGTTCCTTTGCTCTGGCGATGAGTATCTTTTCCCTGACTTTTTTATCCCAGGCTATTTTCGAAGTCCCGACGGGGATATTTTCGGATATGGTCGGCCGGAAGAAAACTTATATCCTCGGAATGTTTACATCATTTTTATCAGTCTTGCTTTACGCGCTCGGGGGGAGTTATTGGATGCTTTTAGCGGGAGGAGTGCTCGAAGGATTCTCGAGGTCCTTTTTCAGCGGAACGGATCACGCTTTTTTGCACGATACTTTAAAAGAAAAAGGGATGGAGGGGGAGTTCGGAAAATATCAGGGAAGGATCAGCTCGATGGATCAGATAGGACTCGGAATCTCTGCTGTTTTGGGAGGCGCGGTCGCTTACTTTTTCTCATACAATTTAACCGTCTGGTTGTCCTTAATCCCTCAGATAATTGCTTTTGTGATCTGCTTTAAGTTTGTTGAACCGAAGATCTTTACAAAGGGGGAGAGTAATATATTCAGCCATTTAGGCGAAGCATTAAGGCAATTTAAGATGAATAAGAAATTACGCTACTTAACGTTATCTGACGTGCTCAGGTTTGCTTTAGGGGAATCGGCCTTTATTTTCCGGCCGGCTTTTTATGCGATGCTTTGGCCGGTCTGGGCTATCGGACTGGCCGGTGCCGGATCGTTCTTCGGATCTTCGATCGGATTTTATTTTGCTAGCAGAGTTATAAAAAGATTCAAGGAATTTAAGGTGTTGATCGGTGAAGTACTAATAAACAGAATTATTATGTATGCCGGACTTTTATTTCCCTCTGTCTTATCGCCGGCGTTTATGACGCTTACTTCCGTAAATTTCGGTACGGCCTATATCGCCCTGAAAAGTTTAATGCAGAAGGAATTTACAGACAGGCAGAGAGCAACGATGGGATCGCTCGGGTCATTTGCAGGAAATATTATGTTTGCGGTTATTGCTTACGTTTTAGGATTGGCAGGGGATAAGCTTGGGCCGATAAACGGACTGCTACTCGTTAACACGGCAATGCTGGTGATAATCATTTTTTATTGGAAAATATTTAAACATCCCGTCTGATTTTTCCTTTTAGGCTTAAAATTGTTATAATACCGTTTATGCGCCCGTAGCTCAGTGGATAGAGCAAGACGGTTCTAACGTTTAGGTCGGGGGTTCGAATCCCTCCGGGCGTGCAGTATTGATTTAACAGTCTCATCGTTTACCCAAAATATAGCACTTTATTTTGAAGCTAAAATGATTCGAAATAGAATATATATTTTGATCTAGTTTGATGCTAACATTCCTCTATGTCTCTGGAGATACCGCCTAAAGAAGTAATTGATGGAGAAATTATTTTAATCAATCAAGAGCTAATATTACTAGGTTCTGTGGCAGAAGCTCAGGGTTTAAAGCCTGTTAAGCCAGCATTACTTTTGGCTGCTGATGATGGTTATACCGGGATCACAGAAACTACTTCCCCAGCGGCCTTCTGGAATCACTATATTGGTGGAGTCTTAGCTGCCATAGATGTTCAAATGTATTTTCTTGAAGAGACTGGACGAGCAGATGAAGAGGTAGTTTCTATCGCTCAGGGAAGACTCTATCGGTTGGCAACCAACTGGGCCGAACATCCGGCAGTTAAAAATGATGCTCTAAACAAAGCTTCCAGTGACGCATTCTTAAAAGCAGGTTTCTCGTTTGAATGGATGAAAGGTCCCTCACTTACAAGAAAATTAAAAGACCAGGTCACTGACCTTGGAGATTTTTACACTATGAGAGAGGGGTACATACCACTCAGCTTTACTAGTATGCAACGAAAATCAACTTTGCCCTCTAGAGCATTTATTAAGTGTTCTAATCCCTAATGGTAATAGCTGGCTGGCTCCGGAGTGAAGCGAGACTTAAGAAGCTCATCCTATACTCTTATTGAAGCTAGATGCTGGTTTCAATCCTTATAACAGTAGGGTATTTTATGAATGGACTGTCGCAATAATATATTCTTCTTACGACTTTTCTCTTATCACAATGCTAAACCAAATATGACTTCAGTTCTGCTTTTTAAGATAAAATACCAGAATAAAAATGACTAGGGCAGTAAGAACTATTGTTCCTCCGGGAGAAAGGTTCAGGTAAAAAGAACTAATTATTCCAAATATAACTGAAAAAACGGATGTTAATTCAGCATAAAATATTGTCTTTTTGAAGCTGGTTTTTAGCTGTAAAGCCGTCACAACCGGAATTACTACCAGTGCTGAGATCAGCAATACCCCGACTATTGGGATTGAGAGTGAAACTGTGAAAGCAGATAGAACAATAAGGATTGTGTTAATTAATTTTGTTGGAATTCCGCTTACTTTTGCCGCCTCTTCGTCTATTGTTACAAATAAAAGTTCTTTATAAAAAGCAATTACAGTAGTAATAACTAGTACACCCAAGGCTGCAATAATATATATGTCAGTTTGCTTAACAGTATTAATACTTCCAAACAAATAACTAAATAAATCAACCCCAAATCCATGTGCCAGACTGATTAGAACGATTGCCAATGCCAGACTACCCGAAAGAAAGATTGACAGAGCCGATTCTCCGAATATCCTTTTGCTAAGTCTCAGCCGTTCAATAGCAATAGAAGATATAACAGCTGTAATAATAGCGGTAATTAAAGGATTAATCTTTAACAAAAGCCCAATTGCTACTCCTGCCAGAGAAACATGAGCTAAGGTATCGGCAATTAAAGAATAACGCCTTAAAACAAGGAATATTCCGATAAGAGGAGCAATTACAGCAATGATAAGACCAGCTTCAAACCCGCGCACTACGAAACCATACCTAAAAAGTTCTAACATTAATGATGAAGCCCTCCTTTTCCAATAAGCTCATGAAAATATCTGCCTTTTAGAAATTCCTCCGGCTCTCCATAATATTCCATTGTCCGATTGATATAACCAAGCTCAGTAGCCTCATGAGCTACCACATCAAGTTCGTGAGTAACAAGCACAAGGGTTAAATCCAGCTCTTTATTAAGTTTTCGCAGAAGTGTATAAAATTGCTTTTGTGTTTTTACATCCACGCCAACTGTAGGTTCATCTAAAAAAATTACCTCAGGCTCAGATGCTAAGGCTCTGGCAATAAAGACCCTTTGCTGTTGTCCGCCGGATAAATCATTTATTTGTCTACTCTTATATTCAAGCATATCTACCTGCTTCAGGGCATTCAGAGTTTTTTCTTCATCTTCTTTAGTTGGTAAATGAAACAAACCTCGTTTTCCGAATCGTCCCATTGCCACCACCTCTTCAACTGTTACAGGGAAGTTAATTTCTACATAGGTTTTTTGTGGTACGTAACCTATTTTTGACCAATCTTTGAAATCTTTAATGTCTGTACCGAATAGTTTTATAGTTCCATCTTTGGGTTGAAGAAGACCAAGCATAAGTTTGAGAAGAGTTGTTTTTCCACCACCATTAGGTCCGACAATTCCGACGTAATCACCTTTATGTATTTCTAAGGATACATTCTTTATGACTTCTTCAAAGGTAAAAGAAAAGCAAACACTATTAAGCTCAATAATTTTATGAGTATGATCTACTTGCTGCATTGGAGCGCTGTCTGCAAGTTTTTCAAATTATCTTCC
>CAYOSW010000050.1:5917-7493 GCA_964406775.1 uncultured Gammaproteobacteria bacterium
AATTTTTACCTTGCGCTATATCATCATCCGAGATTCCCTCGATTGGATCAAGTACTAAAGTTTTTGCCCCTACTTCACTGGCAATGGTTTCCGAAAGTTTTGGACTGACTAAGCTTTCAAAGAAGATATACTTAACATTATTCTGTTTAGCAAAATTAGTCACTTCGGCAAGCTGCTTCGCTGATGGCTCCTCATCCGGAGAAACACCAGTAACAGTCACCTGGTTTAACCCATACCGTGTCGCTAAATATCCAAAAGCTGCATGAGAGGTGATAATGTTCTTGCTTTGGCAATTTTGTAAACCTTCTTTGTAATCCTGGTCAAGTTTATCGAGCTTTCTTTCCAGCTGTTGTTGATTGTTTTGATAATAAGTACTACTTGACGGGTCAATTGCTATATATGCTTCTGTTATTTTTTGCGCCTCTTTCTTGGCCAGTTGTGGATCAAGCCAGATATGAGGATCTGTCTGATTTTTACCTTCTTCTTCAATCTGATGGGTTAAAAGCCCTTCTCCTGCGACAATAATTTTGACTTGTTTTTCTTTGAGATTATCCTTTATTCTATCTCCCCAAGCTTCCACTCCACCATTCAGAACCAGCATATCCCCATTCTCTATTCGCGCAATATCTTGCGATGTTGGATCATAATCATGCGGCTCAGCACCGGCAGGAGTTATATTGTATACACTTGCTCTGTCCCCGCCGATTTGAGAGGAAAAGAAATATAAAGGATAAAATGATGTGCTTACTTGAAGCTTATTGTTATTTTGAGTATCGCTCTCTGAATGCTTAAATATTCCAGTATTCAATATATAGCTAAAAATTGCGACCAACAAAATTCCACCAATAAAGTAAATCCATTTGTTTTTCATATTAATTTTGGCAGTTTTAATATCTCAAGACTGACAGTCGTAACCTTTGAAGGAACCCTTTTAATTCCAACTCACAAAAATAGGTGTTGCTAAGTCTGTCATTTTGCAACTTATTTGCATTAGTATATGCAACTTATTTGCATTTGTAAATAGCTTGCTTAATCTGATAAATGTACTACCGTTAAATTACACCCGCTTGGCCTTGAATTAAAGTTAGTCTTGCAACAATATTGCTTTTATCTAGTCGTATGAGACTCTCTTGCGTTACTTACAGTAAAATTTTATTATGTAGTCAAGTATGTGTGTAGCCTGTGGGATGGGCATTCCTGTCTGTGTAATTGATGGATCGTGTAGCTCAGCACTAACTCAAAACCTGAAAACTGCGCTAGTGGTGGCTGGGCCTATGATTGGAGGTAGTGTGGTATGGATAAGCAGCGTAAAGAGAAAACTAACAAAGAAAAAGAAGGCGTGATTAAAAGCTCCGATGTTTATATATTAACGATCCTTTTTGGAAATATATACATTTTTTTAAATGCAATTCTTCCTAAAATTTATAGCATTGCCTCAGATGTCTTCACTAGGAATTCTAATTTCTCCTTTTTTCTAGCCTTTCTTTACGGGTTATGTCTATTTTTTCAATCTCTTAACATATTTTTCCTTCTTTTAGCATATAACTCTGAAGAACTGGAGAGGAAAATGATAATA
>CAYOSW010000051.1:0-7305 GCA_964406775.1 uncultured Gammaproteobacteria bacterium
CGGTTGCATCAACAAATTCTTCATAACGGGAAACTACGAACTGTCTGGCTACTAAACTTGGTACCAGCCTGGGGTCCAATGAAAAAGGCGAGTGTCTTCTTTCGATCATAGACTGATTATCAATTAAACTTAAACTAACTTCCGTTCTTTACAGCACAATTAAGCAAAGCTTGCGACTGCGTCTTAGAGCAGATGAATTTTGCGGTGGGTAATTATAATTTTGCGGTTTTTTTGCAAGTCGTGAAGAACTTCCGTTACCCGGGAACGTGTTGCACCGACTATGGAGGCTAGTTCTTCCTGTGAATAGGCGATGTCGTTATTATTAAAATAAATCGCCAGACTCTGGAGTGTTGCAAAAGTTCTTTCATACAGATTCTTAGATTTATTATTTTCTAAAAGCTGATCCATATTCCTGATGCTTTGGGTTAAAGACTTAATAACGTTTAAGGCGATCTGAGGACTTTTAAGGATGATATTGATGAAATTTCCCCGGCTTAAAGTATAGAAGAGCGTGTCTTTGATGGTTTTAACGTATGCCGAGCGGGGTTTGCCGTCGAGAAGCGCCATCTCGCCGATAAGTTCACCGCTTCCTTTAAAAGCGACTGTCACTTCCTCTCCGTCCTCGGTGACGCGGTAAACTCTGACGGCGCCCTCGATAATCAGATAGGCTTTGTCCGAATTTTCTTCCTGTTCTATAAAAACGGTGTCTTTTCCGATATTTTCTTCTGTAAAAAATTCATCAAATGTTTGAAGTTGGCTCGCAGTGAGCTGACTGAAGATATTTAGTTTTCCAAGCTGCTCTAACCTGGTTTTTCCCGTCATAAAATGAACTAGGTAAGAGAATTGTACTACTTTTAAAGGAAAAATCCTGACAAAATTCTACGGGTTTAAAAACTGAGTTCGAATCCGCCGCGGGTGCTGTACGGCTCGTTTAATTGGTAGATGATATGAACCTTTTTATCGTTCAGTTTAAGCTGTCCTTCGAAAGTCCCAGAAGCTTTAGTTTTAAAGCTTAAACCCGGGATCGGTTTGCAGTCGCCTGAAAATTGTCCTTCAATCCTGGCCTCACCGTCCGAGTCGGGTTTATCCGACTTGCCGGTAATATTTCCTTCGCAAACTCCGGTTATTGATCCGGTTACATCTCCGCCGTTTTT
The DNA here is from genome assembly GCA_964406775.1 of uncultured Gammaproteobacteria bacterium. GTDB lineage: Bacteria > Patescibacteriota > Microgenomatia > Daviesbacterales > UBA10151 > JACPKO01. Next base: position 1,155 of record CAYOSW010000051.1, read on the forward strand.
CGGAAATATAAAAGTGTAATTTAATTTATAGAAATCGGGAATTTTAACTGTTCCGCTGAGGATAATTTTATCGTTCTCGGTTTTGGAAGTATAAGTTCCCGAATTATTGGGTAGCTGGTGAGTTGTAACGGGTGCTGATTCTCCGGAAAGACCGGGAGTATCACTTTTCTCTTCGGTGATCTGAGCAGAACCGCTTGCCTCAGGCATATTCTCGGGAGCCGATTTAAACGGGGCAAGCAGGGAGTTTTTAACCGAAAGCCCGGCAACAAAAGCCACGACTGCTATTAGGAGTACGATAGGAAGAGCAAATTTCATACCTCAAATTATAGCATTTAATCGGACCAGGGGAGGAGTTTCCAGAATTCGTCGGGCTTAAGTATTGCCGAACGCAGATCGGGTTGGAGCTCCCCGAAGTTTAAAGTATTTTCTCCCGGTATAATTTTTTGGTTAATTGTTTTCGGTTTATAGTAAGGTTTTTCCAGAGTAAATAAGTATTCCTGGTCGGGGAGAAGGTATTTGGTCTCCAGATTTTCCGACTGACCGTTATTATCCAGAGTGGTATTTACTGTTGCTGAGGAAAGCGCATAACGGAGTTGACCTAAAATCCCTAAAATGTAATTGCCCCCATAATTTTTCTTCCATTTTAAGGACGCCGATACATTAAGGTAGACGGGGGCTTTTACTTCGATATTGAATATATAATCGGGCGAAGCTAAGGGTTTAAGATTGTTAAATAAATTAAAGGAGGTTTTATATTCACCTCCGGGCAGGCCGGATATGGGGACATCAAAAGTTATTTCTCCTCCGGGCTCAACTTTTTTATCCTGGGGTATTTCAAAGCGGGTTTGGGCGAACGCTTCAGCGGTGCCGAAAACATTTAAAACTATTCCGCCGTTTTCGCCCCAGATAGATTGACCGGTATTTTTGAAAGTAATATGCAGAGTGTAAGGTTCGTTATAAGCTAAAGTTGCGGTCGTGCCGGACGAGGTTGCCTCAAAATAATTAGTAAAACCGTCTTTTTCGATGCCTATTTTAACGAATTCTGCCCTTTCTGCTTGAACAGGCTTGCCGCTTATTTTTTGAGCATCCTGGAGGATATAAAAGGGCAGATGGTAATCCTTGCCGGCCTCGTCAGCCGTTCGGGCATTGCCGTTTATTTTAAAAGAAAAATGGTCGAAAGGGGGGTCCTGATAATTCAGTAAGAAGGGGGTTACTGCCACAATCCGGTTATTGGCCCAGGCAGAACCGAAAGCTTCCCTGTAATACTCTCCGACTGTATCCGGATCGGGAAAATTTTTATTGACCGTAACTCCGTTTGAATGTTTCCAGCCCGTTTCGGTAATAAAAATCGGCAGAACTTTTTTTACACCCAGATTATTTAACAAATCCTGCTCCCATTCCCAGGTCCTAACCGTTCCGCGCCCTCGGTCGGTAGGTTTCCCCGCAAAGCCCGGGTTAGGGTAGGAGTGGGAAACCCAGCCGTCAAATTTACTGAAGATACCAGGAACCGAAACCTCCATCCGTTTCATAAATTCTTCCTGATCCATATATTTCGGAGGCTGGTTTGGAGTTGAGGCGTCAAATCCGGGATTTAATATAAAGAAGTCTTCGGATTTTTTCTTTAAAGCGTCGATTGTTCTGTTTGCGGCGATGGCGAAGCCTTCCGGATCAACAGAGCCGCCCCATTCTGATCCGTGGTTCGGTTCGTTGTATACAATAATGTATCGGTTTTTAACAGGCCAGATTAACTTGTCCAAAAAGTCCGCCCAGGCTTCCCCCTCTCCCTCGTAAGGTCTTTCCCAATTTCCTGAATTTCCGTCGGGTTTGGTGGCGATTCTGATTAAAGGAATTAAATGCCTTCTGCGCAGCTCATTGAAAAATTCCTGCCACTTCTGTTCGTTCCTGTCTTTACTTTCGGCAAGTACCGTTATATAGCCCCAATCTCCATTGTTGTTCACCAACCTGGCGGCTTCGGATGCCTCCTCGCGGGTTGCGGAAATAATGTGGATTCCGTAGCGGTTATTCGGCACGGCGAGAGGATTGGTTACAGCGCGGGCGTCAGACGCGAATAATGAATAATGAAGAATGAATAGTGCAAAAGTTAAAATCAATGTAAAGAGTTTCATAGGAGTTTCGATATTTTAACACAGCCGGTTAATCTATTGACTTCGGGTTAAATTTGGTTTAATAATAAATAACCGAAATTATTCCGAATATGTTCTTTGCCCTCTTTCACATTTCGCTACTGCTTAAAAAATTTTTTAAAGCATAGCTTATGCTTCATAATTCGTAACTCATTTATGGTTGAACTTTGCGATCCGGTTAACGTTTGGGTTTTCTTTGAAAAAGGGCAGATTAAGCCTTATGTCTTCTTTTGGAATAAACGCCGGATTGCCATCGATAAGATAAATCTGATCCACCAAAGCCGTGAAGGTACAAAAGAGCTGTATCATTTTTCGGTTTCCGCGGGGGGAAATTTTTATAGACTGGGGTTCGACGGTACGACTTTAAGGTGGGTTCTGGAGGCTGTTGAGGAAGACGGGGTGGTTGTTACTTGAAGTATATAATTCATATCGATTTTAATTCTTTTTTTGCAACGGTTGAACAACAGGCAAATCCGAGACTCCGGGGAAAGCCGATTGGTGTAACCGGCGGGGACAGGCTGACGCGTACAGTTATAGGCGCGGCGTCAGTTGAGGCTAAGCTCCGGGGGGTTAGAACCGGAATGCGGATTCCGGAAGCTTTAAGGCTTTGCCCGGATTTAGTTTTGGTGAAGGGCGATTCGGACAAGTATATTGAGATCAATAAAAAGTTTTTGAATCTTTTAAAAGGCTATACGGATAAGATGGAGGTTTTTTCCATTGATGAAGTGTTTCTGAAAGTTAAGGTACCACGGGTACCAAGTGTACCGCGAGTATCACGGGAGTTAGATTCCGACCTTGTTTTTTCTTCCCGTGATACTTTTGATACTCGTGATACTTTCGATACCCTTTTTAACCTGGCTCAAAGTATTAAAGAAAAAATTAGAAAAGATGCGGGGGAGTGGATAACCTGTTCAATCGGTATTTCTTATAACAAAATGCTCGCAAAATTAGCCGGATCCTTGTACAAACCGGATGGGTTAGTCGGAATTTTTGATGAGCAGTCGGCAAGGTGGATTTTGGACAGGGTTGGATTGGACGAAATTTGCGGAATCGGTCCGCGGATTAAAAAACGGTTAAACGATATGGGGGTTTTTAATTTTAAGGATTTAAGGGAGATTCCTTTGTCCAATTTGGTCGCATCTTTTAAAAGCTACGGGAAAATTCTTTATAACTTTTCGCGCGGAATTGATACCCGGGAAGTTGTGCCTTTTTTTGAAAAAGAGGAAGTGAAATCGATCGGTCACCGCCATACCATCAGTAAAGATGTCTCCGATCCTGAAGAAATAAAACAGATTCTGTTAAAACTTTGCGAGTTGGTTGCGCGCCGGGCGCGGGCTAAAAAACTGGAAGGAAGAACAGTCAGTTTTTGGTACCGCCGGGCTTTTGACCGGGCGTATTTTGAGGAAACGGGGAGTCAATTTTATGGTTCCGGAATGCAGACGACAACTTCTTATACGGGTGACGGATTGGATATTTTCAATTCTGCCTGGGGCTTATTTATAAAACTTTGGGACGGCGGTCCGGTAAGGATGGTCGGTGTTTCTCTTTCCAATTTAAAATCTGCTACTCCTCAAAACCTGACGTTTCTTGAAGATTTAAACAGAAGGGAAGTGATTACCCGTGCCTTGGATAAAATTAACGACAGATACGGTGAATTTACCCTGCAAAGAGGCATATTATTGAACTCAAGAAATATCCGGAGAATGGCTAATTCTTTTATGTCGGACCGGAGATTTAAGATCTAGTGTATAATCCGGAGTTATGAGTCATATCGACCGGTTAAGATTAAGCGAAGCGAAGCTTCAAAAATTCAGGCAGGTTGCGGGACTGCGGGGTTTAAGAGTGAGATTGGATTCCGGTCTTTCCGAGCCTGATACAATCTTTGACGTAAGACTCTCAGATGATCACGCCGAGATAACCGTAAACGGTTCGGCTATGGCAACGGAATTAAGAAACGGAAGGGCGGAGGTTCAGATCGCCCGGAAGGCGCTGGCGCGGGAATTGGACAGGGGATTAAAACTCGAGTTATTTAAAGTGACGCTTTCCAGAAAATGGGGCGATATAAAAAAACACGGCATCGGAGAAATCGGCAATGCGGCAGATTCACTGGTGCGCGCAGCTGTTTTTCTGATGGATGACCGCAGACTGATCACTGCAAGAAAACAACCCGCTTAAGAAGGTAAGATTAGTCTGAGCTGATCGGCAATATGTGTTCCGATTCTTCCGGCTAAGGCGTGTGACGGGTGAGTTCCGCTGTAATACAGATAAAAATCCCTGATCTAAATAATCTGAATAAAATCCCGGATATATGGCATTGTCCGTGTCGTAACGTTTCCTGGCATTGCTCCAATCAATAACCGTATCAATAGCCTGTTTTGGGGTTAAAGCTTGGATACCCGGTCCGGGATTTCTTAATCTGTCAAAAATATAAGGTGCAATACCCCAGAACTGACATCCGCCGTTTCCGTCACGGCTTCCGGGTAAAGCCTGAAATATATAATCCAATCTCTCGGGGTCGTGAGGAATCAGTGCCCCGGCATAAGCTAAAGAAAAATCGGTTAATGCCGGCGCTTCCGTTGTTGTTAAAAGCCTTGGGAGATGTTCGGTTGCAGCCTTAGTTGTCATATCCTCAAACATTACGGCACCGGTGCAGGGATCCAATTTTTCTACGAACTTACGGGCTTGCCGGTTAAGATAAAATGCCCGTGCTAAAGGTAACTGTTTTCTGTTATTAAGGGGAACCCAAGGGTGTTGTTCCTGCCAAATTTCCCAAGAGCGGTCAAACATTTGGGAGGTGTACTGACCTGTTGTTGAGTAGCTTGAATAATCTCTTCCTAAAGGCACAGGAATTATTCCCCTTTGAGATGCTGACATCTCATCCCAGTCAATCTCGAGGACGGGTATTTCACTGACTCTTTCGGGCGATAAACCGGGGTGAGGCATAAATTAAACAGTTGCGACTTTGATGGTGTTTGTGGTTCCTGAAACTCCCGCTGTAATTCCGACAACAATAACAATCCTGTCGCCTTTTTTTAGTCCGTGGTTTACGGAAATTTCCTCCATTACGTGGTCATAAAAAGTATTGAAGTTAGCAAACGGCTTAACAATCATCGGTTCGATTCCCCAAACTAAAGCCAGCTGGTTTTTAGTCAGTTCATCGTGAGTGACAGCGATAAGTTTGGCATCGGGTCTAAAAGCGGCAGTTATTCTCGCGGTTTTTCCTGTTGCAGTTCCGGTAATTATTGCTTTTGCACCTAATTTTTCGGCTAAAAGTTCGGCTGCTGCGGCAATCGACATAAAATTCAATTCTTCTTTTGATAATTCCCCGAAATGGATTTTAATCGGATGATGGTAATCGGGGTGAGATTCAACCGAATGAATAATGTTGCGCATCGTTTCAACAGCTTCAACCGGATATTTTCCGGAAGCCGATTCAGCTGAAAGCATCACCGCATCAACCTGGTCGAGAACGGCATTGGCAACATCTGAAACTTCGGCTCTGGTCGGACGGGGGTTTTCGGTCATAGACTCAAGCATTTGAGTCGCGACAATCACCGGTTTCTGATATTGGCGGCAGAGATTAATTATTTTTTCCTGATAGATCGGGACCTGAGCGTTATTAGTTTCAATCGCTAAATCTCCCCGGGCAACCATAACTGCGTTTGCTTCCTGAACAATCGCTTCCAGATTCTCGATGGCTTCTTTTTTCTCGATCTTAACGATGATTTTGACGCGGGGATTAAGTTCGGCGATTAATTTTTTAACGGGCTGAATATCTTTGGCGGTCTGGACGAATGAAAGAGCAATATAATCAACGCCGTGCTTTAAAGCAAAAATGGCATCTCTTTCATCCTTTTCGGTAAAGCTGGCGCTTCCCAAATTAGTATCCGGAACGTTAACTCCTTTATTGGAAGAAACAACTCCGTTGTTCTTAGCTTTAGCTGTAATTAATTTTCCGCTTATGGAAATAACTTCTATTTCAATCAATCCGTCATTCAAAAACATCC
>CAYOSW010000052.1:0-7088 GCA_964406775.1 uncultured Gammaproteobacteria bacterium
AAGGGATTGATTCGTAGACGAACTCTTTGAAGAAGTATTCGATGTCGAAGCTTTAGACGCCGAACTTACAACTACATCATCAGCTACCTGCACTTGGTAATCTTCACTTACATTTTGAGCTCCTTCGTCAGTTCCTGCAAGTTCGGGGACGACTTCAATACCTTCAACCTCGGCTCCTTGTTCAAAGGATGTAATTGGGTTTGCTCCAACTTCTAGGCGAGTACCAGTACTTATAGACTGAGAAATCGAAGGAACTTGTTGTTTTTGAATAGTTTTAACACTCCTGTTTGCTTCATCTGTCACACCAGCCTCGGCTTTTTGTATCGAAGGAGCTTTTATATCAACCTTAACTCCTTGTACTTCTTGTCCGGCTTGAGTGTTGACAACTGACCCCACTTCGGATTTAGTTTTTGATTGGGATGGAGTTGAGGTTTCAGCCGTTTTACTGGGGGCAGTCCTGTTCCTTGTACTCTCAGCTCCTGTTTTCGCAGAGATAACTTCAGAATATGCAACTTCGATATTTGTGGCTCTACCGGCTAGAGCTAAATCTCTTACGTCTTCCATTTTTTGAATGACATCTTTTAATGTGTCGCCAATCTGAACATCGATTGGTTTTACAGCTGCTTGTCTGATATATGATTCAGCTTTTCCTCCTAATTCCATTTTGGGAGACGAATCGGGTTTTTTGGGCCCTGAGTTTGCGCTTAAGTCGGAACCGTTTCCGATTCCTCTTTCATTATTCCCGTTAAATCTGTTCCTTGCATCAATTAACCTTCCAGGACTTTTTCTTGCGCCTCTTTTATCAATTCCAGAAGTTACTTTGTGTAATTCTGAGGAACTTGAGCCTCCTCTAGGTAATCCACTCTGCAAATTATCAGATGCTCTAATAGTCCTGAAGGTCAACCTGGAGCCTTCGGGACTTCGGTGACTTCGACCCGAAAAGACTCTATTGCCCTCAGAAGAGTTTCCGCTTCTTCTGAAAGTTAGGATTCTGCCTCCGGATTCATTACTACCTCCACTTGAGCCAGGAGCCGATAATTCATTTGACCCTGTTGTTCCAGAGCGTACTGTGGAGCCTTCGCTGTTTCTAGTTGTAAATACTAAACTGCCTCTCCTTAAGTTGTTCTCTGCGGCTCCAACTCTTGAACTGGTGAACTTAGTTTCAGATCCGTTTCCTCTTGAGCCTCCTTCGGTGCCTGTTGGTCTCAAAAAAGCTGACCTGTTCCCTGAGCTTCCTTGTTGACTGATGGACCGAACCGTTTCTCGTATTTTACTGAGATCTACGGAGCTAAGCCCTAGAGATTCTGCAGATTTTGACCTAATTATAGTGGTACCTCTCTTCTCAGGTGAAGCAGACGCAGAAGAGCCGGATACCTCAGTGAATTTTATTTTCGATAGAAAAAAAGGCTCGTCCTTTATTCTCCATATATAATTATCGGGCTTTCCAGCGTTAGCTGTCCCGGGAAAAGACGGAGATTTCTTTTCAGATCCACCTACAGATGAAGATTTAGCACCTCCTAAAAATAACCCAAATCCCTTAAAAGCTGGAGGCTTAGCCTTGGAATCTGCACTAGTTGAAACTTTAGAACCTCCTTCAGACCTAGATATTTTAAAGGAGCTTCCAGAAGACTTAGCCGCAGGTTTATCGCCAGAAGACTTACCTAATATACTTCGGGCTGCTGCCTCGGCTCTCATTCTAGCTGTATGAAATGCTGCGGCCTCCATAGCTCTGTGTCTTGAGTCAAAACCGATTACTCCCATATTTGGAAGTATTTTAATCCTCCATTCTTGAGAATCGGGAGTCTGCTTTTTTATTTCAAAATTCTGAACCTTCGTTCCTTTTTGCATTAACTCAAATCTTTGAGGATTACGTGTTGCAAAAGTTTTTGCAAGAGGTGTGGAAAAATTACTACCTTGAATCGGTTCGGATTTGCGCGATGTGGCTGTAGCAACATGATCTACACAAGGAGGACAATACTCTACTTGAACTTTAAACTTTAGCTGACCATTACTACCATAGTATGGTACTAGGTGAATGTTGTAGTTGAGTTGGGCTTTATTGTCATCCTCCTGGCCCTTCTCGCACATATCAACTTTTTTGGCATCCCTGTTGCTCCTTAGATTAAATAAATATATTCCTCTATCTTCGAAGGCTTGAGAAACATTCTGAAGTCCTTTTTCATCGGGAGATTTGGCTTCTTTTCCTGCAACCTCCTCGGCAATTTGCTGTGCTTGCAAAATTAACACATCATCATAACTCATCTGACAGATCACCTGCCTATCTGATGTAAAAAGGGTGAATTCCAGTGCTCCCTGACCATCAACTCTTCCGATCTCCATACCTTCAGTATCCTTACCGTTTAGACGCTCTTTTATAGAATTAAGTCTTTCCTGATACTCCTCTTCCGGGGTTTTTCCTTCTTCAGAAATTAAAAACCTGGCTCTGATGCCCAAACCAGTTAAAGCAACTGTGGTTGTATCAACATTACCGCCTGTAGCATCCTTCATCCTTTTTACAACAAGCTTTTGAGCCTCTCTTGAAACAAGTGCGCTGATGGGGTCAATTTCCTCTTCAATATCATAACTGTGTCCGGCTGATTGGATACCGTCTTTGGCTTCCGAATAAATAAGGCCTGTCTTATCATCAATAATCTCCTCTGGGTCATCCGGCAGCTTTCTTGCGACTGCAAGATAGGTAATAAGTTTAAAAGCCCTATCGATCGAGTTCTCTCTTATTGCTGCTATTGTTTCAGGAACCTGGATAGTTTCCTGCTCTATTGGGCTTAGATCTAGTCGAGGAACCATCCGGATACCCTTTTCCTCGTCTTCCGGCCTCGCGGCTCCCTTAAGATGATCCATTGACTGTTGGTATGACAATTCCGGCTCCTGAAGGTTTAGGGTTTCCTGTCGAACTGGTGTGCGCGGTTTTAGTTTAACTACTTGAAGGCCTATTGGGGCTTCTATAACCGAGGGTGAAGGCGGAGGACCTAGAAGAGGAGCATCAGGAGCACCTAAAGGAATTTGATTGGGTTTTGCGTCAGGTCTATCGATGATGGCCACGCGATTACGCTCTCTTGCCATAAAGTTAACTCTTTTTATTGTAGCACAGCGGAGCTAAGTTGCCTGAATAAAAGCTTCTAATCTGAGTTTAGACTCATTAGAACAGTTTCCGCATTCAATATCTGCAGCCATTTTAGTTAAGCGGACGGATTCGGCGAGTTCCGGTCTAAGCTGTTCTGAACTTACGTGGATCTGCATAGGACTTAAGTAATTTTCCGGCGCTAGAGATGTTCCAACCCTGTCTACATTAAAAGCTGATTGGTGGGTCAAAATTTCTCTTCTAGCCACATCCTCAAAGCTCATTTCAACCATATATCCTTTATCCTGACCTTCGCCTTCAACCATAAACTCTGCCTGGTCTGCTACTCCAGGGCGGCCGTCTAAAGCTGAGGCGTAAAACCTGGCTGCAATACCTTCTGCCATTCTTTCCCGACCAACCATTTTTGAATAATCAATGGGCTTAAGGGCTTCTGCGTAATGGATATCCGGAACAGGTTTATCAGGAAGATCCAGAACCATTCTGACACCTGTTCGGAATTGTTGATAATCAGGCGCGCTTCCCTGAGGTGCTGTATCTGCAGTCCTTCTATCTAAAACTTTATAAGCTGCTTCAATAAAAATAGATCCATCATGCTCGCTTGTATTAGGACCAAAGTTGCCATTGCCCGCATCACGAAGCGCAGGGATTGCGACAAACTTTTGAAATTGAGACCTTCCTTCATCAGTAAGAGTTTTTACACCTATTGCGTGATCAAGAGCTACATTTAGAAGAACCTCGTAATTATTAAGTTGAGTAATTGGAGCAATACCACCTCTTTCTGATGGCCAAACAAAAGGTTCTCTTCCTGGTCTTTGATCAGCTGTCATAATCTTGAGGCGATCTTATAATATCTTCTTATCTAATGCAACTTGTCCTTGTTGCTTTATGTAATCGTAGAGACTCTTTGCCCTTTTTAAAACTTCGTATTGTTGGATTATTACTTCACTCAAAATCTCTCTCACGGGTGCAGATTTAACAGTAGATTATCCTTAACAAATTCCTTCAGTATCCAAATTGCCAAATTTTATAAAGAGAAAGTTTAGTGGTTGGAAATATAAGAGTTGAGGACTTTAATTTCTTCCTTACCAAGTATTTTGAAAAGTTTCAAACTTTTTCCGTTTCTAACGATAGTAGTCTGGCCTGCTTTTCTGCCGTTTTTCATAGTGATAATTTTAACTTCTTTGTCTGCCACTTCAATAATTTCTCTAAGTTGAAAGTTATAAAATTTCATATATTTCTTCCTAAATTTTACAGGTCTCTTAAAAGAGACCTGTAAATGTATTGTGTTAATTTATTTCTAGTTACGCTGCAGCGCCTGAGGAGTGACCTTTCGAACACCTCCCGTTTTCTAAATCGCCGCCGCATTGGTCACAATGTTCGTGTGATCCCGCTTTGTGATTATGTTTTACTTCAGTAAGACTCCTCAAGGGGCTTGATGAAAAGCTCATTTCTCCGGTTGCACTAAAGGAACTTGTTAATTTATTCCCGTGTCCGTCGGTTGCACAATTTTCCTGTTGTCTTTTTGCTGCATATGCTGCGACTTCTGCAAGCCTTGTTATTGAAGTTTGGTGAGTTTCGATTTCATTTACGAGCCATTCCCGTTTGCTCATATCAACCTTAACGCTACCCATTCTTTTTGCCAGTTTTTCCTGAAAACTTATTCCAAAAGAGGTAGGTGGTCTGAAAGTAGATTTAGTTAATTTTTGGGGTTCTACTAAAACAGGATTTGCGGTTACTGGAGCAATTTCAACAGTTGGAAGCTCAAAGTCGAACCCTCCTGATGCTATAGCATCAAAACCTAACATTTCCATAGGAGCTTCTTTAATCATAAATTACCAATTAGTTTGCCTTGTCCTTTGTTCCATTGTTTTAATTGCCTGATCTACTGCTTGAGGCCCTTTTCTGGTTAAACCGACTAACAGTTCGGCCTGGTAAGTCGCAACCGAAGTAGGGTCTGCTGATATAGGCAGAACCAGTCTTCCCGCCATTGCTTCTCGATAAACACCTTCGTTTATATGCTCGGTCTGAATTACCTGATAGCAGTTGCCGACAAAGGTGTAAAACCTATATCTGCCAAGCTCTGCCTGGGTCAATCCGCTGCCTCTAGTTGCGAGCAAATTTTCCATATCAGAAATGCTGATCGCTGGCCAAAGTGTTTCCGGGTAATTAGTGAGTGCGCTTGGATCGTTTTCGGAAGTAGCAGCAAGCTCTGGAGTAAACCCTCCTGCCCCTGCTTTAAGTTGCGTGTCGACATAATGAGGAGCTTCGTTCGGAGAAAGTCTACTGACTTTTTCAAGTGGTCGAGATTGAGCAAACGATGTGCCTATAACCAACGCCGTGTGAGCGGGTTGTGCGGCGACAACTGTATCCCGGACCACGCCTCTGTCTGTATTTTCTTCCTTTTTATGCCCTCCTCTTCCTAAAGTCACGCTGGCACCAATCGCATCATCTACCGTTTGTGTATTAGAACCTAGCCTGTAAGGATCCATTTGGGGGCTGACCCAGTATTGATTTGACATAAATACTTTTAGTCTGATTATGCCAGCATCCTCATTTGAATCCGGGTGCAAAGTCATAAATGCTCTAACTGGTCTATTGTTTTCTTTAATCCACGGAGCTGTACTCGGCCCAGACGGAAGTTCGATTACTCCTCTGAATCCCGCTCCTTGACTCAAGGTAAGTCTTAAACCGGTTGGATCCAATTTAGATCTTGCTTCATATAAGCTTGGATTAATTATTTGACCGGCTATATCCTGTTGGCGTAGGTCAACAGAACTATATTTCGCAATTTGAATTCGGGAAGGAGGAGAGACAGGCTCTCCACCCAATATTGTTAAACCGATGTCTTTAAATTTTTGTTCTAAAAGTGATCTTTCTGCCATATACTTGCAACTAAGATGCAAGTAGTATATGCAACAAAGTTGCAAGTGTCAATAGTCAAAATATGTCCAATGAAAAACAATGGCAAGGAGTATTTAACGACAGTCGGAGCAAAGTCCAAAGAATTCTAAAGAATGATTTAGGATTTTAAAGTTTTTTTCCTTTGCAATTTTAGCTTCATCTTTCTCAAGATCGGTAGTTAAATCCACATCCTCAACTTTCTTGCAGTTCACGCAAATAATATGGTGATGATGTTGTTCTTGTAGAAGCTCATATCGTTTTACTCCATCGCCAAACTCTATAGCTTTTATAATTTGATTATCTAGAAGGAAAGTTAACTCCCTATAAACAGTTGTTTTATTAACTTTTAATCCTAAAGTTTCGAGTCCGAGAATTAAATCCTGAGCGGTAAGAGGTTCTGAGCTATTGATGAATAATTCTGCAACCAACCCACGCACCTTAGTTATCCGGTGTCCCTTTGACCTTATTTTATTTATGACTTCTTCAGGGTTGTTCATACCCTATAATTTTACGCAAGTGGATTACGATTGTCAAAGAATGAGACTAATCTAGTATATAATGACAAAGATGAATTTTTCTAAAAGTGTAATTATTTCTTTTTTACTCCTTTTAAGTCTTTTGATTCCGAAACTTACCCAGGCTATAGATGCTCCTCCAATAGCAAAAGAAGAATACTCCAAGGGAGAAGTGGTTCAAGTCTTAGAAGATACAACTCAAAATTTCTTCGATGAAAAGAATATTTATCAAAAACTTAAAGTAAAGCTTCAAAATTCCAATGAGATTGAAGTTGAACACGGAGGATCAGTCAAGATTTCTCAAGACCAGAAAGTGGCAGTTGGGGATCAAGTTGTATTAGTAAATATTCCCGGTCCTGAAGGAAAGTCTAATTGGCAAATTATAGACAGATATAGATTAGGAACAATCCAGTTTTTGGTTATTTTATTTGCAGTTTTAGTTATCGCAATGTCCCGAAAAAAAGGAATTGGGGCAATTTTAGGACTGGTGATCAGCTTACTCGTGATAATTAAATACATTGTTCCCCAGATTAATTCGGGTTCAGACCCCCTCTTAGTCTCGGTGATTGGTG
>CAYOSW010000053.1:0-6861 GCA_964406775.1 uncultured Gammaproteobacteria bacterium
TAGCAGGTATAAGCTTTTTTGTGTTTTGATACCGTGTTTAGTATGCGCTCGAGCACTAATTTTATTTGTTCTTTTCCGGCAACCAGATAGAGTCCACGGAACGCCATTCCTAAATCCGCAACCCACATTAGTTTATAGTGGCCAAACCCTGAAAAAAGGATACCGTCATTAAGATTCTTCTTTAAAATAAAGCGGGCTATTTCGTTAAGGTCCTTGCCACTTATTTTCGGTACTCCCCGGAATCTTATCCGGATCGTATCAAATAAAATATTCTTGATCATAAAAAATGAATCCCTGGATAAACTGTATTTTGTAAGGCGCATCATCTTCATAGCTTAATACCTAAGAGTATTCTAGCAATTAATCGGTTATTTTTATCTACGTGATACAATTCTTTCGGTATGAAAAAGTTTGTTCTTATTGACGGAAATGCGCTTCTCCATCGGGCATATCACGCAACTCCGCCGCTAACTACTTCAAAAGGGGAGCTTGTAAACGCAGTTTTCGGTTTTACAAATATGATTTTAAAGTCCTGGGACGACTTAAAGCCCGATTATATGGCTGTTGCCTGGGACCGAAAGGCTCCGACTTTCCGCCACCAGGTTTATACACAATATAAGGCAACCAGAGGGCCGGTCGACAGTGCTTTGGGTGATCAGTACGGGCGTGTTCACGAGATTGTCAGGGCTTTCGGAATTCCCGAATTTAGTTTGGACGGCTATGAGGCTGATGATTTAATAGGCACCTTGGCGGTACAGGCGAATAAAGCAGATAAAGAATTGGAAACAATAGTTTTAACGGGTGACAGGGATATTATGCAGATAATCAGTGGAGAAACCAAAGTTCTGATGCCGAAGAAAACCTTATCGGATGTCGGATTATATGGGGAAAAAGAGTTTGAAGAAAAATACGGATTTAAACCGGTTCAGATGATTGATTTTAAGGCACTTGCAGGAGATGCTTCGGATAATATTCCTGGGGTTGCGGGAATCGGGGCGGTTACGGCCACAAAATTAATTAAACAATTCGGTTCGGTAGAAAATATTTATAAACCCGAGAATATTAAATCTTTACCTGAAAGAATGCAGAAATTACTGTCTGAAGGTGCGGAGTCTGCAGTATTAAGCAAAAGCCTGGCAACTTTGGATCTGAATGCTCCGGTGGAGCTGGATCTTGATAGTTGTAAAGTTTCAGATTACAAACTGGAACCGGTCCGGATGCTGCTCGAAGAACTTGAATTTAAAAGTCTGGTATCAAAAGTAACCGGCTCGGGGAAAGACCCGCTTAAAGGCGAAAATCAATTAGGGTTAGCGTCCACTTCAAAGAGAGAGCAGGGAAAGCCGACAACGGATTTGGATGCTGCGGTTGATGAAGTCCTGAAAAAAATGACAGTGAAAGGAGTCTTAATAGATTTGAAGTTTCTTGAAAATTTGGGCAGTGAACTAAAAAAACGCCTTAAGGAAATCGAAGAGCAGATTTTCAAATCGGTCGGACACGAATTCAACTTAAACTCCCCCAAGCAATTATCCGAAGTTTTGTTTGATGAACTGGGATTGCCGGTAATCAGAAAAACCAAGACAGGAAGAAGCACTGATGAGGAAACGCTAAACGAACTTTCTGCGGCGCATCCGATGATTCCGTTATTTTTAGAATACCGTCAGCTTTTTAAGCTGGTATCAACATATGTTGATGCCTTGCCTAAATCGGTCGGAGAGGATGGAAGAGTCCACTCAACTTTTAACGTCGAAGGTGCGGCAACAGGAAGATTATCTTCAGCAAATCCGAATTTGCAGAACATTCCGGTTAGGGGTCAGATGGGAGGGGAAATCCGTAAGGCTTTTATTGCTTCACCGGGTAAAGTTTTATTGGGCGCCGATTATTCCCAGGTAGAGCTCCGTATATTGGCGCACATTTCGGAAGACGAGAATCTGATTGCAGCATTTAAAGAGGGTCAGGATATTCACGCTACAACAGCTGCTAAAATTTTTAAAGTGCAGGTTAGTGAGGTTACGCGTGAGCAGAGAGTAGTCAGTAAGACGATGAATTTCGCTACACTTTACGGTCAGGGTCCGAGAGCTTTATCGAAGCAGTTAAAAATTGACGCGCAAACGGCACGGAGTTATATTGACGATTATTTCTTACAGTTTCCGAAAGTTAAGAATTGGATGGCAAAGATTTTAGAGGAGGGGCGGACTAACGGTTATGTTGAAACGTTGTGGGGTCGGAGAAGATACATCCCCGAACTTAATATGCAGAATAAAATGCTGCAGTCCTTCGGAGAAAGAGCGGCAATAAATCACCCGATTCAGGGAACCAGCGCTGATATGATTAAGAAGGCAATGGTGGATATAAACATCGCCCTAAGCGGAATGGGTAATGATTGCGAATTAATACTGCAGGTTCACGATGAACTTTTATTTGAATGCAATCCCGGTAAACTCGACACTATTGCTGGATTGATTAAAGAAAAAATGGAGGCCTCAATCCGGCTTCTGGTTCCCGTTGAAGTTGATCTTAAAACAGGAAAAAATTGGGGAGAAATGACAGCCTTAAAAATTTAAACTACAATTTTTTTTACTTCGCGCATCTCTTTTTCGAACTTTATAAACCCTGTTTTTTCAAAAATACTGAATAACAATAATATTACCGGACTTAGGAAAAGAGAAAAAACCCAAAGATAGAATGAAGCAATACTGTAAAACAGAAAAGATAGTATAAAAGGAATAGCAAAAAGATAAGGCTTGGTCATTTCATCAAGAGAATTGCTGATTTGAGATTTAATCATATCTTTTAAATTAAGATTCCCCGGAACCGCAGGCGCTGTTTTGACCGCGCTTCTGTTAACAGATTTATTTTCCGGTTGATCCGTTTGAATAAATTGGTCAACATCACTACTTTTTAAACCGAACTGTTCTAAAACGTCGGGATTTTGTTTTAAGAGTTCCACCTGCTCGGGAGTCAATGCCTGGGCGAGATATTTTTCTCCCTTAACGGGGATTCCTGCCTGGCTTAAGGATAAGTTAACAGCCCAATCAATTACCTGATCGGGCATTTTAAAACCCTCGGTTTTAATGATTGAATTGGTATTTAAAAAGAATCCGAAAGTAAGTGCTAAAAGTAAAAATGAGTTCAGGGTTTTTACCGGGCCTGAAAGTAAGGATACCGGTTGGAAGTTTATGTAAGTCTTTAAGTTAGTTTGAACAATGAAATGGATTGCGAATAAACTGATGAAAAACCCGCAACCGATCACAAACGCGAGCTCCGTTTTTAAAAATAGAAAAGGGATCGCGGATGCTGCTATTGCCGGGCCGAATGTGAATCTTATGTTTTGGGTAAAAGTTAAGTAAAGACAATAAGATAAGCTTGAAAAAATTATCAGACCTGCAAGGAGTCCGAATTCATACAAGCCCGCATAAGCTGTAAAAAATATCTCCAAATATTTATCAAGAAGGGGCTTATAAAAGAATAACAATGAGGCTGTGAACGCAACAAAGAGAGGAAGGAAGATAATTTTTTTTATAACGGACATTAATTTATATTAACATTATGATATTATTTGAGCTATGAAAGTATTGGTAACCCACATTAATCCGCACCTGGACGATATATCCGCCATCTGGCTTTTTAAAAAGTTCTTTCCTGATTTTAAGGATGCAGACACAGAATTTATCAATGCTTCAAGGGATGAAGGTCTGAGAAATGGAACTGACGATAAAATTTATCTGGGTACAGGCGGTGGGAAATATGATGAGCATAAAGGGGATTTGGAGGATTGCGCCGCATCACTGGTTTGGAAAGACATAAAATCACGCGGAATTGCACCAACAGATCAGATTCAGCTAAAAGCTCTTGACGAATTGGTTGAGTGGAACAGAAAAATTGATTTAGGCAAAGGAAGCGATGCCGACTTTGGCCCCTACGGCGTACAGGCCTTTATTAGAAGCAAAAATTCAACTCAGGAAGACTCGTTGAAATCCTTAAAATTGGGAGAGCAGATCCTCGATAGGATCTATGAATTATTAAAGAAGGGTAAGCAGTCGGAAGAGGACTGGGAAGACAGAATTGAATTTAAGACGGTTTTTGGAAAATCTGTTGCAATAAGTTCAAAAACTGTTGACAGAGCCTTTGTCAGGAATAAGGGATTTAATCTGGTTTTAATGTATGATCCGGAGTTTAATTCCGCCCAGTTTTTTACGCCGTCTTTTGATACGAATCTTGAGCCTATATATAATAAACTTATTGAGAAGGAGCCTGACTGCGGATGGTTTTTACACCAATCCCACCATATGGTTATCTGTGGTTCATCTTCCGCGCCGGAACATAAAACCGGACTAAGTATGGGAGAGTTAGTAGAAATTGCAAAAAGTGCGTAAATAATTCTTGCTATATTGACAGAAGATCTCGGCTGATATAGTAATAACTTATGGCAGAAAGAGCTGATGAATCCAGAAAGCTTATCGCCGCTTACCTAGCTTCTCCGGCAGGTGCTCTTGCAAATTTGTCTTCCAAATTGGATTATGATCCCGCTCAGATAATTGAACTCGCAGAGTCCCTTAAACGGATAAACGAAAACCCCACAAACGTTACCCAAGACGGTATGGAGATCAGCTCGGTCGCTGATAAATCAGGGAGAAAATTAGTAATTATAAGCCATCCGGAGCTGCAGACAGAAGAACTAAGAGTTGTCGCGGCCCACAAAGATAAGTTGCCTCCGGAGATCTCAGGTGATGAAGAGGCAGTAAAAAGCCTTACTGAACCTTACGGACCAAAGGTTGGTCTGCATACTGCACATATGATGAGAATATTATTGATAGGAACGGGAGCTTTAAATGAGGGGAATTATCAGGCTATTGTTGAGGCAACTCAAGCCGGTGAGGATAAGCCTAAAATGGGATTCAGAGCCAAAGATTCAATGGGTGCGGGGATACTTAAAACTCTAAGGCTGGCTGCAGTTTACGGGATAACACCTGAAGATAGAAGTAGGTATGTTGTTGGAATTGAAAGGCCCGGTCAGGATCGAACTGAAGAAACCTGGGCTGAGCTATCCAAACGATTCAGCCGCGGAACAGCTTCATTCTTTGTTATCGGTAGGGTGGCAAATGTGGGTAGGGTTAGGCCCCAGGTTCCCGCACCGGTTTCCGTTGCATAATTTTTACTTGTTTTTCTCGTAATACAGAATTATTATTATTCATCTGTGAAAGTAAAAAAATTTCCCCAATCGCACTTAATATTAGAAAAGAATGGAAAAACCCTGATCATCGATCCGGGATATCTTACTTTTGAAAAAGGCTTTAAGGTCTCAGATTTTCAGGGAGCTGATTTATATTTGATAACACATCAACACGAAGATCATTTAGGTTCTGAGACGATTAAGGAAATTGCAGGAGATAAACCGGTGCTTGGAAATTCGGATGTCGTAAAAAAATTGCGGGATCTGGGTATTTCCGATGCCAGAGAGCTAACCAATCTCGAGGAAGTTGAGATCGAGGGATTTAAGATAAAGGCTGTGGATCTTCCGCATTTTCAAAAAGAAGGAGTGGAAATGCCACCTAACACAGGATTTCTAATTGACGGCGTTTTCTTTCATCCAGGAGATGGGGACAAGGCTCCGGATATTATTTCTGAAAATGCAGCAGTGCCAATCGGCGGTGCAAGTATTAATTTTGATACAGCACTGGAATTTATTGAGGGCATCGGTGCTAAGGTTGTAATCCCGATTCATTACGATGTTTATAAAGGTGACCCGGAGGAGTTTAAAAAACTTGCCTCAAATTTCGGAGTTGAAGTACGCCCGTTAAATAACGGGGAAGAAACTGAAATATAAGTTCTCCTCTGATACAATTAATCGGTGAAAGTTCCTTTACAACCGAAGGTTGCGCTAGTTCACGACTATTTAAAAGAATACGGCGGAGCAGAGCGGGTTCTTGAGAGTCTGCATAAAATGTGGCCGGATGCTCGTGTTTATACCGCTTATTATGATCCCAAAGCTTTAGGTATCCACGCCGAAAACTTTAAAGACTGGAATATTAAAGTTTCCTGGCTACAGTACCTGCCTTTTTCCGGTAAATTGATTTCGCCCCTGCGGATAATAGCGGTAAATGTTTTTGAGAGTCTGGACCTCTCGGAGTTTGATGTAGTGATCTCCTCCTGCAATACGTATTTCTCCAAAGCAATTAAAGTAAGACCGGGTGCAAAACATTTAAGCTATATACACACCCCCCCGAGATATTTGTACGGATATACAACATCCTTTAACTATAAAAAACACTGGTGGACAAGAGTCGTTGCCGAAATTATGAATCATTTCTTAAGAATTGTGGATTTTGAAGTCTCCCAAAGACCGGATATTTTAATTGCAAACTCTAAAAATGTATCAAGGAGAATTGAGAAGTTTTACAGAAGAGGAAGCGAAATTATTTATCCGCCTGTGAATGTCGAGACTTTAATTAAGTCTAAAAAACAAAATGGTAAATACTTTTTAACACTCAACAGGTTATCCCGGGGGAAGGGGACAGAAGTCGCTGTTACGGCCTGTTCAAAATTAGATCTACCTTTGAGAGTTGCCGGCACCGGCTCTGAAATTAATAACTTAAAAAAGATTGCCGGTAAATCGGTCCAATTTCTAGGAGAAATAACTGAAGAAGAAAAAGCGGTAATCTTTTCTGAAACAATAGCTTTAATTGCCTGCTCAGAAGATGAGGATTTTGGAATAACAGTAGTTGAGGCTCAGGCGGCCGGAGTGCCGGTAATAGCGGCAAAAGCCGGAGGGCATTTGGAGACAGTTATTCCCGGTAAAACAGGAGAACTCTATGACCCGGGATTTTTAAGCAATTATAATTCTTATGTGGATTCGGTTTCCGT
>CAYOSW010000054.1:0-6555 GCA_964406775.1 uncultured Gammaproteobacteria bacterium
TCTTCAGATATTAACATCCCGAACCGGATACTTTTGCCCCTGTCTCAAAGTCCAATATATCCAACCGCTTTCCGATCTCAACGTGATCCAAAACAGGAAAGTTAAACTCAGGTTTCTCGCCTGAAATTTTTACCTCAAGATTATCCGCTTCGCCTTTCCCGGCAGGCGCTTTTTCCGAAGGTAAATTTGGAATTTCATTAAGAAGAGCTTTAAATTCCTTTTCTGATGTTTCAAGTTCCGGTTCTAAACTTTTTAACTCTTCTTTTATGGCTTTACCGCGCTCAAAATTTTCCTTACTTAGGGTGTTTCTTTCCTGTCTTAATCCTTCAACTTTTTGCAAAGTCTCGAGTCTTTTTTTATCAAGCTCTAAAACGGTATCGATTTTTGACACATCGAAATTTTTCTTGGCGACTTCCTGTTTTACTTTGTCCGTTTCTTCTCTTATTAATTTAATGTCAATCATAGTCCAATTTCAGATGATATACCCTGCATAGCCTTTAGCGCAATTCCCACAAATTCCGGGAGGGGAATATTTAAATCTTCCTCACAAGCTAAAATTTGTTCCCGCTTCGCTCCCTTAGCAAAAGACGGATTTTTAATTTTTTTCAAAACCGACTCAACTGTTACGGTTGCTAATTTTTTTTCAGGTTGAACCAAAGCACAGGCAGTTATAATTCCGGAAGTATCATCTGCGCAGTAAACGGCTTTTTCCATAATATTATCGCGGGTAGGCTTTACTCCCCAATGATGAGCTCTGATTCCCTCAATTATTCTTTCGGAAACTCCCAGTTCTCTTAATTTTTGAGCAGTCACTTCGGTATGTTTGGTTAAATCCTTTTCAACTAACTCATAATCCGCATCGTGCAGGAGCCCCACCACTCCCCACTCTTCCTCATTAAATTCGGTTTCAGGTAAATCCGGATGCTTTTCTTTCAAGTATTTACAAAGATGCTTCATAATCGCCTCAACTGCTATCCCGTGTCTAATTAAATTAGGATTTTTTATCATTTCGTTAAGTAATTTATTTGCGTCTTCCCGTTTCATATTGCTTTGCTGATTATTTCCATAACTTTTTCCTTGGGATATTGTCTCAGGAATGCTCCTGCTTTCGGACCGAAATCTTTTCCGATTAATACCTGATATATTGCCTGAAAGCCGGATTTCGGATTGATGCCTTCGGACTTAGTTAATTCATAAAGTTTCATCTGTAATTCTTCGGCATCCGAATCCTGATCTATCAGATTTATAACTTCCTTAAGATATTTTTTTTGCGCGTCAGACAATTCAAACTTGCTCTCTTCATCTTCATTCAGACCTAATTTCAAATCAGACGGCGCAAATTTTTCCAACCAAATTTTTGCATACTTAGTCCTCTCATTTAAAATATTTTTTTCCGTCCCGTTTAAATCGGAACCTTTTATTTCAGCAAATTTCTTATGCAGATCAATACCCGGCTGCTGAATGAAATTCGCAACATCCCGGAATCTCGGTAAAAATATTTTTTGTTTTTCGGGAAGATCTCCTATGTGGCTCATCTCAAAAGCTCTTGATAAATCTTCATTGCCTCCATCTGTATATGAAGTAAAACACCGGTCATATTCATCAAATAGATCGGGGATCGCCATCGTTCCCTGAGGATCAAAATTTATTTGTTGATTGTAATCATATCTTGAAAAAAGAAATCTGATCAGTTCGGGAGGAAGCATACCTTGTGCATCACGAGCTTTTAAACCCAGTCCTTTTGAAGTCGACATTTTTTTACCGCCGATTAAAACAAATTCGTACTGAGGCGAAAACGGTTGGGGATAGTTGAATACATCTTTGCACAATGCTTTAGCAACATCCAAAGATCCTCCTGCTGAAGTATGATCTTTGCCTGCACCTTCAACTGTTACACCTAGAACTTTCCAGTGTGCCGGCCAATCCACTTTCCAGGGTAATTTTCCGTTTCCTCCGAAAGGCGAAATTTTACCCTCGTTTCCGCAACCGTTAGCCCATTTCACAAGTTCCGGTTCGCATTTGTAGGAGACAAGTTTTCCGTCCCAGGAATAAACTCTTGTCGTTCCGAGCTTTCCGCAGTTTTCGCAAATCACCTGAAGTGGGAGCCATCCGGCCTCTCTTTTTTTACTTCCGGCGACAGTCTCATAAATATCCTGTATCTTTTCAGCGTTGTCCAGAGCCAGCTTAATAACCTCATCAAATTTCCCTTCTTTATACATATCGTATGAGGACAAATACTCAGCCTGTATCCCCAAACTATCTAAAACTTTTTTGAAATCCCGGGCAAAATATTCACCGAAATTTTGATACCCTTCTACAGGTGAGGGTGCCAGCCGCAAAGGGAATCCTAAATACTGGGCCATACTTTCTTTAAACTCAGGAGACAGCTCATCGATCACATCAAAATCATTCCAGATATAAGTATATTTTGTATCAACCCCGGCTTGTTTTAACGCCTTATAAATTAAGTCGTGGAAAACCGGCCCTTTTAAGGATCCGATTGTGGGATACCCCGATAATGTTTTCATATCATCGACGTAATAGGGTTTGAATTTCCCCGATCCGATTATTTCTCTTGCCAATTTATCAGCCCAGTACATATGGGCTTAATTATATTCTGTCTGAGGCTGAATTGAAAGAATAAATTGACAAAGAGATCTATAATTTTATCTATATGAATCTCGAGATGCAGGTTTCACCGGGCATCAGAAAAACCGGAGAGGGATTAACTGTTATAACAAGAAAAGTTACACCCCTAATGGATGTTATCCCGGGCTCAACCTCAGATCACGAAGCCAGACACGCAGTAGTAGCTTTCAGAACGGGAAGCTGGGTTATTGATGCAACCAGAATTGCCGGTGACGGATTCTCAGGAAGAGTCCGGCTCAATGAATTTAATGCTGTTGCATTTATGGCCTCAAAAGGCTGTAGCGGAAACTCCTATGACGAGTGGGTTGTAGGCACGGTTATGAGACGGGATACAAACGCAGCCGCTTCCGCAGCTAAAAGCATACTTCACGAAAATCACAGAGAGGTATTAGCGGTGGCCAGATTGATTGAAGCTGAAGGAACTGTTTCGGGAGATAGAATCTGGAATGCAATGCAAAGAGCGTCGGATCCCGAACTTGAAGTAAACGTAATCGGCAGAAACGGTTTTAGAGCAACAGCCAGAACGCGCCAAAGTTACGGTTATTTTATTTCTGTGGGTCTCCCTGATCCGAAGAATAGTTAGATTACTTTTAATTTTTAGGGTAAAAATCATATTAATTTGAATAAGGTAATACTAATGTCTCTACATCTTCGGTGGTATCTGAGGCTAAAATCTGATAAAATTCAGAGGATCCTGAATTTGTACTGGACGCGGAAGCATCATTCAGGTAGTTTATGAGGCGCGTTCGTCTACTTTTGGATCTTTGATTCAAAAGAGATTCGTGGCCTTGACGCGGAAGCGTCATTTGGGTGATTTATGAGGCGCGTTCGTCTAGTGGCCTAGGACGTCGGATTCTCATTCCGAAAATCACGGGTTCAACTCCCGTACGCGCTACAAAAAAAGAGATTCTTATTGAGATTGATTGAATTCCAAAAAAGGCTCTGATATTATCCCCTGATGAGCTTAGTTGAGATAAATGCAGACACCCAACCGGACAATCCTAATAAGGAAACAGCTGAGCTCCAAAAGAAAGAAGCTCTGGCGGTTATCGGTGAGATTGCAATAACCGGAACCTCAAGGCTTTGGGGTGAAATCATTGAAAGACACGCCTCGTTTTCGGAACAGCCAGATGCACAACTAACGGATCAGCAGAGGGCGGATATGCAGGGAGCTTCACAAGCATTTCTTGAAGCGTTCGGTCCGTTGTATGGACAGACAATTTTAACTTTTTGGGAGATACGCAAACCGGTCAGAGAAGGTAAGGTAAGTTTTGAATTGGTTGCAAGAACCAGAGAAGCAAGACAAGCCAGGATAATTGCACAGACATTGGGAGGCGGGGAGCCATTAAGAGTTAGCGGTCTTAATCCGCAGACAGGACGGCTAATCAGATTTCCCGGATCCTAGCGGGGTTTATAATTTTTCCAAATATTGAATCAGATCTTTGTTTGACAAATAAAGGTGTGTTTTAACTCCAACTAATTTCGCGGCTTCAATATTACTTTCGGTGTCATCAGTAAAAAATATCTCCTCCGGTAAAACCTTTAAATCATCGGCTATAAATTTATAAGATTCCGGATCTTTTTTGCTGATACCCAATTTACTTGCCGAATATATTTTAGAAAATAACGGATCAACCTGCTCCCTAATTAAAGGATCATTTTGAATAATATCGGTAGTAAAAATATACAACTTAAACTTATTTTTAAGACTCTTTAAAAAAACCAAAAGTTCTTTATTTAACTCAAAGTAATTGAATAAATAATAACTTTCCTGATCCTTCAATTCCCGGTGTAATTTATTCAAACTGCCGGAAAAATTCTGATCAGTCGGGTGAAGTAAAACTCTGGAAAAATCAAAAAGAAGAACCTTAATCATTTAAACTCTCGCGGAAATTTTTTCTATATCCTTATCTCCGCCTGCAGTCATTATTAACACAATTTTTTTTTCTTTTGAATCTGTCATTTTCTTAGCCGCTGCAAATACCGATGCCGAAGTAGGCTCGGGATTAATATTCTCCAGTTCTTTAGTTTCTTCAAGGCTTTCCGTAATTTCCCCCTCTGAAACTTCTACTATCATTCCCTGTGTCTCCATAAGAGCGTGCATTAATTTTGGCGAAGAGAATGATTCGGAAGCTATAATTCCTTCCGCTATTGAGTCGGGGACATCTTTTAAAATTACAAAGTCTTTATTATTTTCGAATGACTCTTTAAGGGGGGCTGCCCCTTTTACCTGGACTCCGATTAATTTTGGCATTTTATCCGTAAGACCTAAAAGATTTAATTCTTTAAATCCTTTATAGATGGAATATAAAAGTGTCCCGTTTCCGCAGGGTGCAACAATAATATCCGGAACATTTATATCTTCGAATATTTCAAAACTTATTATTTTAATGCCTTCCTCTTTTAAAGGATTAAAACCTCCCGTGGCATTATAGGTATCATAGGAAGTATCTATAGCCCATCTGAAAATATCCTCATATGAACCGTCCTGTCTTACAATATTTGGTTTGAATATCTTAAGCAGACTCAATTTATTTTCACTCAGAGTTGTTGATATAAGACAGTCGCATTTTATTCCAGCCTTACCGGCATAGGCCGATGTTGAAATCGCATCGTTACCGGATGAAACAACAAAAATAGCTTTTATACCGTTTTCATTGAGATAATTAACAAGAATTAATGCCCCCCTATCCTTAAATGAAGTTGTGGGGTTTTCAGATTCGTCTTTGAGATAAAGATCTTCAAATCCGTACTTTCCGGCAAAGCTGTTTATTCTGATTAACGGGGTCTTTTTTTCTCCGAAGTTAATTTTAAAACCTTTATTCGGAAGTAAATCCAGATATTTGGCCCAAGGATGATCAACGGAAGAGTCCTTTATTTTTGCATTCGGATAATCATATTCAACAAAAAGATTGTTATAGTATCTATCGCATAAAGGACAACTCGAATTACTTTTTTCAAGCGCAAAAATTTTATTCGTGTCGAGGCAGGTTAAGTGTTTACTCATTGGAAATTAGCTGCGGAAGTTTGCAGTATACGAAACTGTAGAAAGAGGTGAAGCTTCTCTCGGATCAAAGAACACACTCATTACCGGAATATCAGTATAGCCCGCAATATTTAAAATATCCCTGGTTGTATCCTGCTGACCGACAAATTCCAGCGGTAAAACATTAACCAAAATTCCTCCGTTACCGCCCTCTCTTAATTTTCGAAGACTCAATGCCGCATCCAAGGCAGAGCAGGTTGGGCTGACCAAATCGCCTTTATTTTCTCCTGATTTAACTCTTTCGCAAAGTCTATACGGGGCTTGACCGTTTCTTTTTAAATATACTCTTGTTCTTTGCGGGTCTATTACGCTTTTTCCGGGATCTGCGTCAATCATTGCGGAGACCAGACCTAAAGCTTCCCGCTGTAAAGTCTCATCTGATTCAAGAACCAACCGGTCAACCCGGTAGCCTAAAGCAGCATACTCTTCTACTATTGCCTGGGGTTTCATAGCCGCAACTTTTGCCTCAACTGAGCCCTCACCATTATAAGTATCAAGGAATAACCAATTTTTAAATGGAACAACAAGTCTTTCGTTTATCGCAGCACCGATAGTTGCACCTATTCTTCCGGCAACTCTGTCTAATTTTCCCATAGGAGAAGCATCGGGGTTAGCGTAGGCGTGTCCGGCCTCTACGATCGCCACGGAATATCGGTTCATTGTTGATACTGCTTCTACGTACATAATATTATCCTCTAGTGTTATATTATATAACAATCCGTGCCTAAATCAAAATTCCGAACCCACCTAAAACTACATTATTATTACAACAATGTGCCTATATTATTACATCCGTTTTCTGTAAATAAAAGAGATTAAAATTAGAAGCCTAAGGATCCGATTAAATGCGCATAGAGGCA
>CAYOSW010000055.1:0-6493 GCA_964406775.1 uncultured Gammaproteobacteria bacterium
TAATTTCGCCGCTCCGTCAAACAGCTCCGCCAGACTTAAATCGGAAACTAAGGTTTCCGCCACTTTGCTTGAAAGCCCGTATCCGGAAACATATCTTTGTGCGCGCACAACGGGTAGCTCGGGGATAGTTCCCTTTATCTCATCAACAATTAATTTACCCGAATTTACTTTTATTTTCGGCAGATCAGGCTCGGGGAAATAACGGTAGTCGTTTGCTTCCTCCTTGCTTCTTTGCAGGTAAGATTGTTTTTTGGCTTCGTCCCAACCCCTTGTTTCCTGAGTTAATTTTTCGCCCTTTTCCAAAGCCTCGATCTGTCGTTTTATTTCGTACTCAACCGCTGCTACCATAAACCTGAAAGAATTAATGTTTTTAAGTTCTACCCTGTAGGGAGGCAGCTCCGTCTGGCCTTCTGGGCGCACGGAAATATTTGCCTCAAGCCTCATATCGCCCTTTTCCATATCTGCATTCGAAACTCCGAGATACCGGAAAATCTGTTGAAGCTTTTTAGCATAATCGCGGATTTGGGAAGAATCGGTAAAATCAGGCTCTGTGACTATTTCAACCAGAGGCACGCCCGAGCGGTTAAAATCGATTAAAGTTTCATTTCCGGAATGGGTTAATTTTCCGGTATCTTCCTCCTGATGAACGCGGTTAATTCTGATTTTGGATTTTTCGCCGTTTTCGGATTCTACCTCAATCCACCCTCCCGTACACAAAGGCCAGCGGAGCTGGGAAATCTGGAACCCCTTCGCCAAATCGGGATAAAAATAATTTTTTCTTTCAAATAAGGAATCTTCGGTTATGGAACAATTCAACGCCAGACCGATTTGGATGCATTTTTTAAGAGCTTCGGAATTAGTAAAAGGCAAAGCTCCGGGTAATCCTAAACAAACCGGACAGGTGTGAGTATTCGGCGCCTTTCCGAAATAATCCGCACTGCAAGCGCAGAACATTTTAGAACGCGTATTTAACTCAACGTGAACTTCAAGTCCAATAACGGTTTCGTATTTCATCTCGGTAAAGGAAGTCTCCTTTCGGCTAGACGGTCGTTTAGATGGGCCATCATCGGATGATCATTCTGCCTTAAAGCCTCTTTCGCTCTCTCTAAAGAATCTTCCAAAAGCGCTCTTGAATCCTGAGCGGCAGTATCAAAGCGCGCAACGACCCAGTAAGCTCTTTCGTGATATCCTCCAACAACGTGCACTTTTGTTACCTCCATTATTCCGGGATCCCTTTGCAAAGCTGCCCCTATTTCCCTCACAAAAAGTACAGTTCTAAAAACTGCAGGATCATAAGTAGATCTTAGTGCGACCATCATATTTGAGTACATTTCAGCTAATTTTTCCCTATTTACTCCCATAATTATTTAACTATCGTTAACCAGTGCGCGAATTTATCAATTCTCTGCCTTAAACTTTCGTCACGGACAATTCCTCCCCTGATAGGATCAGCAAAACCGTGCAACACTCCGGCTACATTTCTTAAAAAAACAACTTCCGCATCTACGGCGAAATCAACCGTTAATCCCCTTTTAACAAAATCCGCACCTCTTCTGGTAAAAATTACCGGATTTCCGAGATGGTACCGCCTTTCGTACTTACCGAGCAATTTATCCATATAAGCTACGACATCAAAAATACCGTCAGCCTGATTGAATTGGGGTACAGGGACAACACTCTCCCTTATGATGGAGAACACCGGACTTTTTACCGCCGTTTCATATTTAAATTTAGCTCCAAGTCTTTCGGCTAAAGTATTGATCATAAAACGGGTTTCTCCTTTTTAAAATCTGTGGCTTTTTCAAAAACCTCACCGATATTTAAAATCATATCCTCGTCCATATATTTACCTAAAATCTGCAGTCCTACCGGTAACCCCTCCGAAAACCCGCAGGGAACGGACAAACCGGGAATTCCGGCAAGCGATGCGGGGATGGTATAAGCGTCAGATAAATACATCTTCAAAGGATCGTCAATTTTCTCCCCGATTTTCCAGGCGGTGGTTGGGGAAACGGGTCCCACAATTGCGTCGCACTTTTCAAAAGCTTTTTCAAAATCCTGTTTTATCAGAGTCCTCACTTTTGCGGCTTTGATAAAATAATCATCAAAATAGCCTGAAGAAAGCGCAAAAGTCCCAAGCATTATCCGCCGTTTAGGTTCGTCCCCGAAAAGATCCCTCGGACCCCCGAATCTGATTCCGTCAAATCGCGCCAGATTAGCCGAAACTTCGGATGCCATAATTATGTAGTACGCGGCTATGGCATATTTTGTATTAGGTAAATGCACCTCAACAATTTCTGCGCCCAATTCTTCCAGTTTGGCAACCGCTTTTCTTACGACGGTCTCGACCCCTTTATCCAATCCCTCCCCGAAATACTCCTCCGGAATACCGATTTTTATTCCTTTAAGATTTTCTTTTTTTGATTTCCTCTGAAATTTATCTGGAACAACATTGCTGTCGAATCTGTCTCCTCCGGAAATCCACTCCAAAATCAGCGACGCATCTTCAACGGTTTTTGCAAAAGGTCCTATCTGGTCAAGGGAGGATGCCATAGAAATAGCTCCATAGCGCGAAACTCTTCCGTAACTGGGTTTTAAACCGACTACGCCGGAGAGCGATGCTGGCTGACGGATTGAGCCTCCGGTATCGGTTCCCAGCGAAAAAACAGCCAGATCTGCAGCGACGGCAACTGCCGAACCCGAAGAACTTCCTCCCGGAACGCGGGATTTGTCCCAGGGATTCTTAACCGGACCGAAAGCGGAATTTTCACCTGAGGAACCCATAGCGAATTCGTCCTGATTGGTTTTACCGACGACAGATACGCCCTGGCCTATCAGGTTATTAATTACCGTTGCGTTAAAGGGCGGAAGATAATTTTCTATAATTTTGGACCCTGAGGAAGTCTTAAGTCCCCCCGTTGAGATTAAACTCTTAACCGCAGCCGGAATCCCGACACAAGCTTCATTAATGTCCAAAAATACGTTCAGCTCGCTGTTATATTTCTTAATTCTCTCCTTATATGCCTTGTTTAATTCCGATATAGAGAAATCTTTATCCTGGAGGGCTTTTAAGGTTTGGGTCAATGTCAGTCCGGTTAAATCACTCATTGTTAAATACCCCCCGGCTTACAAAAAAACCGTCGCGTTTTACCGAAGCGTTAGACACAGCTTCCTCCTGAGTCAATCCTGTCTGCGCAATATCTTCCCTTAATATATTTTCCTTTCCCGAAACATTAAATGTGGGTTCAACACCGGAGGTATCAACGGAGTTAAGTTCGTCTATATAATCCAGAATTTTAGAAAGCTGTTCCGAAAATTTTTCTTCCTCCTGCGGGGTTAAGTTAAGATTTGCCAGTTTAGCTACTTTTTTTACCTGATCCGAACTCAGTTGCATGCCCAGAATTATACTAGAACTTGACAACAATTGTTAGGGTAGTGGTACATTTATATAAGTGATAGGAATTTCGGAACTCGGACTACTTTTTATAGGGGCTGCCTGGTTTGTTCAGGTTTTTGATATGGGCAAAAAACAGGTACTTCTAAATAAGCAATTTGTACTTCTGTATGCCTTAGGCGTAGCACTTTTGCTCCTGGATGGAATTACAAACAATAATAAATCCGCAAACCTCTTAAATCTGATCTCACTTCTCGGAGCGATGATCGTTTACTTTAAAATGCGCGGTTAGAAGAACCGCGGAACTTTCTTTTTATATTCCAGATACTGATCCTTAAAAATAGCTTCCAGGTTTTTCTCTTCCTCGACGGCAAATCTTGAGAAATAAAATACCGGAATAATGGCTAAAAAAGTAAAATAACTTTGGATTGCCAGACCATATCCGATAAGTACCATACTTAAACCGAGGTAAATGGGATTGCGGGTAAAATGAAATGGGCCTGTCGTGATCAGCTTACTTTGACGGTCTTTATGGTGCTCGGCAGGGATACCCCAATTTTTTCCCATAGAAATCTTCGCCCAAACCGATAAAAAAATACCCGCCGTAAAAATAAGTACTCCTGTAACTGCGAAAACTTCATCAATTCCGCTGTCAGGCAATGGAAAAAATAACCCTGATGCGTAATTTAACGAGTAAAAAACCAGGGCAAAAACACCGATAATCAGCGATTTGGGTTTTAACCAATCCTTCATCCGGGTTTTTGCGGGACGGGGATCAGTTAATTTCCAAAAAATATCCAGACCTACCGCCGCAGCTGTCAGGAGATTTACAAAAATAAATTTATCCACTCAAATCTTGCCTTCCATCTCGCGCAAAGCTTTGATCCTTGCTTCAATGGGAGGATGGGTCGAGAAAAGCTGTGCAAATCCGTCAAGAGCCTGACTGCCTTTTAAAGGATTGACGATATAAAGGTGGGCTGTACCTCTGTTTGCAACCTCCAGAGGCTCGCGGTCGGCGGAAATTTTCTTAAGAGCCGAGGCCAGTCCTTCCGGATATCTGGTTAAAAGAATCCCGGAGGCATCTGCTAAAAATTCCCGTTTGCGCGAGACTGCGAGTTGAATTAAAGAAGCGATAATTGGTGCTAAAATGGCGGCAATTATTCCGAAAGCAAGAAGAAGACCGGAACTGTTGCTCCTGTCATTGCTTCCTCTGCCGAGCCACATAGATCTCATAAACCAATCCGCCATTAGTGCAATCGTTCCGACCAAAACAGAAACAACGCTCATCATTAAGGTGTCCCGGTTGCCGATATGCGAGAGTTCGTGAGCTGTGACCCCCTCAAGCTCCTGCTTATTCAGTTTGGAAAGTATTCCTGTGGTAAAACAAATCACTCCGTGTTTCGGGTCCCGCCCGGTTGCAAAAGCGTTCGGAGCGCTGTCATCTATCGTATAGATTTTAGGCAAAGGCAGTCCGGCCGCAATGCAAAGATTCTCAACCGTCCGGTAAAGTTGTCTGTTTGACTCAAGAGAAACAGGTTTTGCACCCGAAACCGACAAAACAATTTTATCTGAGAAGTACCAGGATATAAAATTTGAAATCCCGATAAAAATTAACGCAAACCCGACAATACTGAGTGTATCGGCTTCTCCGAAACCGAGAATTACGGAAAATAAATAGACCAGGGAAAAAGCAAAAACCGAAAACAACAGCATTATCAGATATGTTTTAAAAATATTGGAGGAAACGTGATCCCAAGCAGTGTTTACAGTTGCCATACTGAGGCTATTTTAGCATATCAAGATGACCTCTGTAGAGTAAATTACTGTAATTCTTCAAACCTGCCTATCTCTCTATTTTTTCTTACATTATCCCAATTAAATATTTTTCCATTCATAGCTATGTATACTCCGGCCTCTTTTAACTGAACCCCTGCAACAGCCGTACCGAAATTAAATAAAGCATCTGACTTTCCGAAATTGAATGGCCGCATAGCACCGAATAAAATAATGGTTTTATCTATTTTAGCTTCGCCCAAGGTCCTAGCCGTTTCTACCATCGTATCAGTGCCGTGTGTTATAAGAATTTTTTCCTCTTTTGCATCGCGACATTTTTGAACTATAAGCGCCCTTTCTTCATCTGCTATATCTCCACTATCTTTCAATATCAGTTCCTCGGTTACAATGGGTACTGTTATTCGTGCTTCTTCGAAGATCTGAGGGATGTGGGTTTTCTCGTAATCTGTTTTTGCAGTTAGGACATTATATATCGCATCAATCGTTCCGCCCGTAATAAAAAGCCTAATCATCGGAGTTGTATCAGAATTTAACGGCGATATCTTTTTTCTCTTCTTCCGTCGCTTTGAAGAACTCTTCCTTCTTAAATCCGCCTATCATCCCCACCCAAGCCGAAGGAATGGTCTCGAGTGAATTGTTAAGATCCAAAACATTGGTGTTGTAGAACTGGCGTGCTGCTGCAACTTTTGTTTCGGTATCGGAAATTTCATCCTGAAGCTGTTTAAAATTTTCCGATGCCCTCAGATTCGGATATGCCTCGGCAACAGCGAAAAGAGATTTTAAAGCACCCGTTAACATATCGTTAGCTGCCGCTTTATGACCAGGATCGGAAGCGCCCATTAGAGCTGATCTGGCTTTGGTTACATTCTCAAAGACTTCTTTTTCGTGTTTGGCGTAGCCTTTTACGGTTTCAACTAAATTAGGGATTAAGGAGGCGCGTCTTTTAAGCTGAATGTCAATTTGGCTCCAGGCTTCTTTAACCCGGTTTCTTAAAGTTACAAGTCCGTTGTAAGTCACAAGCAACCAGCCTGCAACTCCGACTATCACCAACCCGACCACGATCATTGTAGGATCCATATTAGGCTTTTATCTTAAACCATTCTGACAGTTTTTTCCAGTCCCAGGCATTGGCGATATCATTTTTTGTAGCCCAGCCCCGTCTGGCAACAGAAACTCCGAAAGGCATATTAGTCATTTGTTCTATGGCGTGGGAATCGGTATCGATAATAAACTTTGCACCCAAACTTAAAGCGGTTCGCACCAAATCATCTCTTAAATCGAGTCGGTTCGGATAGGCATTAATTT
>CAYOSW010000056.1:0-6354 GCA_964406775.1 uncultured Gammaproteobacteria bacterium
AAGTTTTTCCCTCCTGATAAGATATCTGGAGTAGGCAACAAGCAGGGGATTAATTTCATAGCCGTGAGCTTCTATACCGAGTCTGGCAAAAGCTATGACAATTCTTCCGTCCCCGGAACCGATATCCGCGACTTTATTTCCTTTGCGGAGTTTTAACAACTTTATCATTGTTTTGATCCGATTATCGGCAAGGGGCGCAAACGGCGCACCGAAGACAAGAGCGTACATTATTAAGATAAAAATGACGGCCAGTGAGATAAGTGCAACTAGCGAAATTATTCCCGTCGCGATACCCGTAAATTCCATTTTCTTGAAGTTAAGGTCTTCTATTGAATCTTGAAGCCAGTTACATTATACTTACACAGATCAAAATTTAATATGGCAGTAAAAATCCGTTTAATGCGAATAGGAACAAATAACAGGCCCTTCTACAGGGTTGTTGCCGTTGACGAACGCAGAAAAAGAACCGGCGGATATCTTGAACTTCTCGGTACCTATAATCCCTTAACAGAGCCTAAAGAAATAAACCTTGATCAGGGAAAAATTGATGCCTGGATAAAAAAAGGTGCACAACCTTCTTACGGATTCTTACGGATTATCGGCAAAGCTCCTCAAAGAGCTCCGAGAAAGGCCAAAAAGGCTCCGAAAGAAGCTCCCGCACCCGCAGCTGAACAAGCGGCGGCCGCACCGGCAGAAGAGGCTCACGAGCCCGCAGCAGAAGAGGCAGTAGTAGAAAATACTCAAGCAGAAGCACCTGTTGAGGCAGTTTCAGCAGAAGAACAATCCGTAGCTTCGGAAGCAGAAGTTAAAACCGAAACTGAACAACCGGCAGAAGAAGCAGCTGAAGAACCTAAATCCTAACCAATGAAAGACATTG
This sequence comes from uncultured Gammaproteobacteria bacterium, assembly GCA_964406775.1. Classification (GTDB taxonomy): domain Bacteria; phylum Patescibacteriota; class Microgenomatia; order Daviesbacterales; family UBA10151; genus JACPKO01. The sequence continues at coordinate 878 of CAYOSW010000056.1, forward strand.
TCGAATACATAGTAAAACAATTCGTAACAAACCCTGACGCAGTGGAAGTTACTGAAGAAAATCAGGACGGAATGTTAAAAATCTATCTTAAAGTTGACCCTTCCGATATGGGCCTGACTATCGGTAAAAGCGGACAGACAATCAAAGCTATTAGAAGACTTTTAACCGTTAAGGCGATTAATGACAATATCCGTGTCAATCTTGAATTGATCGATACTAACCCGAGAACACCCGGTGAAGAACCTGAAGAAAACATCTCAGAAAAATCAGAATCCGCAGAACAGGCTTAAGTTCTTTTATGAGAATCGCCTTTATTACTCTTTTTCCGGAAATTTTTCCGACTTTACTTAATTTTTCAATTTTGAAGAGAGCCCAGCAAAAGAAGCTAATAGAGTTTGAACTTGTGGACCTTCGAAAATTCGGTCAGGGGACGCATCTTACGGTAGATGACAAGCCTTACGGAGGCGGAACCGGTATGGTTTTAAAAGCTGATGTTTTAGCCGCCGCACTTGCCTCAGTAAAAAAAGAGTCCTCAATGGTGCTGCTTACCTCCGCATCCGGAAAAACCTTTAAACAATCCGCGGCTCGGGAATTTTCAAAATTGGAGGACATTATAATTATCTGCGGTCACTACGAAGGCGTTGATCAAAGATTTATAGAAAAATATGTGGATGAAGAAATCAGCATCGGCGACTTTGTCTTAACAGGCGGGGAGCTTCCGGCTCTGATTCTCGCTGATTCAATAACCCGCCTTATACCGGGAGTTCTAGAAAAAGAGGATGCCACAACCGAGGAAAGCTTTGAGAATAATCTGTTGGAATATCCGCACTACACAAGACCTGAAGTTTTCGAAGAAATGAAAGTTCCCGATATTCTTCTTTCAGGAAACCATCAGGAAATAAAGAAATGGCGTTTTGAACAATCGGTAGAAAAAACAAAAAAACTAAGGCCTGAAGGGATCTAACTTTCCGGTTACTGCAGACTCCGCCTGCCCGGTCGTAACTTTCGGGAAAGCTCTGATTTTAGTTTCGATGTCAGCCAAAACTTGAGTATCTGCATTGCCGATCACTGGAAGTTTTTCATCAACTGAACCGATTGCATTCGGCAGATTCTGATAGAAAGTAGTAAAGGTAATTGACGCACCGACTTCCCCTGCTAGACCCTTACTCACTTCAATTCCTGTGAGTTTAATAAGTCTCGGTGCCACAGTTACTCTCTGAAGAAAATTCTTAAGACTTTGCTCGTCTCCGCTAACATCTATGGTTATAGTGTATTCCTGGACCTTATCAGTTTCCGGAGGAGCATTTGAAAAAGTAATTCCATCCAAACCTAACCCGCTGCCGCCTAACGAAACCAACAGTTCACCCATAACCCCCGGGATATCCTTCTCTACAGGGAGAGCAACCAATGCCGTATCTAAATTCTTCCGGTAGTCCTCGATATTAATCCGTTCAAGTTCACCTGCTTTTTTCTGATAAACAACTTTCTTTGCATTCAGCTCATCTATTGTTTTAAATGTATTAAACAGAGCAATAAGTTGAGGTATCGTTACCAAAACCACAATAACACCGGCAAGTACAACTATTAGGACCGGAACAAATAAGACCTTATATTTTACAACCAAACTGCTTTCCATAACCCCCGAATTGGCTATCTGTTTTTTTATTGAGTTTAAATCCAGACCTTTCATCAGATAACACCTCCTGCAAGGTTAATGCTTAAATCAAATCTGATTCCACCGAGTTGCGTTTTATTTAAATTTTCTACCTTTACCGATGTAATCTTACCTTCGTTAATTTTTGGATCTGTCAGATTATTGAAAAATTGTTGCAGGGAATCTGCATCAGACGTTTGACCGGAAACTACAACTTTAGATGTTTTATTTATTTGGAGTGACTCCATCTGGACACCCTGAGGGAAAAGCGCCGTTATCAAATTGAAGACCTCTCCCTGTTTATACCGGTTTTCTGTAAATTGGTTTATGGTGTCAACCCGGTTTTTAAGAAGCTTCAGCACCGCTTCCGTATCCCTAAATGAATTAATTTTACCTTTTTCCTGTTCAATTGAAGAACTTACCTGGCCTAAACTGGCCTTTTGATAAACTACAATACCTAAAATTCCCGCTGTAACTAATATTAAAAGCCCTAGAAAACCGACGCTGATTTTATTTACCAGCAGTCTTTTAGCGTCTTTCTTCGCTCTCTCTTTTATCTCGGGGGGGATAAGGTTTATCCTTAATTTATCCATATACTCAATCCTGCTTCATAGCCAAACCTACGGCTACGGAATAAAAGGCGGCCTCGCCAGAAAGCTTATTTTTCATAGCCGGATCCATATTTATAGCCGTCCAGGGATCGGCTTCCTGAACCTCAAGACCTAAAAAGTTAGTGAAAAAACTTACCAAACCCGGAAGATGAGCGCCTCCTCCTGTCAGTACAACCCTTTTGACCGGCCTTTGTCTATTTTGGGTTTCGTGTGCAAGAATTACGCGCTTTGCTTCATTGGCGATAACCTCGATAACAGGCTTAAGCGTTTTAAATAGTTTACCCTCAAGCTGGTCCTCCAAAAGCCCGTAAACTTTTTTATATTCTTCAGCCTGAACAACCTCAAAATTAAAGCTTTGAGCAATAGCCCGGGTTAATGCGGCTCCTCCTGTTGCAATCGAGCGGGTAAGCAATATTAAGCCGTCCGAGACAATCGCATAATCGGTGTTAGAAGCCCCGAGCTGGATTAAGAGGGTTGTGGGTGAATACGAATTAAAACTTACCAAGGCCCTCGCGGCCGCAATCATATCGGTTTCTATCGCAACAATCTTTAAGTCGGCCATCTGGACAACCTTGATATACTTATCGATCAATACCTTAGGCGCGGCTATAACGAATACAACAGTTCTACTATTAGGTTCTTTTTTCGGAGAGCGGAAAATAACCTGGTAGTACAAGTTTACTTCCTGGATCGGCATCGGAACGAACTCTTCCGCAGCATAACGTATTGCCTGGGACAACTCTTCATCTGAAAGAAATGGGAGGTCATAGACCACTCGGGTAAAGATTTTTTGTTCGGGTAAAGCAATCACCACATCTTTAGTCGGAGGATCAATTTCCTGAATTAAGTTCTTTATGGCAACCGCAACCGACTGAAGATCGAGTTCCGATTCGGACATAATACCCGGCATCGGAGCTGCGATATGTCCCAGCGAAACGAGTTTGGGCGGAGACTGTGTGTGAGAGAGTACAACGGCTTTAACTGAAGAGTAACCTATATCAAGTCCTATTTTATCCTGGGCAGCCATATTTTAATTTTCGTCCGTTGTTATTAGTTTAAAACAATTGCAATATCTTGTCTACGAACACGGACTACTCATTTCAGCTGGTAAGTACCTTTAATCGCCGAGAATGAACCTTGCGGACCGGAAGAAAAAAATGCTCCCGCCAACCCCTCATCGTATGTAATGTCTGTATCAATACCTAATACTACTCTCCAGCCGGTAACAGAAGTGAGATGATTTGATAACGCTATCCTGATCGCACCCCTATTAGCATAAAGAATACCCGTATTATCACGGAATGTGATATCGATAGCATAGTCATTCGGATCGTTAGTACTATCGTATTCGGAAATGAGAATCATATAGCTCCCTGGGGTACCGGAACCTGTAATAGCATCCTTGTTATACATCTCAATTTTACCATCCGTGATAAATGCTCCGCTTGATTGTCCGTAACTAGGATTTAACTTTATCTTAATGTTATAGTTTAACCTGACATCACCAGTGAACCAGATCGGAGAATCGGCAATTATGGTGCAGTTGTTCGGAGGGTCGAGATCACCAATATATTTTCCTGACGCTAAACTTGCCGGACAATTTGTGATATCGCCCGTATAAACCCCGTTTGACTCTGCCAAAGACTTCCACTCCTGAATATTTCCATCGGAAAGAGGCATAGCTGCAACAGGCGGGTCGGCTGTAGCCGGATGATAACTTGAGGCACTAATATTTGAGGAAGTTTGATAATAGGCGGCACCCGTGATGTCAAGATTCTTCAGGGTGTTAGCGTGTGCTTCGCCTCCGATATCCCCGTTTAAGAATCCGTCTATATATGTGGCCACACCACCCATATATATTTTGAAAGCCAAATCGTAGTTGGCCGAGGTCCAACTGGGTGTGCCGTTTGCATCCCAGCGGGGGGACCATTTGGCATTTCCGTTAACATACTCTTCAAGCTGGTTTTGAGACCAAACCCAATAATTGATAGCCGAGTTACAATTAGTCTGCGTGCCGCAAGTATCAATTACTATCCAATATGTTGTACCTGCTGTAAGCGAGGGAGGGGAGTAGAATGCCACTTCCACAAAGCTGTACTCCGTTGTTACAAGTCCCGTTGACAGGGTACTGGTTGCCAGCTGCTGATTCTTGTTCGGGCTGCCGTTATTATTTCCCAATATCCTTATAGTCGGATTCTGGCTGGGATTACCTACTTTTTTAATCTTCAGGGCAATTTTATTGAGAACATTGGATGTTGATGGTTTAAAACTTTGAGCGACATCCTGACGGTTTTGCCCGGAAACAGTCTTATTAAAAAGAAAGTCCGTACAGCTTGAGCTGCAATTCGTCTCCTGGTTGGCTTCAGGAGCAGTTCCTCCGGCAACCCAGGCATCTCCGGTAATGGCATTATTTAAAACCATACTTATATTTCCGTTGGAATAAACTGATCCATTAACTCTTGACCCTAAAAGCATAGACAGACCACCCTCACCAACCTGCATAGCGTAATTAAATGCTGCACCAATCCCGCGGGATATATCCACAGTAGCTTTTCTTTTTGATTTAGTGTTTACTTTATCGGGAACATAGGCTGTTGCTGTAATTGTTTTAGTAGTCGGATTCTTATCGCTTACTGCTATTTCAACTTCACCCCCCTCAAGCTGAACAGAACCATCCCCGTTATAAGACCCACCGGTTGCATTAAGAGAAGATATCGCTTTTTCAATTCCGGCCTCAGCTAAAGTCGATGCCTCCAGGTTGTCTGCAGAATATTTCGAACTTTCTCTAAGAGTAAACGAATCCGAAACTAAAACTACGGTTACAACGAGTACTGTTGTTAAAGCAATTAAAGCTAAGGGAAAAATTGAACCTTTCTGGCTCAGTTTAAAAATTTTTTTCATAGATTTTTAATATTTACAGTGCCGCTGCCGCTGCTCTCGTTAGATGAAAAACCGGACTGCGTTGACAGGTTTATAAGAAAGCCGACTCTAACTGCCAGATCGGCCGAAACAGGCAAATTATTTGAGTCAAGATAGTTGAAAGCTATGGTATCTAAGGATGAGGATAGAACTTTATTTTCCGTTTTACGGTAACTTTGATTATCCTTGAAGATCTGCTTTCTAAGTATGTTGTTCTTTGAAGGGTCTGCTTCAATAACGGCATAATCATAAACCGATTCTATTACATCCCCTGAAGCGGAAACCGCCGGTAA
>CAYOSW010000057.1:0-6046 GCA_964406775.1 uncultured Gammaproteobacteria bacterium
TCTCGCCGAGTCCTTGAGGAGAATAAGAAAAACTATTAGTGTAGGTAGATTTTTCCGTAGAGGAAAAATCAGCATCATTATCAACTTCCACTACAAAACAGGAACCCAATTCAACACATTCGCCGTTATATTCCCAAATTAATTTCGGTAATTTTCCAACGGAAGAACTATCGGCAGGAGAAGAAAGAAGCGGGGGATCTGAAGCCTCTGCATTTGAAGCGGGAAAAACAAATAATGCAGTAAGAGAAATTATCAATAAATGCTTACTTAACAGGTAAGTCATCTAACGATAAATATATCATTTTGATTTCTTGATGTGAATTTTCTTAAGGAATATGCCAATAAAGTGTAACAATACCGTTCTTATGATCTACAAAAACTCCTTTTCCTGTTGTACCTGTTAGGTAACAGGATTTTGTATCCTGAGTTGCATAAGCCTCTCCGTCCTGAGCAGCATAGATGGATGCTCCGTAAAAATCCGGAATATCGATTCCGGAGTGGGTTCCCAGAAAATATACCTGTCCGAATTGTGTACTGATATCGCCCTGATGGCAGGAGCCGTTTTGAGAACAATCATTACCTGTATAACTGGTTGTGGGTTTTGAAAATTGTCCTGAATCAATGTAAGGCTTCGGATTAACTTTATTGTCTCGCCCGATGATTATACCGTTTTCAACGTGAGCCGGTGTCATAACCTCAAAATGAAGATGAGGCCCTGTGGAGCAGCCTGAATTTCCGACACCAGCGATCCTTTCTCCTTTTTTAACAGGTCCTAATTTAGTACCGGCTCCGGCCAGAGCTCGGGAGATTGAGTCTGTATCCGCACGGAGTTTAGCCAAAAGATCCTGAAACTTTTTTTCATCATTTTGTGTGACCCGGAGAAGTTCTTCTTTAGCTTTTTTCTGCTCAGCCAGTTGTTCCGTATACTTTTCCAAGTCTTTTTTAAGCTTTTCTTGTTCAGTTTGTCTGATTTCTCGGTCCTGTTTCTGATCATTGTAAGTGGTTTTAGTTGCCTGCAATTGATATAAAACCTTTTTATCGTTAGCCTGGGCAACCTGGATGTATTTCAGCCTTTCAATTAAATCCGTTACTCCGTGCGATGAGAAAATGAGGTCGAGAGTTGAGATATTTGAATATTTATAAGTTTTGACTATCCTTTCAAGGAGTACTTCGGATATTGCGTCCACCGACGTGGATAATCTTTCGATTCTTCCCGATAAATCGGTAATTTCCTTATCGAGTTTTTTTATTTGAAATTCTGTCTCTTCGATTTTCAGTTGAGTCAGTTTATTTTGAGCATCGATATAGGTGAGTTGGCTTTTAAGGGTCTTCTCCTGAGCGACTGTTTGGGCTAGCTGAGTCTCAACTTGTTTAATTTCCTCACGCTTTTTCTTAAGCTGGTCTGCAAGCTCGTCCAGTGACTGTGCCTGCGCAAGGGGAGTAAGCGAAAGACAGATAACGGCCAGTAAAAAAACGGCTAATACTTTCCGGATTAATTTCATAAAATTAAAGCTTAGAATTCATTACTGCCGTGACTTTCACTGAGAGAAAAATCATTTCAGATAGCGCCTGACGGCAGAGAAGGATCCGATAAAACCGATGATAAATGCAAAAATTAATGCCACTCCTAAAAGTTCGATCATAACAAGAGGCGAGACTGGCAATAATTCTATTTCGGATAAACTCGGTTGGAGAAAAGGAGTGAAGTACCAGCTTACACCGTAGGTTGCAATCCAGGCTGCTGTTGCACCGATAACGGCATAGGTTATACCTTCCCAGATAAAAGGCGCACGGACAAACCAGGTTGACGCTCCGAGCAATCTCATTATCTCGATTTCGTTTCTTTTAATCCTGATTTTAAATCCGATAATCATCAGTATTACCAGAATTGAAAAACCGACCAAAAATCCGACCGATACTCCTCCGACCCAGCGGATAATTCCCGTAGCCTTTGTTAGAGTCTGAATAACATCTTCCGGTACGACGACTTCCTCAACCACAGGCTCCTGGTTTAGTATATCGGCGACAGAAGACAAATCGGCGGGTGTTAAAGTTGAAATCTCAAGCGATGCCGGCAAAATATTTGCGGTAACCAACTCCAGAAGAGTTGGGTTATTTTTATTTCTGTCACGGTAAATCTGCAGAGCCTCGTCCTTGGAAACGAATCTTAAATCTTTAACCCGGCCGGTCTGTTTTAATGCGGACTCAATTGCCTTAACATCATCGCCGGTGGCATTATCTTTAAAGAAAGCGATAGCCTGAGGCTTGCTTTCATAATATTGAAGAATTTTCTGGGAACCTAAAGCAATTAAGATAAAAAGAAGCAGGGTCAGAAAAGTTAAGAACATAATCATTGTTGCCGCCATAGCCTGATATGGTGTGCGTCTGATATTTTTACCAACGTAACTGAAGACTCTCATATTGTTTTAATGAATCTCGTATCTGCCTTCTTTTTTATCCTTAATAATTTTTCCGTCCCGGATTGAAACAACTCGCCGTTTCAAAGTATTAACAATCTCAACATTATGAGTTGCCATAAGAACCGTCGTGCCCCAGGAGTTGATTTCATTTAATAGCTGTATTACACCCCAGGATGTTTGTGGATCGAGATCCCCGGTCGGTTCATCAGCCAAAAGAATATCCGGTTTACCGATAATAGCCCGGGCAATCGCTGCTCTTTGGGCCTCCCCTCCGGATAGCTGGTTCGGGAAAAGATTGCGTTTATTCCAGATTTCAAAAAGCTTCAGAATTTTTTCAACCTCTTTATAAATTTGCTCATCCCCGTGACCTCTTACCTCAAGAGCTATTGCCACATTTTCAAAAACTGTCCTGTCGTCTAAAAGTTTAAAATCCTGAAAAACAAATCCGAGTTTACGGCGGTAAAAAGGCAACTGAGAAGATTTTATTTTAGTGATATCTTTGTCAAAGACTATAATTTTACCTGAAGTAGGGGAATATTCTTTAGCGATCAGTCGCAATAATGTGGATTTGCCTGCTCCCGAAGGTCCCACTAGAAAAACAAATTCGCCAGCCTCAACTTCTAAATTTATATCGGAGATCGCCAATGAAGATCCGTATTTTTTTGCCACACCTTCAAATTTGATAATCGGTTGATCCATATTCAGAAAGAAGTTAGAAATTAGCGTGCAGGGTTTAGGTAGGATTGAGATAGCTAAACACTAGACGCCGATTACTATATTATTGGATGACCTCGACCCGACCGACATCCATAAACCAGCCCGCACCGGGCATACTGTTAGTTTCTCCGAAAATTTTCACTTTTTTATTCTCAAATTCCGAGAGATCAAGGACGGAGGAGGTAAGTAAAACCGGTGTGGCTCCGTCGCGGATTAGAAGATGGGTTCCTTGGGAATTTTTATCGCTGTCGGGTTTTTTGGTAACTTTTCCTTCTGCGAAGTCTCTGAAGGTTTTTTGATCTTCTGCTGCGTGCTCAGGGGTTTTAGTCATAAGAGGAATCCTTTGTCCGGAGCTGCTGGCCATCAAATAACCGGTTCCTACTCCTGCAATTACCGATACTACAAGAACGGCAATCAGTAATTTGAAATTCAAGCCACTTTTAAATCTATGTAAGCCCTCAGGATTGTTGTCTGAATTATCCATATCAATTTATTGTAGCATATTTTGGGAAAATGCAAACACAAAAAGTGTTCAAATAACTTAAGTACGCAGACTAGTTTAGTTTTATGATATTACCCTCGATAAACCGGTCTAAATTGCCGTCCAAAACTCCTTCCGCATCCGAGGTTTCAATATCGGACCGTAAGTCTTTAACCATCTTATATGGATGGAGAACGTATGAGCGTATTTGGGTTCCCCAGGAAGCCTGAGTGTGACCGCCTTTCAATTCTTTTTTTAGTTCCAGTTGTTCCTGTTGTTGACGCTCCCACAGTTTAGCCGTTAACAGTTTTAGGGCATTTTCGCGGTTTTGAAGCTGAGAACGTTCCGTTTGGCAGGTGACCGTTATACCTGTAGGTTTATGCACTAAACGCACGGCTGTTGAAACTTTATTTACGTTTTGTCCGCCGGCTCCGCCCGAGCGGAAAGCCTCGAATTCAAGATCCGATTCGTTAATCTGGACTTCTTCTGCGTCCTCTATAACGGGCAAAGTTTCAACTAACGCGAAGGAAGTTTGCCTGAGTTTATCGGCGTTAAACGGGGATTGTCTGACCAGTCTGTGGGTGCCTGATTCGCGCCTCAGCATCCCGTAGGCATAATTCGCGTGAACGATCATAGACATCGTCTTGATGCCGGCCTCTTCTCCAGCAGATTCGTCAGTTATTTCATATTCCCAGCCTTTTTTTTCAAAATATCTTTGATACATTCTGGCGATCATTGCGGCCCAGTCCATAGCTTCAACTCCGCCGGTTCCCGAGTGGATTGAAATAATTGCTTCCGAATCATCGTGCGGTTCTGACAGAAAGAGTTTAAGTTCCAAATCGGAAAGTTCGCCGTTTATCTGATCTGATTCCACTTCGAGATCCGCTAACATACTCTCCTCTGAGGAAATTTCCAGGGCGTTTGAAATCCGCTGTTCCAGGCTTTCGAGGGAAGCCAGAGTTTTTTGCTTGCCTGTCAATTGTCTACTTACTGAAGTGGCCTTCTCCTGGTCATTCCAGAAGCCTTCCCTCATCGTTTCGGCTTCCAATTCCCGGACCTCACGTCTAAGCAGGTCAGCATTCACCTGATCTTTCACTTTAAAAAATCTGTCTTTTAAACTCCGCAGTTTTTGCTGGATTTCGTCCATTAAGGGATTATAACAAAGTGGAGTATACTAACATTTTGAGAAACTTTAGTGTATAATACTATAAGATAAATATGAGTGTAGAACAAGGTAGACAAATAGGTTTGATGGAGCCTTTCCGTCTTATACCGAGCAGATTCGAGTTGATTATCCCCAGAGGTTGGGGATACCGGGCGTATTGGGTGAATTCTGTCTTTTTGAAGCTTCCCAGTTCGGGAGAAGATGATCCTGTAGTCCGCAGAGTGGGTGTAACGGCTTTTTATGATACTTTAGGATCGGCTGTGAGTAAGGACAGGACTTATCTCGAATTTATAGGTCGGGACGGAAAATATGATTTTAAAGTAACCGGACTGGGGGAAGATAGAGAGAAGAATAAGGAAAGATTTAAAGTATTTGATAGAAGGATGGTACTGGATTCGGTATCGTTAAGGGGATACGACGGGCATATTAGCGCCGATACAGCTGAAAGACTGAGACTGGCAGTATTTCTTGATTGCGATCAGTCAACTCAGGCTGTTTTCTCTTTTGATTTTGAATCTTCCAGGGACTTAGGCATAATTCTGCCCGCCGAAGTTACAGCTAAAGCGGGTAACGAGCCGATGAACCTGTTAAAAAGAGCAAGAAACGGCTTAATTCTTCCTCCGGGTCAACCCGGGCTGCTTAATGATTTATGGGGAGTTTTTTATATTGAACCCAGGACATTTTTGACTAGCGAAGACAGGGAATCCGGTATCCCTTCTGAACTATACAGGCCTCACTACAGACTCAACCCTAAGGACAGATTTCAGGGATTTGCCTGATATTTATTCGTATCTTAAAGCCTGTATCGGATCAAGACGGGAGGCTCGGATTGCGGGTGTGACACCGAATATTACTCCGACCATCATTGAAAATCCGAAAGATAAAGCGATCGACCACCAGGTAATAGTTGTAGTGAAGACAAACTGATTGACTATCAAGGCAATTCCCACTCCTAACATAATTCCGATGATTCCCCCGAATCCGGATAAAGTTAAGGCCTCGATTAAGAATTGATTTCGGATGTCTTTGCTTCTAGCGCCGAGTGCTTTTCTCAGGCCGATTTCTCTTGTTCGTTCCGTCACGGAAACAAGCATAATATTCATAACTCCGATACCTCCGACGACCAATGAGATAGCTGCAATTCCTCCCAAAGCTAATGTGAGAACTCCTGTTATTTGCGAAATAGTAGAAAGAGCCTGTTCCTGGGTTTGGACTGTAAAATCTTCGGAGGATATCCGTTTTTCCAAAAGTTTCTTAATTTCC
>CAYOSW010000058.1:0-5677 GCA_964406775.1 uncultured Gammaproteobacteria bacterium
AGGCTTTTGGGGAAAACGATTGTTATCGGTTCGCTGTCTAAGGTTATTATCTCAACAGCTGCCGGATTTGCCCTGGCGGGACTATTCGGATTCTCCCCGATATCCAGCCTGCTTATGGGTTTGGGGCTGGGGTTTTCCTCAACAGTTGTGGTTGTGCAATTACTTTTGGAAAAAAGGGATTTAACTTCTTTATACGGAAAATTATCCTTGGGTATTTTACTGGTTGAGGATTTGATTGCGATACTCGCACTGATGTTTATTTCGATCGGGAGTGCGGGGGATGGTTTTTCTCTGGCCCAGAGTCTGCCGATTATTTATTTAGGACTTAAGGCGATCGGTTTGTTTGTTTTGACCTTTATACTTTCCAAGTATCTTTTAAAAAGACTTTTTGACGCCGTAGCCACGTCGGTTGAGTTATTGTTTTTAACGGCCGTGACCTGGTGTTTTGTCTTCACATCAATTGCGGTTTTAGCCGGCTTTTCCGTTGTTATCGGAGCATTTCTGGCGGGTGTGGCGCTTGCCACCAGTCCATACCACCTTCAGATTCAGGGGAAAATTAAACCTCTCCGGGATTTTTTTGTGGCAATGTTTTTCATTTACTTAGGTTCGGAAGTTGTCTTGTCCGATATAGCTTCGGTCTGGCCGGTAATATTAGTATTTACAGCCTTTGCTCTTTTTTTCAAACCGGTTGTTTTCTTACTGATACTCGGAGTTTTCGGATTCCGCAAACACACGCTATTTCAGACTGCTTTAAATCTTTCCCAGATATCCGAATTCTCGCTCATAATCTTACTGGTAGGTGTAGAGATGAAACTGGTACCGCAAATAACACTCTCAGTTATGGCACCGGTTACGGTTTTATCCATAATAATATCCGCCGTGCTAATATCCCAATCAAAAAGACTTTACGGCATCTTTCAGCCCGGTTTGTCATTTTTCGAGCATAAAACCAACATTCACTATATGGAAACAAAACAGCTTGACGGACTTGAAGACCACGTTGTACTGATCGGCGCTCATAGAGTAGGCGGACCGGTTGTTGACTATCTTTATAACAATAAAATCCCTTTTGTAGTTATGGATTTTAATCCGCATATTGTAGAGGAATTGAAAAAGAAGAATATCAATGTTTTTTACGGTGATGCAGGAGATTTGGAAATGCTTGAAAACTTAAAACTAGAAAACGCTAAATTGATTATCTCCACAACCCGTGACCTGTACGATAACGAAATCCTGCTTGATGAGTGTAAAAAGAGGAAAATTAAGGCCAAAATTATAGCCCGGGCTATGGACCACGAGCACGCAAAAGCTCTGAAGGTGCTGGGTGCGGATTACATAATTATGCCTGAACAGGTATCCGGGGAATTCCTGGTTAACCAGCTTAAATCGCATTGGCCGCAGATGAACTTTGTAGGTATGAAATAGTTGACAAAAAAAGCCGTGAAAACTAATATTAATATACTCTGATATAAAAATATGGCAGGCGATTTTTTTAAAGGGGAGAAGAAAAAAAAGAAGAAGGGCGGCTCAGGGCAGATCATCAGTGCAGCACCGGTATTCACTCCTCCTACAGTAGCAGTAAAAGGCAAAAACAAATTCTAATATCCGGTGGTACCGGATTATTTTTTTAAAGAGCAGCAGGACGGGGAAAGGTTAGCGCGTTTTAGTGTGGAAAAAACAACAAAAAGTTAAGCAAAGCTTACGGTCAAGCAACCAAAAGCGCAGCTTATCTTCGGATAAACGGCTTAAGCAGAATTTAAAGCTGGCTTTTATAGCGCTTTGTGTACTCGGACTCCTGATGTTTTTCGGGAGAATTTTCCAGTTCTTTTCAGAATTTCAAAAACCTTTTTTCGCTTTAAATTCAAAACAGAGAGAATATTCCTGGGACGGCAAGTCTTCGATCAATCTGATCATCGCTAAATTTGAGGATAAAGACGGGAAAAAAGATTTAAAGGAAATGAGTTTTGTCAATCTAAATCCGGCTCAGGAACAAATTACCGTACTTAAGTTATCGGGCGATATTTTTATGAATCTACCGAGGAATTTCGGATCCTGGAAGCTCGCGAGTGTTTATAAATTAGGCCAGGAAAATAATCCGCCAATAGGGGAGGACCTCGTTAAGATGTCCGTGTCCCGGTTGCTTGGGCTGCCCGTTGACGGAATTATAGAAGTTAATTCGGATTCAGACCTTGATGTCGAAAAAGAGGTGATGAGGTGGAAAGGTAACCTGCTCTCCGGTTTTTCATTTCTTACCCGCATAAGAACCGATTTGACTCTTCAGGAGGCAATGGATTTTGTAAATCGCGCAACGAAAATCAGGCAAGACAAGATAGTTTCACTGGATCTTTTTAAATCAACCATAACCGAGAGTAAATTACTTCCTGATTCAACCAGGGTCTTGGGGGTTGACGGAGTTAAGCTCGATACCTTTATAAAGCAGAACCTTAATGATCCTGTTTTACAGGAAGAGGATCTAACTGTTGCGATTTATAATGGAACCGACCATCCGGGTCTGACGGCTGCCGCTTCCAGACTTGTTAATAATTTAGGCTCAAGAGTAACCATAATCAGCAACTCCAGCGAAAAATTTGTAAAAACGGGTATCTATATTAATCCCCAGGAGGGGGAGAATACTAAATCAAAAACGACATATAAACGTTTGGCCGAAGTTTTTGCTCCAGGCTGTTTAAAAAACGGATGTTTTACTTCGGATCAGGAGGTTCAGAGTTCCCGAGCTTCTATAAATATAGTTTTAGGGGAAGATTATTATAATTACTGGTTCTCAAGATAATCTCCGAAATTTCATTAAATTCTCCAAGGTAGTATAATTTCGTTGGAAGGAGCCTGTAATTTGTTAATCTGGATAATAATTTTTGTAATTATCATACTGATATCCTCGGTTTTAGCTTACCGCTCGATGAAAGACTATGAGGAAGTGCCCGACGATTCGGTTTTGATGTCGGTATTCTACATAAGAAGTCCTGAAAATTTTAATGCGGAAATTTTAAGGAAAATATATGAATTTTTATATCCTCGTAGGGAATTTTTTTCAATTGAGAAACTGTATAAGGGAAAAGAAAAGGCATTGGTTCTTTATGGACCGAGGGATCTCACAAATTTACTGCCTGAACTGAATTTATTTGAGCTTGAAGATTATCTGGTAGGGGAGGGTGAAAGTTATTTGGGGGAAGATATGGATAAAAAAGTTGATGTGAACCGCTCGGTAACCTGGCTGGTAGAGCCTAAAAACAACTCAAAAAGACAAATAAACCCAGGATCCGGATTGAGCGATATAACAGTCGGGGAGTCTCAAAATATTTTTATCCAGGCGGTTTGTTTTCCCGAAAAAGAGAACTCCGAACCGGTTTTTCAGACCACCTGGAGAATAATGGTAGCCGATAAAGATGCGATAGAAAGGGTGTCACTGGCGAAGAAAGCGGAAGCCTCTTTCAGGGCGGCTACGGGTCTCAATAAAAGTAGTGATCCATATCCTGAGTCAAAGAAATTTGAGTCATTCAAGCAGAGAAGTTTAGTTCCGAAGGAAGTAGCGCCATTTCCTATGGTCGCCGGGGAAATTACCGGTATTTTAACTGGCTAAGCTTTCGGGAGTCATTCCTGGTTCTTCACCGTCATCTTGGGGCATATCTCCGATTAAAGGTATATTTTCAGAAGAAAAGGCGACGATTCGGGTCTCATCAAGGAATGAAGCCTGATTTTTAAATTTCTTTGAGCGGTAAATTTCTCTGATCAGAACGGTTAATCCGTTAGGTCTGACCGCTTTTATAATAGAAGTATATTTATTTCCGCCCTTTAAAAGCTTTAATAAATGGAAAGCGCTATCATCAGGAAAAGCTCCCAAATAAATATTGCCTGAATCAGTTACCGAAACTCCGCGCTTTTTGGGGACTAAACTGACGACCGTACCGGGGGAGAGTTTTAACAATTTTTGAGGCTCTGCAACTTTAACTAGATTAACGAGAGTGGTTACGCCCGGCTCCTCAAGAAACATAGATGGTGACAGACTCATTGATTGGGAGGATAAATTTACGCTGTCCTTTTTTAATGAGGCAACTTTTTTCAGGTTTTTTTGGGCAATTGTATTATAGGGATCGATCTCCAGAACCTGATTGTATATTTTCTTCGCTGCAGAATAACTGCCGGTTTCAAAATGAGCCTTGGCCAGTCTGTTTAAAACTTCGGTATTTTTAGGCTCGGATTGAAGAATTTGCTCGTTTAATTCGATTGCGGTTTTCCAATTGCAGGAAATTGCGGCGTCGATCGCTATTCTATGCAAACTAGCCGGCGAGGGGGTCTCGTCATTCATTGATGGTAGAGTATAAGAAAAAACTTTAAAAATTGTCAACTGGCAAGAAAGGGATGCGAGGATGTATAATCTCGATTTATGTTAGGTCACAGCAATTGGTCAACGATAAGGACTTGCTCGCACTACAGTATTCAGAATTTTACTGTGTTGCTCGCAAAACCTTGTAGTCGGCCGCGAAAGGAGCTATTTTTATGAGTGGTCATAGTAAGTGGTCAACTATTAAAAGAGCAAAAGGGGCTGCCGATGCAAAACGAGGCCTTACCTTTACAAAAGTGGGAAATGCTATAACTATTGCCGCAAAACTCGGGGGATCCGGGGATGCGGAATCAAATCCCAGGCTCCGGATGGCACTTGAGGAAGCCCGATCAGTAAATATGCCCAAAGAGAATATTCAAAGGGCGATTGACCGGGGGTTAGGTAAGTTGCCCGGACAGACTTTAGAAGAAGTAGTTTATGAAGGGTTCGGGCCGGGAAAAGTTGCCTTTTTGGCTGAGGCCGTTACGGATAATAAATTAAGAACTCTTCAGGAGATGAAAAATCTATTTGACCGGAGCGGTGGGGCTTTGGGAGGGCAGGGGAGTACTGCATATATGTTTTCCAAACTGGGGGCAATTAGAGTTGAGGGGAAAGGCGGGGATTTACAGGAAGAAATTTTAGAAATTATAGATGGGGGAGCGGACGAGGTTGAAGATTTTGAGGAAGATGGTAAAGTTAAATACTCTGTTTATTGTGAGCCTTCAACTGTTTCGGCGGTTACAGACGAGTTAAAACGGGTAGGTTTTAATATTGAATCGTCAGAAATTATTATGAAGCCCACAATCATCACCGAGATAACCGATCAAGAAACGGCTGACAAAGTTTTAGCATTCACGGAAAAGTTGGAGTCTCACGACGATATTCAGAAAATTTATGCAAATTTTGATATTCCTGAAGCCCTTTTAAATCAAATATGAGAATTTTGGGCATTGACCCGGGGACTGCCAGCACAGGATATGGAGTTATAGATGTTCCCGATGACATAATGTCTAGGGAATTTGAATACAACATCGAATTGGTTGATTACGGTTTTGTGTCGACCCCAAAAGATACGCCTATGGAAAAAAGGCTTGTTCAGTTATTCCACGAGATAAGCGGGGTTATAGAAAAATTTACCCCTCACCAACTAGCTATAGAGATGTTATTTTTTGGAGCTAATTCCAAAACAGCAATCGCTGTCGGACAGGCCAGGGGAATCATATTGCTTTCCGCGGGTATGGCCGGTATCCCCATAACCGAATATACAGGGCCGGCAGTGAAATTGATGGTAGCCGGGGCGGGAAGAGCAGATAAAAAACAGGTTCACGAACACGTTAG
>CAYOSW010000059.1:0-5464 GCA_964406775.1 uncultured Gammaproteobacteria bacterium
GGTTCAATTAATATTCCCGTTTTTTTGTCAAGAATAATTTCTCCAGTTCCTCCTGTATCAGTTGCGATAACTGCCAGTCTTGAGGCGCCTGCTTCTGTTAGGATATTAGGGAAGCCTTCCGAATGGAACGAAGGATGAACTAGTATATCGGCATTTCTCATCAGATCAGCTACTTCATTTTTTTTCAGTTTGCCCGGAATATTAATATTGCGGAGATTTTGTTTATTAATGAGTTCGCGTAAATCCTGCTTTAAATAACCGGGCCCGGCAAAAGTAAATTTTATTTTAGGATTTGTTCTGGCACAGTTGAATAAAAGCCGTACACCTTTTGAATCGATCATTCTGCCGACAAAAATTATATGAAGTTGCCGGACTTTTTTCAGAGAAGGTTTAAAAACTTGCGAATCTATACCTCCGTAAATTACTTCCGAGTTTTGCCGGAATACCGATCTGATAAATTCTTTAGTTGCATAATTTGTTGAAATTATTTTGGTATAAAAACTCAGGGTATATTTAACTACTGTTAAATCAACTAATTCTGATATGTAAGATATTAGAAAATTCCGGTGGCCTGGGTGGTAAGCACAGTGATCCGTAAGAAGAACAGGTTTATTAATTAAACGCGCATAGAAAGGTCCCCACCAGGCGGTATCAAAAAACCTGGTTGAACAATGAATCAGATCGTATTTGTGGCGGTTTTGATATAAGTATTTGATTAGTGATACCGGATCAGGTAGAGCAAACTGACCGGTAATTATATTCAGACTATTTATTCTGGTGATATTTAATCCCCGGTAACTGCTTGCTTTGCTGACTCCGTCGGTGTTATAGCATAAAACATCGACCGAAACTTCACGGTGTCTTTTAATTAATTCCGAATAAATTTCCTCCATATATCTTTGACTGCCTCCGATATGCGGATGAAAAAAAGGCGTTAGCAACAATATATTTATTTTTTTCATTCAATTTCAAAAATTATTAATTCATTGTTCTGATAAACAATCTTAAAGTTACCGCTTTGCGAGAGCATCCTTAAAAAGGCAACATCCTGCTCTTTAATTAATTTCGGGGACCATATATTAAAATAAAAGCTTTTCTTTTCCTTCTCGGGGAGTTCTTGCCAGGCAAAATACCGGCCGCTGGCAACAAATAGTCTGTGGTTGATTTTATCCGGAGCCGTGTTTCTGTCGGAAACCTCCTTAAGACTTGCCTTAACTATATCCGGATGCAGACTGTTGTTGATATTAATCAGATTCATCCTGTTATTTGCTGACATATATGCGCCACCGGGAGAATTTATTCCGGATGCAGCCTCAAGAATATAACTGGTTGACGGGTCGCTGATCAGCAATGTTTCTGAAGAAATATAGTTTTCATTTAGCCATTTTGATGTCTCAAGTTCTTTATCGGAGATATGAGAAATAAATCCTGAAAAGAGGAGAAAATTTTGATATGTATTTATGTTCACAAAAAAAATTAAAGCAAATACTAAAATCATCCACCCTTCGGTGATATATCTGACTATAGGAGTAAAGTTTTTGATAGTGTAAAAAAATCCGAAGACCAGAATTATATTTACGAGATACCGCGCTATTACATAATACTTAAGAAAATAGGCAAAGGGAGCTAAAGAGACGATGGTTGAAGCAAGCCCAAGTATCAATATTTTTTTTGTAATGGGGTCATCAGATTTAAATATTCCATAAATTCCCGGCACAATAAATATAAGAGTCAGTCCATACCAGTCCACAAAAATATCTGCAAGTTTAAAAAGACTAAGATTAAAATAATCAGCCTCCTCCCGTCCCGTTAAATCGATACCTCCGAAAAACCTTGCACCTAATACTGCGAAAAGTACGACCATTAATATAAGAATCGTTTTATTGAGGTGCGGTTTTAAATACTTATTATTAAATAGCCAATACGACACGATTACACAAATAACAGCCAGGCCGATAACAAAATGAAGGAAGAAAATTGTTGCCAGGGAAATAATAACAGGTACTGACTTGATAATACTTCTGATTATGGGAATTTGTATCTCGGTATAATCAGAGTTATTAATAATCTCACCTAATAATAGAATTCCCAGAACTGCAGCTAAAGTTTGAGGTATTAAGAAAAGATTGCTGTATACAATGCTTGATTCATATATCAGACCGCTTGCAACAGCAGAAAACAAACTGAGTTCTTTTTTTCTGAAAATCTTTTGAGTTAAAAAATATGTTGCAAGAATTGTCAGTAAATAATGCCAATACTCAATCCACCAATATACACCCATTAGACTGGTATGAAAAAGACTTTTAGGTATGGCGAGCGCAGTTTGAAACAGCGTAGTGTAGCCGTTAAATGTAAAAGTATCTGACAGAAACGAAGGAAGGACTGAAACAGAACCTTGGCTTATTACATTTGCAAGAGTTATATGTTCGTAAATATCCCAATTTAACTGCATAGGGTAAGGGGTATAAAGCTTCCATACAAAGAAATATATGAAAACTGAAAACGCTGAAATCAGGAAGAGCGGGAGTACTATACTGTAAATTTTTTCAGATATCATTTTACCCGAAAGATGCTTTTTACTACCAAGCATATCAATCCATATCCTAATCAACGCTCCTGTTACAGCTAATAATGCGGTAATTTGTGTTACTGCGTCAAAAGACCGGGGGAAAATATAACCGGAAAAAAGGCTGATTGCATACCAGATTAGGAATCCGTTTATAAACGCAAAAACTGTTTTCCTGAAAAATATTCTTCCCAAAACAAAAGGTAAAAGATAAAAAGAGATGGAGGCAATAAGATCGGTAAGCATATTTAATCCAGGCGGAATGTTTGAGAAACCGAACTTTGATCTCCGAGCCAGGTTTTAAATTCCAGAACCTGCCAATTCTCATAATAGTAAATTTCAAGACTTCCCTGAGGATATAAAGTTGCTTTCCTGTTTTTTTGTCTGTCTATTACGGTTATTTTTTCAACATCATTCGGTAACAGATTATGGCTCAATATAACGGGAGAAAAATTTAAAGAAGAAATAAGTTTTAGTTTTTCATCTGTTAATAACTCGGGATTTAAAAATACTCTTGACTTATCATCGGTGATAAGACATTCGGGGCAAATCAAAACTGATTGTCCGATTGCATCAATTTTTGATCCGGGATTTTCAATAGATCGCGTAACCTTAAATTCGTTTTGAGACAGATTTTCAATCCGGTAATTTACTTTAATGCCCGTTTCCGACTCCATATTCCAGGAAACCCTGGTCTTACTCAATAACCGTCCGTTTAAAAATTTATTGATAAATCCTGTGTTATCCTGTGAAGCTTTAAAATCTTTACTCGATATCGGATGATCTTTAGTTCCGTTTGCATAGAAATAATCGTCAAAAGACGAGAGCCTGAGGATTTGTTCAGAGAAGTCGGTCTTGTTCAGGCTTATGGAATAAGTCCCGGGCTGAATATTAAAGCCGTTAATATAGTAAGCGAAGGGTTTATACCTGATAATACTGAACAAAACTATAGAAATACTTATAAAAAATAGAAGTATGAGGATAGATATTTTTTTTATGTTCATAATGATCCTTAACTACAACTAAATCACTGTCTGGACAACTATTATAGGTTGAATTATACTACAATTTAGCCACAGTAACAAACCTATAAATTTATGATATATAACAAAAAAGTAAGTCTTATCTTCCCCTGTAGAAACGAAGCTAAAGCCATTACTAGTGTTTTTAAGAGAATTCCGGATATCGTAGACGAAGTAATAATAGTTGATAACCTTTCAACGGATAATACCGCAAAAACCGCCATTAAGCTGGGCGCTAAAGTTTTATCCGAAGACAGGCATGATTCAGGGATCGGTTACGGCTTTGCTCTGGCCAGAGGCATAAAAAATGCAACGGGCGATATTGTCGTCTGTATGGATTGTGACGGCTCATATCCGCCCGAGAAAATAGGGGAAGTGATTAAAATTCTCCTTAAAAACCGGATTGATTTTATTTCCTGCAACAGACTGCCTTTTAAGAATAAACAGGATATGTCAGCAATCAGGATGTTTGGGGTTTGGGTTTTAAATATTGTAGTAAACTTTCTTTACGGATATCCGATCAAAGACAGCTTGAGCGGAATGTGGGTATTTAAAAAAAGATCGATAAAAAATTTAGCTGTGTTTGAAGGAGGCTGGAATATGTCGCTGGAAATTAAATTGAATGCAATCGAACAGAAAGATATAGTTTTCAATGAATATCAAATCCCCTATAAGGACAGACAGTTTGATCAGAGTAAGCAGAATATTTTTAAGACCGGCTTTAAGCATCTGTTTTTTCTTTTCAAAAGAAAGATTTCCGGGATTCATAATTTTACCTTAGGCGCTAGAGTATCACTGCTTGAACTATAGATTAACGGGAAACAAGAATATTTCTTAAGGATTCGTTTCCGGATTCGATGTTAATTTTGAGATTATAATCAGAAAAATCAATTATCCTCTCCGGCCACTCAATTACGACAATATTACCCGGATCGGTAAGTATTTCCTTAAGACCTAAATCTTCTAGTTTTACCTTTTCGATCCGGTACAGGTCAATATGGTAAAAAAAGTTTTTTTGATCCGGTATTGGATATTGGCGGATGATTAAAAATGTGGGGGAGATAATCTTACCTTGGACTCCTAGGCCTTTGGCAAATCCTTGTACAAACGTTGTCTTTCCTGCCCCCAATTCTCCAGATAAGGCAACAACCCCTCCGGATTTAAACTTAGAGGCAAAAAATTCTGCAATTTTTTGCGTCTCTTCTGGACTCTTAGTTTTATAAACCTGCATTTATTTTTCCTTCCCTGATTTTAAAAATTACAAAACCAATTCCAAAAAGTAATACCAAAAATCCTGAAAATATAAGCAGCCAATTAGCTTTTCTTTCGCTTTTTATCTGCATATATTCTTCTGAAGTGATATTATCGCTTTTTGTTGCGACTCCTGCAACCGAGGCGATCTTAATATCGTAGTTGCGGGTGGGTGTTTCTATTAAACTGGCGGTTGTATCAACCTCTTCATAGTCATCTTCGGCTGTTTCGTCTTCTAATTTTTCGGGACTTGCTGAGGGAATTGATGCAGCATTAATCTTTATGTTTAAATCATTACTCCATACAGGACCCGAGCCCGATTCTGAATATTTTGCAATTCTGAATAGATAATCTCCGCTTCCCTCAAAGCCCGAATCGCCATCGCCCGGTTTAACAATAATTTTTCCTTCCCACGATCCGTTTTGGTCAGTAGTAATTTTCAACTGCTTTGAATACTTGGCATTATTTTTAATCCATTCACTGTTTACTTTTGTTTCGCCAAAATAATTTGATGAGCCCTCCTTTTTAAAAGCACCTTTTATATAAAACACCGTGCTTGGTTTGTCGGTTAATTTGACTATAACCTGAGTTTCAAATTCCTGATCAGAATTTATCTCACCCGGAG
>CAYOSW010000060.1:0-4575 GCA_964406775.1 uncultured Gammaproteobacteria bacterium
AACCGATCTGCGATATTCTTGAGGACGGTAAAATTACAGTTTCAGACTGGGCTGTACTTGTGAAATTCAGAAACCAATCTGTTGCTCAATAGACCTCATTGACAAGCTACCCCCCGTTTAATACCTTTAATTTGTGGACCCTAAATGGACGGAGATTTTTAATAAAAAAGGTAAGAGTTATAAGTCATTAATATCTCTTTTAATTACCATCGCTTTATTAATCTTGATTCCCATAGGAATTTACCTCGTAAAACAAGCTCAGGTTTTTAAACCGAAAGCTCAGCAGGCAGGCGTATCTGTGTACCTTAAGCCTTCCTATCAGAATTTGTATGAGCCAGTCCTAGTAAACCAGGACGTTGTTCTTAATGTTATTCTCAACTCGAATAAGAGTTTTGACGCTGTAGATTTGAGAGTAAATTTTGATAAAGGTCGTCTCCAGGTTCTCTCCGTTGTAACGGGAGAAGCAGGGGTTCCTAAATACTGTGGAGGACTTACCGGACAGCAATGTCCGACGGGCTATTACTGCAAACCCCAGGATCTCCCTGAATTTATAGCTGATGTGCCCGGAACCTGTGAACTTACGCCTAATCCGGTAGCCTCAAGAAGAGACTTGCCTCCCGTAAACGATGTAACTCCGACTCCTAATGGTGCTCCCTGCAAGCGGACCGGGTGTAGCGGTACGGTTTGTTCGGATCAGGATGTAATGACAACTTGTGAATACAGAGAGATTTATGCCTGTTACGGGCAGGCAGAGTGTAAACGCCAGGGAGATGGAAATTGCGGATGGACAATGACGGAAACTCTCAGTTCTTGCTTGGGTCAGACGGGAACCAAAAAGGAAAATGAGCGGTGCGATGAAAACCGCTACTCCTGTTCACAGGGTTTGGAATGCCGGGATATTTGTGAACCTACGCCTGAGGGTGCAGTATGTAACGCATACGGAATGGTTTGTAAAAAACCTAAGCCCGGGAGTCTGAAAGTGGAGATTCACGCAGACCAGGGATATCTGACGATTTCCGGATCAGTTCCTTCAGGCACGGCTGATAATAGAATTTTAGCAACGATCACTTTGAAAACAATGAAAATAGGTACGGCAAATCTTTCTTTTGATAAAACCAGCAGACTATTGAGCGGGGGTACGAATATACTCGATAACTCATCAGGTCTTGACGTAATAATAGAAGCTCCGGCTTTTTGTGCTTCCGATAACGAGTGTAAAGAAGGTTATTATTGTGATACAGAAAACCGGCCCAAATATTGTGCAATAAATGATTGTCCGGACAAGCAGGGGATATGCAGGCCCAAACAATCAACAAAAAAAGGCGACGGGAATGGAGACGGACGGGTTGATTTGGCTGACCTATCGATTTTATTCTCCTACTTCTTTAAAAATAATCCGGAAATAGATTTTAACAGTGACGGCATAATTAACAGTCTGGACTACGGATACTTAATCAATATATTAAAATCAAACGGTACGGTAGGAGGGCCGGGTACGGGCGGAGGAGGCGGTACTGTTTGTGCTCAGATTCAGACGAACGCTTGCATCTATGAGCAGGTACAGTGCTTCAGGGCGCCTTGCGATCCGGTTAAAAGGTGCGAAATATTTGCCACTCCCTGTGATGTTCCCGATGGCTGGGTTATTGAGTAACGGGTCAGCGTTATTTATTCTAATGAGATATAATAATTTTAGATCCCGAAGATGGAAGAACAGCTCCCGCCGTTACCGCATTTAGTAGTCGAAGAACCCAAAAGAAGCCCCTGGGCGATTGCCGGCATTTTTGTTTTATCCCTGATGGTTTTGGCAATTCCTTTAGGTATCTATCTGGTCAGTCAGAGGACACAGCTGGCTCCTCAGGCGGCCGTAACTGAGCAAATTCCGGAATTTTCTACAGGGATAATACTTGAATCAAAGCTATCGCTGGAAGCTAAAGGGGGGATAATACCCGTTGATATTTACGTTAAATCCTCCTCAGACCTTGTTAATTTAGTTAAAGCTCAGATTAAATTTGATCCGAATTTGGTGAGTGTTGATAAGATTGCGACTGACTCAGCCTCAATTGGCCAACCTTCGGTTTTTACTAAATGGCTTGAGGTAAGAACCGATAATGTGGCCGGGGTATCATCAATTATCGCAGGAATTCCGAATCCAGGAACAACAAGCGCCGATAAACCTGACGGGAAAATTTATCTTGCCACCCTTCAGGTTAGGCCGAAATCTTCGGGAACAGCAGTTTTGCAGATCACTTCTGACTCGGAACTTCTCCGTAACTCGGATAACAAAAATCTGTTTCAAGCGGGTAGTGATCTGGTGCTGAGCTTAAGCGGTGCTGTTGCAGAGCCGGGTGTAAGTGTCGCGTCTAAACCTTCTCCGGGAAGCCAACCTCTTTTAGTAATAACTAATCCCGTTTTGGCGACAAACTACTCTTATTTTAAGCCGATCGATATTATCTGGAGCTCATTTAACGTTGAGAGGATTGCCCAGATCAACCTGTGGGTTAATGGGGAACTGTTCGGTCCTGTTGCCCAAAATCTGGATGCAAAGGTCGGAAAATTCACACTGGTTCCTCAGGAGATTCTCTCTTTGCCCTATATCCAGCTTTCCAATACCTATCAGTTGGAGATAACCGGCGTATCTAAAAACGGCGAAGCTGTGAAGATCGTAAGCGGTCCGTTCGGAATATTGGGTATGGATACGGTTACGGGCGGGCCTCCTGATCCTGCAACTTTTGCCCAAAACCAGCTATCGGTTAATGACGCCTCAAGATTACTGTCCTTTTATCTGGTCTTGCCTCTTCAGGATAAATCGCTTGATCTGAACCGGGATGACGTAATTAATGAACTGGATTTTTTCCTTCTGAAACAGAATTTATATAGCCGGGGGATTCTCCGCTAGTCAGCTCTTTGTTGGGATATTGTCCAGATGACTCGGTTCCAGTATGATATTTTAACGAAATGATAAGAGTCGCCATTAATGGATTCGGCAGGATCGGCAGGAACGCTTTTAAAGTCGCTTTGGAGTATCATTCTGATGTTATTGAGATTGTTGCAATAAATGATCTCTCGGCACCTTCAACCTTAGCTCACCTTCTGAAATACGATACGGCTTACGGACAATGGAGCAAGCAAATCGGTTTTGATGAAACCAATTTGGTTATAGACGGAAAATCCTATCCGATTGTGGGGGAAAAAGAACCCGCAAACCTCCCCTGGAAAAAATACGAAGTTGATGTAGTTATAGAATGCACGGGAAGATTTACCGACGCCGAAGGGATGAAACAGCACTTAGCTGCGGGAGCGAAGAAAGTAGTGCTCTCTGCGCCGGCAAAGGGCGGTGGAGTGGATACCTTCCTTGTCGGAGTGAACCACGGTAAATATAACGGCCAGGAAATAGTAAATAATGCTTCCTGTACGACGAACTGTATAGCTCCGGTTGCCGCGGTAATTGATGAAAAGTTCGGAATAGTTAAGGCTCTTATGACCACCATCCACTCGGTTACCGCCGAGCAAAATTTGGTTGACGGTGCACCTCCGGGGGGCAAGTCAGGGGATTTACGGAGGGCCAGAAGCGGTTTTATGAATATGATCCCGACAACAACCGGTGCGGCTATTGCCACAACCGAAGTAATGCCTCAGCTCAAAGGCCTGTTTGACGGACGGGCAATCCGGGTTCCTACGCTGGTCGGATCAATTACCGATTTTACCCTGCTTCTTAAAGCTAAAACGACCGTTGAGGAAATAAATCAGGTTTTCAGGGAGGCATCCGAATCTTCAAGATGGAAAGGCATTATTGCCGTAACGGATGAGCCTATTGTTTCTTCGGATATCGTCGGCCGGAGTGAATCCTCGATAGTTGATTTATCTCTGACTCAGCTCATTGACGGGGATTTTCTTAAGGTTTTTGCCTGGTATGATAACGAATGGGGTTACTCAAACAGGCTGGTTGAGCAGGTTATTAATATCGGAAGAAGCGGGGGAGAGGAAAAAGAACCGGCTGAAGAAGGGGTCACCCCCTCGCACAGCATTACCGAATATGACGTTGAGCCTCCGGTCTCGTCTACAGAAGAAAACAAGTCTTAAGAGTCCTAATTTAATTTCTTTAAAACAGCGAACGCAGCTTCCGAATCTTCAGAGCGCAAAAAAATCGTGAGTTCGGTGAAAGATGAAACAGTTTCAAAAACGTTGATTCCCCGGCTGAAAAGCTTCTTAAAAACAGAGAAGTGAATACCGGGTGTGTCGATCGCATTTTCAGGCAGGATCAGGGTGACCGATGATAAGTTTTCGGTCTTCAATTTAAGAGATTCAATTTTAAAAACTTCAAGAGCTTTCTCGGATAAATTCCGGCTGACGAAGATCGTAGTTTCGTAAATCCCGTGAGAAATTGTAATAAAGCTGTTCGGAGTTTTTGCTGCAAAATCCAACAAATCGGCCTGGTTGCCGAAAAGGGTAGAGGAATTCGTAAAAGTAAGAGAAATCAGATTCGACCTTACCGAAAGATCGGTGATTTTACTTAATGCGGTATTCAATTCATTCTTGCTTCCCGGCTCGCTTATTTTTAATCTTTTTAAAGCCATA
>CAYOSW010000061.1:0-3693 GCA_964406775.1 uncultured Gammaproteobacteria bacterium
GGTTATAAAAAAACTTTGCTGGAATATGGCAAAGGTCAATCTATAGAGATAGAAGGGCCATTTGGGAGTGCTTTTGAAATAACCCCAAAGCTGGGCAATAACCTTACAATGATTTCCGGCGGAGTTGGTATAGCTCCCTTTTTGGGAATACTCAGGTCTTTTTTACAACTTAAATATAAACCAAAAATATCACTTATCAATTTTAACTTCTCAAAAGATAAACAAATATTTCCTGACGAACTTAGGCAAATCGGCCAAAAAAATAATATTCCGGTTATTGATTATATTGGTCCGGCGAATATAAAAGATCTGCTCGATATATCTTTAGTTCAAAACTGTAAATTTTTTATCTGCGGACCCCAAGAAATGATTGATTCAGTTTACGGGCAACTTCATTTGCTCAATATCAGGGATGATCAAATGGTATTCGAAGAAGTTTATCCATGCGCTTCTATAGCAATAAACTTATGAACAACGACCAAGACACAATAAAAACAATGGTAGATAATATCCGTTTTAAATTCTTTATTAACTTCGGTATTGCTGCAGTAGCGACTGCTTTTGTCGTTTCGCTTCTTTTGCTTTTTTGGCAGGTACCTTTTCATAATGTTATGGTTGTATTTTTGGCCGGTATTTATTATGCAGTTTTACTGGTTTTCCGGAATAAAAATTTTATTAGGAATAATCTAAGTATTGTTGTCTATGGCGCCTATATTTTTATATTCTATGCACTGGCCGATCCTTCACTAGCAAAAATGACTCCTTCATTTTTGTTTTTTTTTCCGATAGTTTCATTTTTCCTTTTAAAGAGAACAGAAGCCCTGGTTGCGGTTTTTGTGTATATCTTTGGGATCACTTTAATTTATCTTTATAACGAATTAAGTTTTAACTGGATTTATTCTCCCCAACAGGCAATTTTTAGCGTTATTGGAATTATTTTTACATCAATGATTGGGTATATTATCTCCAATTCAAGAGATAAGGCGGAAAATATGTACGTTGTCGAATCTAAAAAATATCAGAACTATAAACTTGCTGTGAGTCAGGCCACGAACCATATAATTCTGACGGATATAAACGGCAAAATTCTATTTGCCAATGAAGCAGCGGAGATTATAACAGGGTATAGGTGTTCTGAAATGTTGGGCCAAACACCGCGGCTTTGGGGTGGATTGCAAACGCCTGAATTTTATACGGATTTATGGAAAACCATTAAAATTGATAAAAAGAAATTTTCTGGAACGATTCAAAATAGGCGGAAAAACGGAGAACTCTACACAGCCATTGCTAACATAGCCCCGATTTTGGACGTAAAAAACGAATTAATTGGATTTATCGGTTCGGAAGAAGATATTACCAAGATAACCCTGCTTGAAAATAAATTAGCCGAGGATAAAAAAAGAGATGAAACCTTGCTATTTGCATTAGGAGAAGGTGTTGTTGTTCAGGATAAAAATAAAAGGGTTATTTTAATTAATGAAGCTGCTCAGAATATGCTTCTTTACACCGAGAAAGAATTGTTAGGGAAATCATTTGTAGAGATAGTTAAGGCGGAATCAATAGATGGGAAATCAATACCCTTATTAGAGAGGCCCCTAACTCTGGTTGAGAAGTCTAAAAAACCAATAAAATCTCAATTAACATACATCCGTAAAGACGGCACTAAGTTCGAATCTGAATTGATAATTACTCCTGTATATATTGACGAAAGTTACTTTGGAGACATACAGGTTTTTAAAGACATAACAAAAGAAAAGCAAGTTGACCGAATGAAGACCGAGTTTATCTCTCTTGCATCACATCAATTAAGAACCCCTCTTTCGGCGATGAAATGGTTCTCGGAAATGCTCCTGGCGGGGGATGCTGGTAATCTTAATGCCGAGCAGCTCGAGTTTGTCAAAAATATTAGTGACTCAAATGACAGGATGATTGATTTGGTTAATTCTCTGCTTAATATTTCCCGTATTGAATCTGGGAGAATTCTTATCGACCCAAGGCCTACAGACTT
Organism: uncultured Gammaproteobacteria bacterium; assembly: GCA_964406775.1. Lineage (GTDB taxonomy): Bacteria > Patescibacteriota > Microgenomatia > Daviesbacterales > UBA10151 > JACPKO01. Next base: position 2,009 of record CAYOSW010000061.1, read on the forward strand.
ACAGGAATTAGTGAGGGAGATCATTGATGAACTCAAAAAAAAGAGTTCTGATAAGAATATAAACATAATAATGAGTGCTAATGAGAATTTACCCAGAATAAATTGCGACCCGAAAATGATGAGGCAGGTTTATATAAATCTTTTGACTAATGCAATTAAATACACAAAAACCGGCGGGGAAATCCAAATATTTATTTCCAAAAAAGATAACGAAATAATTTCCCAGGTTTCAGATAACGGAATGGGCATACCTAAAGCAGAGCAATCAAAAATTTTCCAAAGATTTTTTAGGGCTTCAAATATTATAAAAAAGGAAACGGACGGCACAGGTTTGGGTTTATATTTGGCTAAAGCAATTATGGAATCTTCAGGCGGCAAAATCTGGTTTGAGAGTGAAGAGGGTAAGGGAACCTCCTTTTTTATCAGCTTGCCGCTAGAAGGATCAAAATCAAAACAGGGGGAGGTGAGTATAAATTCATAATATATGCAAGAAATTAAAAGTCCGATAATTTTAGTAATTGAGGATGAGGCTTTATTGCTTCAGGCGATTTCAAAAAAACTGGAGATAGACGGCTTTCGGGTTGTCACTGCAACTACAGGTCAACAAGCAGTCGACTACTTAAATTCCCTTCCGGAATTACCAAATGCAATTTGGCTTGATTATTACTTAAAAGATATGAATGGTTTGGATTTTATGAATGAAATGACAAAAAACGAAGCTTGGAAAAAAATACCGGTAGTTGTTGTTAGTAACTCAGCCAGTAATGAAAAAGTGCACACAATGTTGGCCTTAGGCGCAAAAAAGTATCTTCTAAAGGCTCAATATCGGTTGGAAGAGATTATTAAAATTATCAAACAATTTATTATGGATGAAAAAAATGGATAACTCAGCTAAGAAGAAAATTTTAGTGGCAGAAGATGATAAGTTTCTGGCAAGTGCCTACAAGGCAAAACTGGCAAAGTCGGGGTTTGATGTAATAATGACTTCAGATGGGATAGAAACACTTGAAGCCCTTAAAACTTCCAAGCCCGACCTGATACTTTTAGATTTAATTATGCCCAATAAAGATGGATTTTCTGTACTTGAGGAAATCGAAAAGTATGACGAATTGAAAAGTATTCCTGTAATTATAGCTTCAAATTTGGGTCAAAAGGAAGATATTGATAAAGGAATGGCTCTGGGTGCCAAAGACTTTGTTATCAAAAGCAATATGTCACTTGATGATCTTGTATCTAAGATTAATCAATATTGTAAATAGGTGACGCCCGAAAGTTTTTTTGACAAATAAGGCGGTAGTAATAAAAGAAGGTTGATGCTACCGCCATAAATACGAGGAGAAGTATGGCAAAAATTTTAATTATTGAAGATGATCCTAAATTAAAAGAGGCACTTGCCTTAAAGCTGGAGAAATCTGGCTTTGAGGTGATTTCTGTAAACGATGGTAAACCAGGGCTTGATGCAGCTATAACTTCAAAACCGGATTTAATAACTTTGGATTTAATGATGCCTGAAATGAATGGGGAGGTGACATTGATGCATTTAAAACAGATGGCTGAGACCAAAGATATTCCGGTAATAATTTTAACCGTCGTTCCTGAAGCTGCTCCTGAAAGTTTGCACACAGGTGAGATTTTTAAAACGGCAGAAGCATTTATCGAAAAAGACAAAGTCAGCCTTAACGAAA
>CAYOSW010000062.1:0-3112 GCA_964406775.1 uncultured Gammaproteobacteria bacterium
AACCCTCGACCTTCTCCTTGGGAAGGAGACATTCTACCACTGAACTACCACCGCAGGCTCATCGAAGATTCTGGCATACCCAAAGTCTTTCCATAAAGGCCTGAATGCAGAATCATCGAGCACAAAGTAGAGAGTATTATACCATCCAAGTTATTTGATAAGTTTATTTTCAACTAAGAAATCTGCGATTTTTTTACTGATAAATAATGTTCCTTTAGGCGATGGATGGATATTATCATCATCGCGGACAAGATAGCTTTTAACGTTTCCATTTCCATCAAGCGACGCGCTGAAAACGTCTATACCGGGAATTCCGTAGAACTTCGCCTGAGACAGATGATTTTGAATATATCTGTCCCGCTCCTGCGCCCATTGTTTTCTTACCTCTGGCGATAAATCGGGCTGGGAATTTTTTGCGTAGGTTTTTTTATCTGTTCCGATTGTGCTTAAAAAAATCAATTTTTCTTTTCCCGAGGTTGTTGCAACGAGTGAAAAAATATCATCAAGCGCCTCGGTTTGTTTCTTCAGGCCTTCATCCAGCGGGTATTCGGAAAGCGGATTGTGACCGAAAGATTCGATGATGAGGTAATCGAAGTCGATATCGAGTATCGGACGGAAATCCCGTCCTGCGTGATGAGTTGTTTGCGTCAGTCTCTCTTTGGCAGAGAGAATATTGGTAGATCCGTAACCGTAATTTAAGACCTCAAACGTTTTATCGGGGAAATATTCGTTCAAGTATCCTCTTAATTCATCGGCATTACCCAGTGTTTCGGTCATAGAATCGCCCAAAAGAACGATCGTGTAGTCCTGGGGATATTTAACTTTGCCCGATTCAGAGCTTACCGATACTCCCTGGATATTTTCCAATTTCTTATATGGAGCGGGTATTTTTAAAGATTGTTTCTCCAAAAAGGAAGGCAGATAAAGCGAACCGAGATAAATAATAAGCGCAAAGGATAAAAAATAAGCTAAAATTTTGGGGAGCAGTTTTTTCATTAAAATTTAAGGGGGAATTAAACTAATTCCTGGGTATTTTTAATACCGTTCCGACTTCGATTGTGTTTGGATCGGAGATATTATTAGCTTTGGCGATTTTTTCGTACTGCATTATATCTCCGTAAGCTCTGCCGGAGATTGTTGACAACCAGTCTCCTTTTACAACTGTGTAAGTATCAGAAGCGATTGTTTCACCCCACATTGTTTGATTTTCCGCGCCGCCCTTGCCGAATGAGGAAGAGACTTCAGGTGTTGCGCTTGCTACAGGTTCACTGGAAGCATCCATAACTGGCTGCTCAGGTGAGGCTGAGGGACTTGATAGCGGACTTTCCTCAGGTGAAGCGCTAGGTGCAGGCATATCCAGTTTCGGAATATTTAATTCCTGTCCGACTTCAATACTCTCGGAAGGAAGATTGTTTTCTTTGATTATTTCACTGTACTTACTGCCGTCTCCGTAGTAATTTTGAGCAATCAGGAAAAGTGTATCTCCCTCTTTAACGGTGTATTTTCCGGGAAGGCCCTCTTTTGTTACATCTCCTTTTTCGTCAATCATTTTTTGAGTTGAAGGTCCTAAATCTCCGGTTTGATCGTTTGAAGGCTTGTTGAAATAATTGAAGACTAATACTCCCAGAACAATAACGATTAAAGCTCCTAAAATTAAATTAAGGTAGGATTGGTTTTTTTCAAGATCGGTTTGGATTTTATCCAGGAAATTCTCTGACTTTGCGGGGCCTCTATCGATCGTAACCTTGCTTTGCGAGGTTGTTTTCTTTGCTGCTTTAGTTTTCTTGGTTGCTCTTGTTGCCACTTTTAAAAATTATCCTTTTCCGTTTTGTTTGTTAAAAAATACTACAGGCAGCTGAATTGATTTTTACACTAAAGCGGAAACCTTTGTCAACTAGATCAAAAAGGGTCAGTTAAAATTTTTTTGCTCCGGATGATGGAATACGAGACCTGAAACAAAGAGCTATATTGGTTCAAAAAGTTGAGAGGTAGTCATTATTAAAAACTCCTGGGTTACTGAAAATGCGTTTGGATGTTTTTCAACATATTCCAAAGCCCGTTTGTGGTATTCCTCATTTGCCTCCCTTCGGGGAAGGGAAAAACCCGTAACCGGGTCTGCCAGAATTGCATTTTCGTCTTGATAACTGTAATCGTCCCCGGATGGGATAATTACTACGGAATGATCTTCCCCATCAGAATATCCCTTTGTGTATTTACCGCCAAAATAGGATCCTTCTACAAACCTTCCCCCGGCAACAACGCTTCTGATGCCTTCCTGGGCAAGAATTCCACTAAGCAGCATCGCTTGGGAGCTGCAAACGGCATTAGGCAATAGTTTGCTTAAAGGAAGAGGCTTTTCGTGGTGGCTTTGGACAGTCTCATAGTGGGCTATAGCTATATCGGTTTCTTTGCTTGTCCACCCCGCCCTCTGGCCTGTGAAATGGAAAATTAAATCATCCGGCAGCTCTAAGATATCTTCCTCCTTACTCATCCTTTTCTCGCCGTGATTATAGTCTGGGAACATAGAATGAACGATCTGTGTGGCCACTTGAGCTTTTCTTCCAACATTAGGCGATCCACCTTCGGCTTTTAATTTTTTTTGAAGCTCCCCGTGGGCCCTTAAGACTATTTTTACGAATTCAGGATCTTCCTCAGGAGGGGTAATTTGCCTAATCCAATCTATTGAAGGTCCAAAAGACACCTCCAAATCATAGCCCCTAAAGCGAAGGAAAGACCGTAGCTCTGCTTCTGCAGGGGCTTGTTGTTTAACATCTATGGGTATTTTTTTTATGCCGGTTGTTTCCGTCATTTGTCTAATTATTCCATTATTGAATGTGTTACTTTAAATTCTAGGACTTTTTTCTGCCGGTAATACCGATTTTCTATTGAGAAGGCCTTTCGGGAAATTTTATGACCTTGCCTGTGTCTTGTGAGTGAGGTTGGAGGGGTCTTCTTGGGCTACCCTTTCTTTCAAGTATCCTTGATTGATCCTCAATCTCCCTTATTCTTTGCTCGTCTGGCTTTTGAAGTGAAAATCTTTCAGCTACTAGATCGTGCATAGTTCGTCTGTCTGCCTCTTCTCCTAATTGAGCGTCTCTCCTTTCACTAAAAT
>CAYOSW010000063.1:0-2039 GCA_964406775.1 uncultured Gammaproteobacteria bacterium
TAAATTGATAACTGAAATTATTGTTAAAACGGATAACGAAGAGAACAGACAGATAAAAAATGATAACGGACTGGCAGAAGTTTTTGTCAATTACGATATCGGAGGATTCGGCAACAGGGCAATAGGGTTTGTTCTGGAAAAACCTCTCTAAATTCTTCTATGAAAAGAAAAATTCTATTTATTACCGAGCGCCGTGCCGACTATAGCCGTTTGAAGCCGATAATGAAAGCTATTCAAAGATCACACAAACTTGAATTGCAGTTGATTGTTACCGGTATGCATTTGCTGAAAAAGTTCGGGGAAACTAAAAAAAATATTATTGAGGACGGTTTCAAGATCGATAAAATAGTTCCGATATTTACGGAGAATGACAGTGACGACGGAGCTTCTATGGTAAGGGGAATGGGAAAGGCATTAATTGCCTTTGCCGGTATATTTCCGGAACTTAAACCCGATGTCGTATTTTCCGGATTTGATATCGGAGCAAATTTTGCGGCAACTATTACCGGAATGCATCTTAATATGGTCGTGGCTCATATCCAGGGCGGTGAAGTTTCAGGAACGGTTGATGAGGTTATTAGACACGCTATGACTAAATTTTCGCATATTCACTTTGCGGCAACGGAGCAAAGCAGGAAACGCATAATTAAACTCGGAGAAAATCCGGAATTTGTTTTTAATGTAGGAAGTCCCAGTTTGGATACCATACACGCAATAAAATATCCGTCAAAAAAGGAATTGGCAGATAAATATGGTTTTGATGCCGATAAACCGCTCATAATAATCCTCCAACACCCTGTTACAACCGAGGTAGATAAAGTCTCCTCGCAAATTAAGGAAACTATTGATGCCGTTAAAGAAATAAACGATAAATACGGAACTCAGGCACTAGCGGTTTATTCTAATAATGATGCCGGAGGAAAGAGAATCGTTGAGTACTTAAAAAAAACAGGAATCAAAGCTTATCCGCATATCGCCTATGAAGATTTCTTAAGACTTATGCAAATTGCCTCAGTTTTAGTCGGTAATTCATCAGCAGGAATTCACGAAGCACCTTCTTTGAAACTTCCGACGGTTAATATAGGCACCAGAGAACAGTACCGTGAGCGGGGGGTTAATGTTTTGGATGTTGACTATAAAACCAGTGAAATTATTGCGGCAATCGAGAAGTCGCTTTTTGACAGAAATTTCATTAAAAAAGTCCAGAACGGAACCAACCCTTATGACGGAGGGAATACCGCTCAAAAAGTAGTCAAAATTCTGGAGACAATTAAACTCCCCCCTATTCAAAAAGTGATAACATATTGAAATTATGAAGCGGGTTTTAGTTATCGGCGGATCGGGTTTTATCGGCGATTATCTGATTAAAAATTTATCCAAAGAAAATCTCAGAATAATCTCCCTTTATAACAATACCTCTCCATCGGAAAAAATCCCGGGTGTAAAATATTTAAAAACAGACGCCCGGAATAGGGATCAATTAATTCCGTTACTGGAAAATACCGATTATCTGGTTATCCTCTCACGCCCCGACAAGAAGATAATTAAAAATATTATTGATTCCGGAGCAGTATTTGAAAAAATTCTTTATGCGTCGACTATCCTGATATACCCGAATTCAAAGATTGAGCAGGACGAAAAAACCAAACCTTTTTTCGCCAATCAATATGAAAAGGAAAAAATTGCCGAGGAAAAAAAATTAATTAACTTCTCAAAGAAGTCCGGAAATAAACTGTTAATTTCGAGATTGACCAATGTCTACGGTGATGTAAAAAACCGCGCATTGATACATTGGATTTTATCGGCTCTTATAAATGACCGGGAATTTGTTTTAAATAATGAAGGTAAACCGGTCAGGGATTTTATTTTTGTCGAAGATGCGGCAATGTACCTCGCAGCACTTCTACTATTGCCCCAAAAAGACAATGTCTCCATATTCAATGTCTGTACCGGATCGGGATACAGCATCCTTGAAGTAATCGCAGAGCTTGAGAAAATCACCGGCAAACTGGCCGCCGGTGACGATCAGGATATCTGTG
>CAYOSW010000064.1:0-1931 GCA_964406775.1 uncultured Gammaproteobacteria bacterium
GATATTTGAACTTGTGGCAATTATTGCCAGATCAATCTTCCCGGAAACTTCGCTTAAATCCTGAATGAAAACTATCTTGTGATTTGTATGTGCAGGGATCTGTTCAAATCTTTCTTTAGCAAGTTTTAAAGAATCCGGATTGGGATCAAGAACCTCAATATTAAGAGGAAAATCGACCTTAGCCAGCCCCTGCAAGTGACGGCTTCCGATATTTCCGGCACCGATAAGTAAAATATTTTTAGCTGTTTTCATTTTGCATCCATACGGCTTTGCGCAACTGCCATTTACCGTCTTCAAGTTTCCAGAGATGAGGAGAACGGCCTTTATTGATATAAGTCCAGAATTCTTCCTCAGTCAAATCCATATATTCCAAAATTTGTTTAAAATATTTTGCGGGAAATTCGGTATCAAATCTTTTGACTAAAGCGACTCCTTCTTCCCGGGTGATTTTTTTATTTCTTATTTCCTGAGAAGCGTCATACGAGGCCCGCCCGAGACCGAATTTTATTAAAGTTGTGTAATAATGAAAAGGGTCGATACGGTCATCTATGGATGAATATTTGGAATAAGAGCCTTCTGTCCGCTCGGTATTCGGCTTAAAACCGGTATGTTCCGACGCATAATAGAAACATTCCTGCGGATCCCATTTTAAATAATATCCGAGGTAGTGCACTGTTGTCCCGACTTTTTTTATAGCAGTTTTATCTGCGGGGAGATAGGGAAGCAGGTCGTTTTGATTCAGTTTATATTGTTTTAATAAGTCGCGGGCTTTAACTCCTCCCAGGAAAATTTGCGAAAGATTAAGCTCATCCTGAAAGAATTTAGGATCCATTGTCGGTTTGAAATTTTCTTTAATATTATGTCCGTACTCCGCCTGATTTTCCCCGTAAAAGATTAACGGAACCTTATATAGAACCGATGATTTGGGCGCAATGTGGCGCTGTCCGACAATAAACGGCTGGAAAGGGTGAAGTAAGTTGATAAAAGCCAGCTTGGTTAATAGCCTGTGAAGTTTTCCGTTCGGGGTAAACAATACGTTATCAAATCCTGCGTGAATCCAGCTCTGAAAATTTTGGAAACCGATATCGGTATAAACGTGAGGAGCCCAGGTAACTGTCAGGGGATTCATTTTATATTTGTACTTTAAAATGTGGGATGTGTAGGCGCTGTCTTTGCCTCCCGAGCCTGGAACAATACAATCATAATTACCTTTTTTACTCCGGTAAAAATTACATAGCTTAGTAAGTTCATTTTCTCTTTTACTCCAGTCAATTTCCTTGTCTTTTATATCGGCATAGAGACAGGCAGAGCATACCCCCTGCTTATCCATAGGGATAGTTTCCTTATTTTTATCCTGTTTGTTTTTAAATTCGACCGTTGAATTCGGTCTTTGGTTTGAAATGATACATCTGGTGCAAAATTTAACTTCTGAAGGAAGTCCGTAAAGGACTTTTAAATTCCTTTGGCGTTTCGGTGAATATTGAGTTATTTCGGTTTTCTTAAGTCCCGTTGTTATATATTGATCCATATTATTTTCCGAGCCGGGCAAAATTACTGTATAAAAGCGGCCCTTTAATTCCGCTTTTCTCGGGATGAAATTGAACAGCGAAGACATTGTCCCGGGCTACTGCTGAAACAAACTCTACTCCGTCGTAATCGGTAGTTGCTGCGATAATATCAGAACTATTTGTTTTTACAAAGTAGGAATGTACAAAGTAAATAAAATCCCCGTCTTTAAATCCTTTAAATATCGGACTTTTTTTCCTGATACTGATTTTATCCCAGCCGATATGAGGAACTCTGATGTTTTTGCCTGCCGGATTTTGATCGGGGAATTTCACCACCTTACCCGGAAAAATCCCTAAGCCCTTATGGTTGCCGAATTCCTCGCTGCTTTCAAAAAGAAGCTGCATCCCAAGACACACACCCAT
>CAYOSW010000065.1:0-1582 GCA_964406775.1 uncultured Gammaproteobacteria bacterium
CCCTTACGTTCACTTTGGAAAAGTGACATTCTACCGATGAATTACACCCGCACGTCGAAGTTCACTTTACGCTTCCGCAAATTCAGATTTGCTACAGCGTTCCGTTACTTCTCCTCTCAAAATTCCTGCGGAATTTTGTAAAGAACAAAGAGTAGAATGTATTTTAGCAAAAAGCCAGATTACCCGCAAATTTGAACTGTTTCTACGGATTAGATATAATTATAGGTCTAATTTATGATTGCACTTCAGCCTAGAGCTCATCACCACACCGTAACTTGCCCTGCTGAAGAGGGCTTGCATCCTGTCGTAAGAAGACTTATCGGTATGCGCTATGGATATTCTGCTGAACCCCGGGCGGATATCGTAAGAAGTGGAACCTTTAATTTGCACCGCAATGCTCCACTCGGGATGATTGGAATGGCCGGAGAGCTGCTTATTGATGAAGGGCTAATTCCTGCTGATGCGCCTTATTTGGCTTGGCTTGAGAGGTTTGCTGATAGATATACAAGGGATAAGTCAGACTTATATTCTACAAAAAGGGAAACTGCAGAGGTAGAAGAAGCAATCGCCTTAATGGACGCAATTCTAAACGATATAGAGCCTGAACACGGAGCCTTTAGAGAGCACTTTGAATTTGTAGAAAGAACCCACATTCCCGAAACCCGGATTCCCTGGAAAATTTGAATCAGCCTTTAGGCGCTGCCGGAGCTAATGCCTGTTGAGCTTCGGTAACCATTCTCCGGATTTTCGGTTCAGCCCAAACCTGGCTTTTAGGCATAGTCTGCAAATAACCGGAGCCTGCTCTGATTACTTCCGAGTGTGCATCAGCACGCCAATATAGAGAAACTGCCGATAAGGCCGCGATTGTTCTGGTGCGGGGTAATGACTCGGGAGTCTGAGCTAAGATAATTTCCTCCGCCTCGGCGGCTCTTAAATATAAGTCCCGGGCTTTATCTCTTTCGCCGGAAGTGTCTGAAGCTTCTGCTCTTTCAGCCAGAAGTTGTGCCTGTCTGTACAGCTCAATGCTCATTTATCTGAAGTTTTTATCCGCTCAACATCTCTATAGCCGATATCTTTTCTGTAATGAAGAAGGTTTGCGCCGTTATCCCCGGGAATTGAAACTTTACTTAAGGCCGAATAAGCCTTTTCCCGGGCTTCGCTAACGTCTTTCCCTTCGGCAACAACATAAAAAAGCCGGCCTCCGTTGGCAAAATATTTACCGTCTACTACTTTCGTTCCTGCTCCGTATACTTTAATACCGGGAACTTTAACAAGATTGTTAAGCCCTAATATTTCTTTGCCGCGGACTTTTGAGTAATCCTCAGGATAGCCTAAAGAGCAGGCGGCAACGACAATTCTTGATAAATTATCTCTGATAATCCCGTCGGAAAGTCTATTTTCAGATACAGCCAGGCTCACTTCAAACCAGTCGTTTTTAATCCCCGGTAGGATGCATTCGACCTCCGGATCGCCCCATCTGGCGTTATATTCGATTATGAAAACTTTATCATCCACAACAATTCCGCCTAAATAGAGGACGCCGTTATAAGAAAGACCCTCTGATTTGATACCGTCAAAGGTT